>NZ_JBIWMX010000157.1:0-1015 GCF_044766925.1 Nocardia sp. NPDC101769 | reverse complement strand
GGTGTCGAGGTCGCCGGCCGTCCCCGGTAGCTGCGGATGGCACGCTTCGAGCTGCTCGGGTGACATGTATTCCAGCGATCCGCCGAAGTACGCCAGGGGGCTGGTGCCCCGGATGTGTTGGCTGAAGCTGACATTGAAGTCGGCGAGCTTGGGTATACCGTCGGCGCTGAGCAGCACGTTCGCCGGTTTGATGTCGCGGTGCAGCACCCCGCGTCCGGCGGCGTGCCCGAGCGCGTCGGCGAGTCGACGGCCCAGCCAGGCGACCGTTTCCGGCCACGTCATCGCCGCGATCCGGGCCCGCACCGCCGTATCGGCAGGACGAACCTCGCCCTTGTCCTTGAGTACCCTGTCGATGGCATCGAGCAGCACCTGCCCGCTACGGGCCTGTACCGGGGTCGATCGCAGCCGATTCAGGACATCGAGCAGTGTGCCGCCCGGCAGGTACTGCATGTAGAGCAGCTTGAGCTCGCCGTCGGCGATCAGTCGCTGGTCGAAGATCCGCACGATGTATTCGTGGTCCAACTGGGCGAGGGTTTCGGGCTCGGTGCCGTGGTTGTGCGAAATCTTGACCGCGACCAGCCGCTGCATCGAGCGCTGCCGCGCGAGATACACGCGGGCGAACGCGCCCTGCCCGATCATCGTCAGCAGGTCGAAGTCCCCGACCCGGTCACCGGGATTGATGGCCCCCAGGGCGGCCTGCGCGCTCGGGCGGGCAACCATCGTGCTGCGATACTCGGTGGTGTCCAGCTGGACCGGAGGTCGACCGATCTCCGTGGCCGCGGGCTCGGTAGCCCCAGGTTCGATAGCGCCAGGTTCGGTAGCGCCAGGTTCGGTAGCGCCAGGTTCGGTCGACTCCGCCGCGACCGGCTGCGAGCTGCGACGCAGGGCGTGGTATTCCTCGTAGACCAGGTCCGCAGGCGGTGGGCCACTCCGCAACTCGGCGTACTGCTCGCAATATTCGGCGAGACGCTTGGGAAAGTGGTGCCGAACCCAGCGGTTCTCGAGATCGACCTTG
>NZ_JBIWMX010000156.1:0-1057 GCF_044766925.1 Nocardia sp. NPDC101769 | reverse complement strand
ACGACATAGGCGTCCGCACCGGATGTCTTGGATGTTCTCCATCGGGAATCGTGGGGAGCGATGCCCGAACTCGGCGAACGCCTTGCCAGCCAACGGCTTTCCGAGGACGGCAACAATATCGGTGTGCCACTACCCTCGGATGAGATCGCGCCTGTCGAGGTTCCCGCGGAACTCCCCGAGCTTTGGGCGGATTCGAGTTCCGCCGCGAACGACAGGCGGCAGCCCGGGTACTCACTGCACTGCATCGAAGTGACGCGCTACGTCCAGCCGATGACGAGCGGTATCTATGCCGGGCGCCTGTCGAGGTGGGCGCCGATCTGGGAGCGGGTGCCGAGGCCGAGTTTGTGTTTCATCTGGGCGATGTAGCGGCCGATGGTGTTCTCGGTGAAGAACAACCGGTTGGCGATCTGCTTGTTGGTGAGCCCGTCGGCGACCAGCCCCATGATCGCGGTCTCGGTGGTCGTCAACGCCGGGAGATGGCCGCCGCGGTGGCGGCGGGCTTCGTGGATCAGGGCCGGGCTGTGGGCGTCCAGGTGTGAGCGGCCGGTGGCGAGGGCTTTGACCGCGTCGCCCAGGGCCAGGTCGGTGAGGTCTTTGATGATGTATCCGGCCGCGCCGGCGTCGACGGCGGCTGCCATCGCGTCGGGGTCGGTGTCCGAGGTCAGGATCAGGCAGCGAGTCACCGCGCCGGTGGCCTGCGATTGCCGGCACAGGTCGAGGCCGTCACCGTCGGGCAGGCGGGGGTCGATGACAGCCACGTCGGGCTCGAGGCCCGACAGCAAGGTCATGGCCCGGGCGAAGGTGTCGGCTTGGCCGACCACGGACACGGCCGGATCGATCTCGAGCAGGTCGGTGACAGCGTCACGGACGGCGCGGTTGCTGTCGATCAGCACCACGCGCACAGGATGGCGCCGCGAGGGCGGCGGGCGCACGAGACCGGAATGGGTGTTCATCGCTCCACGATCCGCCGTCGAGGCGGGCATCACACGATGCCAACGACACCTCGGGTCGGGACCTTCGACACCGAAAGGTCCACCGCTGGGGCGCGTTCGTAAAA
>NZ_JBIWMX010000155.1:0-1065 GCF_044766925.1 Nocardia sp. NPDC101769 | reverse complement strand
TTGTCGCGCACCGCGATACCGCGCAGCTGCTTGGGTTTTTCGGTCACGTTCGTTCCGGTGCGTTCACTACGATCGCGGCCTTGCCGAAGCCGCGCCGGTCCTTGACCCACTGCTGGGCATCGGCGGCCTCGGTGAGATCGAACTCGGCGCCGACGACGACGCGCACCGCGCCCGAGTCGACCAGTTCGGTGATGGCCGCGAGGGCCGTGGGGTCGGGTTCCACCAGGCACGAGGCCGCGCGGATACCTCGCTGCGCCGCGGCGGCCTGATATCCGGTGACCGACCATGCGGTCGACAAGGCGATCGTGCCGCCGGGCGTGACGCGGTCGAACAGTGAAGCGCCGAAATCGAATCCGACCAGGTCGATCGCGGCGTCGACCTTCCCGATCGCCGTGACAGCGTCGGCGTGGGTGTAGTCCACGCAGGTGTGCGCGCCCAATTCGCGCAGTGCGGCATGGTGATCGGGACGCACCAGGGCGGTGACCGTGGCTCCCCGTGCGACCGCCAACTGCACCGCGAGGTGACCGACGCCGCCGGAGGCCCCACTGATCAGAACGTGCTGACCGGCACGTACCCCGGCAGCGTCGAGCATCTGCCAGGCCGTCAGCGCGGCCATCGGCAAGCACCCCGCCTCGGTGAAGGAAGCCGACTTCGGCATCGGCGCAAGGTGATACGCGGGCACGGTCATGTATTCGGCATAGGTGCCGGCAGGATAGGGGAACCAGGCCAGGCCGTAGAGGCGGTCGCCCACGGCGTAGCGAGTTACTCCGTAGCCCACCGCATCCACCACACCGGCGACGTCCCACCCGGGGATGCAGGGCAGCCGCATGGACTGTTCGTAGCCGGAATTGTTGCCGGTGTGCATGTCGATCGGGTTCACGCTGGTCGCCCGGACCGCGATGCGGACTTCGCCCGCGGCGGGCTCCGGCCGTTCGACGTCGGCGATCTCCAGTGGCGATCCCCAGTTTTCGTGCCGAGCCGCGCGCATGGTGGTAGTGCTCGGCCGGCGAGCGCCGACGATCATGACGCCCGCACCAGGGCGCTCGCGTCGACACCGCACTGACG
>NZ_JBIWMX010000154.1:0-1082 GCF_044766925.1 Nocardia sp. NPDC101769 | reverse complement strand
TCTGTTCTCCCGAAACGAGATACGTAGATCGTCTGCCCGCATTATCTTTGTGACGCGGCGGTCGGCGATCCGGCTGTGGCACCTACCAGCGAAGGGCACACGCGAGGCCCCTCGACTACAGGGGGAATACATGCCGATCAACGAGCCGTCACATCGTCTACCGCAAGTTGTCGTGCTGGCCGATCATGGTTCCCAGGAGAAGAGCCGGGTCGTGCTCGAGGCCGCCGTCGCCGAACTCACCGGCGGTCCCGCCATTTCGATCGATGCTCGCGACTTCCTGCGGGGTGGCCGCGGACGGGCCGCAGCGACCGCGGCCGGGCTGACATTGTGGAGCGACCGGCTCGCACCCGTCACACCGGACGCGATCGTGGTCTACGAGATCCATCCTGATGACCGTGCACGTTTCACCGAGTTCCAGGCGCTGCTCGCCGCCAGCATGGTGCCTTGCCTCGGCGCGGGTGACGCCGAAGCCTGGCGAAATGCCACCGACAAGGCAAGAACCACAGCCTGTTTCGAGCAAGCAGGTATCCGGTATCCGGCCACGATCGTGCTGCGTGATCCGAGTTCGGAGACCGCAGCCGCCGCCTTGCATCGCCTCGGCGGTGACGCGTGGGCCCGCCCGGTCACCGGTCTCGGCGGTCGCGACGTATTCCATATCGACACCGACGCGGCCCTGTTCGAGGCGATGCGGCTCTACGCGACGACTCGCCAGGACTGGCTGTTGTCGGCCGATGCCGGAAATCTCGACGACCACGGCCGCCGCCACCAGCTGCGGGTGGTCGTGCTGGGTGACCAGGTTCTGCGCGTCGTCGAGCATATCCAGGACGATCCCGACGCCCCGTGCAACGAGGCCAAAGGCGCCCGCTCCTACCTGCGTCCGACGGCGTCCCTGCCCGTCCACCTTGCACAATTGGCCTGTGCCGCAACCCGATCCCTCGGACTGCCCTTCGGTGGCGTGGATCTGTGCACCGAGAACGCCGGGCTGGTATTCGAGGTCAACGTGCACCCGGCCCTCGACGTCGTCCAGGGACTCGAAACCGTGGCTATCCCCCTGGTCGCAGCACACCTCGACACCATCGGGT
>NZ_JBIWMX010000153.1:0-1091 GCF_044766925.1 Nocardia sp. NPDC101769 | reverse complement strand
GAATGTCGCCGCCTGTGCCGGGTCACATCGTTTCGGGTGTGTCACCGGGGTGTTCGTACGCCGTCAAGTGCAGTGCGGCCGGCACGGCGTCGAAAGCCTCACGGATCCGGGCGATCAGTGTGGCGCGGCCGCCGGCGCCTTCGGTGACCACCCAGTCCCGCGCAGCGACACTCCAGCATGTGGTGGCGAGCTCGGCGAGGATGCGCGGGCGCAGGTCCGCCGGATCCGAGTCCGATGCTGTGGTCAGCCGGGCCACGACCTCTTTCTCGACACCCGAACGCTGGTAGTCGATCTCGCCGAGCAGGGCCGGCGCGGTGAGTGCCAGCCGGCGCGTCGCGATGTAGCGGGCGTCCCAATCCGGCGGCAGCGCTTCGGCTCCCGCGATCAACGTGTCCCGCAGATGGTCGACGATCGGGCCCGTCGCGCGCCGATCCGCCAGCGCCGCGAGATAACTCGCCCAGAGCTCGGTCTCGGCCTCGACGGCGGCGGCCTCCTTGGTGGCGAACGCCCGGAAGAAGGTGCTGCGCGATACCTCGGCCTCGTCCACCAGGTGCTCCACCGTGGTGCGGTCGAATCCCCGCTCGGTGAAAAGCCGCAGTGCCGCGTCGGCCAGGGCTCGCCGGGTGCGCAGCCGCTTGCGTTCCCGCAGCGGCAGGGATCGGTCGTCGGAATCCATGCCGGAATCGTAGCTCAGCCGAGCCTAAGTACCAAATGAAACTAAGTAGAAATTGGTACTTGTGCACTTATGGACCTGAGTGTCAGTATTGATGTCATCACCCGGACAGCACACACCGAGGAGCACGACATGACCGCCACCACCGCCCCGACCCTGAACCCGTCGATCGTCGGCCAGGCCGAGAAGCACCACCACGCGATCCTGGTCCGCTCCCTGGCGGGCACCTCGCTCGACGAGAAGCAGTGGATCACCCTGAACGTCGCCCTGGCGGCGGGCGAACCGGTCGAGGAGCAGGCGCACATCGCCAAGGTCGCCACCATGACCCAGTTCGCCACCGCCGACGTCGAAGCCGCACTGACCGCACTCGTCGCGGCCGGCCTGCTGCGCCGCGACGGCGGCCGGATCGAGGTCACCG
>NZ_JBIWMX010000152.1:0-1133 GCF_044766925.1 Nocardia sp. NPDC101769 | reverse complement strand
ATTGCCGCATACCGCGCTGACCGAACCGGCCAGCGCGGGGCGCCGATGGCCGGAACCTGGTGTGGTGCAGACCATCCGCTACTGCTGATGAGCGTTCGGAAGGTTCGGTGGCCTACGTAGCTTCAGGCCTGCGATCGGCGTCCGAGCTGGTGTGATGTGTTTCGAGTTGACCTGACAGCGGGTGGAGGGTGCAGGTTGGTGCGATGCATGAAGACACCGATCTGTTCACGGTCGGCCAGCTGGCGCAGCGAACTGGGTTGTCGGCGCGGACGATCCGGTTCTGGTCCGATATCGGAGCCGTGCCTCCGGTAGCGCGGTCGGGTGGCGGGTACCGGCTCTTCGATGCTGCCGCGGTCGAGCGCCTCGAGCTGGTTCACACACTTCGGCAGTTGGGCCTGGATCTGCCGACAGTGCACCGTGTCCTCGAGCAGCAGGCCACCTTGGCTGAGGTCGCCGAAACGCATGTGCGTGCCTTGGACGCGCAAATCCGGTCCTTGCGGCTGAGCCGAGCGGTGTTGAGCACTGTCGCCGAGCGCGGCACATCCACACGGGAGATGACATTGATACACAAGTTGGCGCAGCTGTCCGCGCGTGAACGTCAGCAGATCATCGACGGGTTCGTCGACCGAGTGTTCGCCGGAGTCGAGGACGAGGACGCCTTGGTCATCGCAGAGTTCATGCGGGAAATGCCCGCCGCTCTGCCTGACGAGCCCTCGGTTGAACAGGTCGACGCCTGGGTGGAATTGGCTGAAATCGTCTCCGACGAAGGCTTCGAACAGGTATTGCGCCGTATGGTCGTCAACGGCGGCTCCGACAACCGCATCGAGTTCGGACTCGACATCCGTCCCTTGGTGATCGAACACGCCGGCGGTGCTGTCGCCGCGGGTATCGCACCCGAATCCGAGCAGGGTCGAATGACCCTGGACCGCATCGTGCCCACGGACCTGCCAGCGGCTGAACGGGTCTCACTGTTGGCCTGGCTCGATACCGTGGTGGAACCACGTGTCGAAAGGTACTGGCAGCTGCTGAGTCTGATCAACGGCCACGCCCCCGAAGAACCCAGCGTGCCCGCGTTCAGATGGTTCGCCCAAGCCCTGAGCGTGCACCGATGAGCGCACCTCGGGCAAACGCAC
>NZ_JBIWMX010000151.1:0-1144 GCF_044766925.1 Nocardia sp. NPDC101769 | reverse complement strand
CTAGACGATTGATTCCAAGGGGTGTGGTGCGCGGCTGGGGCACGCACCACACCCGAGGATTGCTGCCGTGATGGTCGTGAAGGGATCTTCTCGACGGTGAAACATGTTGCCGGACAGGCTAATTCATGCGTTTCAGCGAAAGTTGGGGCGAGGGTGGCGTAGGTCAAGGTTGTGAGCAATGAACTCGACACCCTCGCCACTGCACTGTATGTCACCACCGATGATTTGTTGACCCATCGCCCGGATCTTGCACCAGTACGCCCGAAGGTCGGGTTCACCCCACGGCTGACCGACGCCGAACTGATCACACTGGCGGTGATGCAGGCGCTGCTCGGATACACCTCCGAGGCCCGCTGGCTGCGTTATGCCCACGACAACCTGCGGCATCTGTTCCGATACCTGCCCAAACAGCCCGGCTACAACAAGCGGCTGCGCCGCGCGGGCGAGTTGATCCAAGCGGTGATCCGGGCGCTGGCCGTCGACACCAGCCTGTGGACCGACGATGTGTGGGTCGTCGATTCCACCCCGGTCGAATGCGGCCGGTCGAAACCGACCGTGCGGCGCTCGGAATTGGCGGGATGGGCCGAATACGGCTACTGCGCCTCGCATTCGCGATACTTCTGGGGACTGCGGCTGCACCTGGTCGCCACCCTCGGCGGGCTGCCGATCGGGTTCGCGCTGACCGGCGCGAAAGCCGACGAACGCCAAACCTTGCTGGGAATCCTGGCTGCCGACCCTGCCTTGGCCGGCGACCGGCCCGGGCAGACGCTGATCGGCGACAAGAACTACTTCGGCGCCGGATTCGAGGCCGAGCTCGCCGAGGCCGGGCTGCGATTGCTGCGTCCGGCCCGCAAGAGCGAGCCCGAACGGCCCGGCGCCGCCCTGTTCAAGCCATTACGGCAGGTCATCGAGTCGATCAATCAAACCTTCAAAGCCCAGCTCGATCTGGAACGCCACACCGGACGCACCGCCGCCGGCGTCACCGTCCGTGTCCTGCAACGCATCCTCGCGCTCACCGCAGCCATCTGGCACAACGACCACACCGGCGCCCCAGTCCACCGCTCACTGACCGCCTATGACCACTGATCACCGGATGGACGGCCCGCGCAGTGGGCCGCCCA
This sequence comes from Nocardia sp. NPDC101769, assembly GCF_044766925.1. Lineage (NCBI taxonomy): Bacteria > Bacillati > Actinomycetota > Actinomycetes > Mycobacteriales > Nocardiaceae > Nocardia > Nocardia sp. NPDC101769. The sequence goes on along the minus strand of NZ_JBIWMX010000151.1, from coordinate 23 downwards.
CCCCCTGGAATCAATCATCTAGG
>NZ_JBIWMX010000150.1:0-1153 GCF_044766925.1 Nocardia sp. NPDC101769 | reverse complement strand
AACCGGCCATTACGGGGGTGGCGGGCTCACCATATTTCCCGCGTATTCAGCGTCATGCGCTGAAAGTGTGTCAGGCGTGGCACAGCTTGTGGCATTCGCGGACCGCCTCCTACAGGTGCTGAATTGCCGCAGCCGTTGTATCGTCCTGTGCTGGTGCGGGATTCGCACGCGGTCGGGGGTCGATCACGAAGATGATGTCGAAGGGCTGTCGAAAATATGAGAATCGCAGCGAAGTTCACGACCGCGCTTATCGGTGCGGGCACCGTCGCAATGATGGCGGCGGGGCCCGCTGTCGCCGCGCCGGACACCGGTTCCGGGTCGGCGGTCATCCCTGCGGGCAACACGATCGAACCGCCCATCGACTGCACTCCTGACTCCGCGCACCCCCGTCCTGTCGTGGTGTTGCCGGGCGGGGACGGAACCACTGCCGATACCGCGGCTCAATGGAATACCATGCTGACCACCTTGCGCGGGGCCGGCTACTGCGCGTTCTTGTTCCAGGGCGGGATCATCAACGGCAACCGCTGGACCGGCGACATTCCCAGCGCCGCACGGCAGGTCGCGGACTTCGTGACCAAGGTGCGCCAGGCTACCGGAGTCGATCAGGTCGATATCGTCGCGCATTCGGCCGGAACGATCGTCAGCAACTATTTCCTGAAGGTCCTCGGCGGTGCCCCCTCGGTTGCGCATGCGGTGTTCCTCACCCCGGAAACCCGGGGTTGTGACGGTGCCGGTTTCCTTGCCGCGTACGGAATCAAGAACTCACCCATCACACCCGTACAGGTGGTCGCTGCCCTGCCGTTCCTGAGCACCGTCCTCGCCGCTGTCGCACCCGACAAAGCCAATGCCGTCCAAATGATGTCCTCCTCACAGGTCTACCAGGCCATCTTCGATGGCCAGGTCACCCAGCCCGGTGTCCGCTACTCGGTGCTGTCGACCCGCAATGACGAACTCGCCACACCAGCCACCGTCTGCTCGGTACTCGACGAACCGGGCGTGAGCATGAACTTCTACGAGGACCTGTTCCCCGGAGCCGCACCGGTCGGGCACTCCAGTCTGCGATCGAGCCCCGACACCGCGAATTGGGTAGTCCAGCAACTCCAGGCCTGAAACCGTCTGGCACAGCTAGCCATCTCGACGGGCTTGGTTCTCG
>NZ_JBIWMX010000149.1:0-1192 GCF_044766925.1 Nocardia sp. NPDC101769 | reverse complement strand
GCTGGTGAGTGGTCGAAGCGCAGGCCACGCCAGGACGGGTGGCGCAGGCCGGTGGCGGTGCGTTCGCGGTAGGCGACATCGCCGACCAGGTGCGGGGCGACCCAGTGCGCGGTGGCCACGATCGAGGACGGGATCTCACCGGTGACCGGCGGCGCGGCAACGGCCAGGGCCGACAGCTCGCGCTGCAGCGAGCGGCGGGTGGTGTCGCTGAACCCGGTCCCCACCGCCCCGAGCAGCACCAGTCGCCCACGGTCGTCGTGGGCGGCGACGAGCAGGGACCCGAATACCTCGCTGTTGGTGTGGCCGGCCAGCCAGCCGACCACCACCACTTCGGTGGACCGTCGCACCGGGAGCTTGCGCCATGCTTGCGACGGCCCGGCGCGGTAGGTGCTGTCCACGCGCTTGCCGATGACGCCCTCGATGTCGTGCTCGGCGGCGACGGCCAGCATCCGGGAGACCGGGATATCACGGTAGGACGGTGACAGCAGGACCGGGCCATGGGGCAAGCCCAGCCGTTCGAGGTGTTCGCGGCGTTGCAGGTAGGTCAGCGTGCGCAGGTCACGGCCGCCGAAGCCGAGCAGGTCGAACACGTACAGGCAGGCCGGCACGGCGCGCATCAGCGACCCGCTCGGTCTGCTCACACCCAGGCGGCGCCCGATACGGTCCAACCGTGGCACCCCGTCGCGGTCAGGTGCCACGAGCTCACCGTCGAGGGTCATCTCCCGCCCCGCCGCCAGCGACACCAAGGCATGGGAGATCTCGGGGAAGGCCGCGCTGAGGGAGTTGCCGTTGCGGCTGATCATGTGGCACACGCCGTCGGAAATCCATGCCAGGCAACGGATTCCGTCGTAGGTCCATTCGTAGGCGTACCGGGTGTCGTCGTCGGCGGGAGCCGGGCCGGCCGTGGCGAGCATCGGCGCGGGATGGCGCACCATACGCGGAACGCTACCCGCAAAAGATACCGAACGGTCGCACTACCGTGACGCTCCGGAATCCCGTACCCCTGGCGGAATTCGTCGTAGGGTCCGTGGTCCGTGCTGGGAACTACCGTTGTGTGCCGGTCGAGCCGGTTGTGGTCAGGTGGGTGTGGGTGGCTCGGCGGCGGGATGCATGATCGCGTGCCACCACGATTCGAGCCGACTCGGCTCCGGCCAGCGCACCACTGGCACATCGTCATCGGAACCGCTGGTGA
>NZ_JBIWMX010000148.1:0-1206 GCF_044766925.1 Nocardia sp. NPDC101769 | reverse complement strand
GACCACCCACCCCCGCAAGGAGGTGGGGACTTTTCCTGGCCACCAGTGGATACCTCACCCGGCCACCAGCGGCGACTTCCATATGGCCATTGACATTCCCCGAGGGCGTCGCGCTGTTGTTGTACTGAATCAGTCACCGGTCAGAGTTCACCGGTGTATTCGTTGAACGGAACAGCTGATTGCCAAAGCTTTTCCTTCACGCTTCGGCAGTAAGCAGCAATACCCGGGTCTGTGGTTATTGCTGCACCAGCGGGCTTACCGTCGTTGTCCACCAGGTTGAAACCTACAGTTGTGTCATCGAACAGCCACCAGTCATCCGGTGGGACTTCCCCGGCAAGATGCCGGGGAAGATACCGGATGTCTTCCCCTGCCTCCACGTTGCTCGCTGTGATCGACAGCAGCCAGCGCTGATAATCGCTGTGCGGCTCGGTGATCACACGAACCCGGGTAACCCGTACTCCACGGCTAACGGCCTCCTGGACAAGCTCAGTCCACGGTCGCTTGCCGTACTCCGGTACCGGAGGTTCACCGTTGAGGAATCGTCGCAACGGTTCCGACTCGGCAGGCACGGAGTAGGTGTCCCTCACCTCCAGGTGGAATGCCTCCTGTTGGGCCTCCCTGAACAGTTCAGGCCACGGGCTGGGCTGCCGCAGTAACACCGTAGAAAGTCCTCTCCGCTTTAGGCACTTCAACAGCGGTCTCGTGGGGCTCCATGTCCAGCCGGACCACCGTCTCCGGGTCGGTGATCGGTCGGCCGGACACCAGGAATGTTCCCCGGCCGGTATCGCTCATCGTGGCACCGATGAACGTATCCGGCTCCGCGAACCCCAACAGCAGGTGCGGAATCTCCACTGTCCCCGGTGTCTCGGTCTTCCAGCCCACCACAACATAAGTGTCGGTATCGGTCGCGTACAGCGACGGGCATTCCCCGTCGCCTGATCCACCCTTGCCCAGGAATTTCGACAACATGATCAAGGCTCCCATTCGGACTAGGCGCAACTATGCTTGCGCCTCTTGATTGTTTCTCTCCGATGTCATGCCTGACCTCGTATCAGGCCAATTTCGGCATAGTTCGGCATAGGTGTGGCCTGAAGGGCTGGGGGTTTCTTAGCCTCGATCCACCGACCCGGGTTTCGGGTTGGTCTGCGCGCCGAGGGCGCGCAGACCAAGCGGTTTTAGGTGTGGGGTAACCGCTGGTCTGCCCAG
>NZ_JBIWMX010000147.1:0-1304 GCF_044766925.1 Nocardia sp. NPDC101769 | reverse complement strand
GCCGACAAGGTCGCGATCACCGCGCCGCGGATCAAGTCCGGATCGGCGAATCCAGGCCCGAAGTTGGCCACCTTGATCGCCGGGATGTGCGCCGGGGCGGACAGCATCGATGATCTCGACCTGCTGCGCAGCGGCGGCGGCAAGAACCTGTTCGGCGGGGTGTATGCGCCCTCGACGGTGGGAACCTTGTTGCGGGAGTTCACCTTCGGGCACGGCAAGCAGTTGGAGTCGGTGCTGGGTGAGCATCTGTGCGCCCTGGCCGATCGGGTGGATCTGCTGCCCGGTAAGCAGGTGCGGTGTTTCGTCGATATCGACTCGTTGCTGCGTCCGGTCTACGGGCACCAGAAACAAGGCGCGTCCTACGGACACACCAAGATCGCGGGCAAACAGGTTCTCCGCAAGGGACTTTCACCGTTGGTGGCCACGATCAGCACCGACCTCGCGGCCCCGGTGATCGCCGGGATGCGGTTGCGGGCGGGCAAGACCGGCTCCGGTAAAGGCGCCGCGTCGATGGTCACCGCCGCGATCAACACCGCCCGCGCCGCCGGGGCCACCGGCCAGATCCTGGTGCGCGGTGATTCGGCCTTCGGGAACCGGAAAGTGGTGCGGGCCGCGGTGCGCGCCGGTGCGGGGTTCTCGGTGGTGATGACCAGAAACGCCGCGCTGCAGCGTGCGATCGACGGAATCGACCCCGACGCTTGGACCCCGGTGAACTATCCCGGCGCGATCCGCGATCCCGACACCGGGCAGTGGATCTCTGATGCCGAGGTCGCCGAAATCGCCTACACCGCTTTCGCTTCCACCAAGGAAAGCGTCACCGCCCGGTTGATCGTGCGCCGGGTGAAGGATGCTCGTTTCCCGGATGGTTTGTTCCCGGTCTGGCGGTATCACCCGTTTTTCACCAACTCCGGCGAGTCCACCGCCGACGCCGATATCACCCACCGAAAACACGCTGTCGTCGAGACCGTTTTCGCCGACTTGATCGACGGCCCGCTGGCCCACATCCCGTCCGGGAGATTCGGTGCCAACTCCGCCTGGGTCCTGGCCGCCGCGATCGCCCACAATCTGCTGCGCGCCACCGGCATCCTCGCCGGCGGAAACCACGGCCGCGCTCGCGCGGCCACCCTGCGCCGCAAGATCGTCAACATCCCCGCCCGCCTGGCCCGCCCGCAACGCCGCCCGGTCCTGCACCTGCCCAGCCACTGGCCTTGGACCGATGCATGGCTCACCTTGTGGCACAACACCATCGGCTACACACCACCACAACCCGAAGCTCTCTGACCACCCCGGCTGCAACGGCCCGA
>NZ_JBIWMX010000146.1:0-1400 GCF_044766925.1 Nocardia sp. NPDC101769 | reverse complement strand
CAATGGCGCCGGTGTCCCGGACCCGGTCCTGCGAGTGCCGAAGCTGCCCACCGGCTCGGCCGGCGGTAGCAGCAGCGGCAGCGCCAAGGGCTGACACCGATGGCTCGCCCGCTCGAGCGGGCGAGCCACCGGATTTGCCACGTCGTGATACCGGCAGTGGATCGTTGTGACGACAGGCCGGCCGACGGGCGAGTCCTCCAACGACAGGCCATCGCCCGTGCATTGAACCCCGCTGCGCGCAGCGGCGCAGTGGATCACCAGCGTCGCGCCGCAGGTGCTCGACGTCGTCTCCGAGCACCGGTCGACTTGGAGGAGAACCAACATCGGCGCCGAAGACCACTGGGCCCGGTCACCGGATTCTCTGGCATGCTCTTGTCCCGTTAGCCTTTCGGCCCAAGAACCTCCCTCCAAGTCCCTCCCGGCTGCACCGGGGATACGAACCGCCGCTTTCGCGGCGCACATCGTCTGTTCGATCACCCAGCGGTGGCGTCCGAGGCGCTGCGAGGATTCGATGCCCTTGCGGGCGATCCGGGCAACGTTCCCGCGCGCCCGCAGCCAACGACGCGATTCGGCGGAATCGTATGCCTTGTCGGCGTAAAGCTTGCCGGGCCGACGGCGGCGTGGACCACGCCGCGACCGGATCGCGGGTACGGCCTTCACCAACGGTTTCAGTGCCTCGACATCGTTGGTGTTGGCCGCCGAAACCTCCACCGACACAGGGATTCCCGCACGCTCAGACAGCACGTGGATCTTCGAGCCGGGTTTGCCCCGATCGACCGGACTCGGCCCGGTCAAAGGCCCCCTAATGAGATGTAGCGGGTCCGCCGATGCGGCAGACTCGCTGCCGGTAGCGGCTGGCGGGTGAGCACTCTTTTGCCCCCGGGACATCGAGTCCTGAAAAAAGATCGTGCCCCCGCCGGTCGACCGGGGGGATGGATCGCTGATGGGATGTCGTGCCCGCCGCCGCGGCGTGAGCACTGATTCATTAGGGCGCCGAGAGTTCTCCCGAACGCTGCCGCTGTCACGACATCGGTTGAGGTACAGGAGAATTGACGGTGCTGTTCGTCGGAGACGACTGGGCCGAAGATCACGTGCGCCACGAGGCGCTTGAAGTCGAGCGGAGGTGAGAGACCTTCGCCTTCCGGCCGTCGCAGCGGCTGGATGAAGCTGGGGACAGCCTGATCCGGGAGACGCCGGGTTGCGTCCAATAGCGTGGTGTAGCAGCAGCATTGGATGCTGAGCTTGTTGCAATCCCCGGACAGCAGGGTGGCCACCGCGTGATCCTTCAGAAGACCTACCAAGTCATTCCGAAGGAAGAAGACCACGCGATGACCAATATTGAGCCTATCGACCCGGGCAAGCTCCTGTCCGAGCAACTGGGCGCGGCGAGCCCGGATCTA
>NZ_JBIWMX010000145.1:0-1447 GCF_044766925.1 Nocardia sp. NPDC101769 | reverse complement strand
GAGATATTGTCAAATCCTGTGGATGAGGTTGTTTCAGGCGACTTCCGTTGCGCCTGAACGGCCTCCGTCCTTTGGGGTGATGTCGATGGGTCGTTCGAGCAGTTTGCCCTTGTGGAACAGTGCCCCGTTGCGGACGAGCGCGACCAGATGCGGCGCGTTGACCGCCCGCCAGCGGGTCTGGGCGGCCTCGATCAGCTTGTAGGCCATCGCCAGCCCCGCCGCCCGCGAGCCCGGCCCCTTGGTGACCTTGGTTCGCAAACGCACTGTGGCGAAGGTGGATTCGATCGGGTTCGTGGTGCGCAGGTGGATCCAGTGCTCGGCGGGATACCGGTAGAACTCCAACAGCACATCGGCGTCACCGACGATCTTGGCGACCGCCTTCGGATACTTGGCGCCATAGTCGATCTCGAACGCCTTGATCGCCAACTGGGCCTTGTCGATGTCCTCGGCGTTGTAGATCTCCTTCATCGCCGCCAACGCGCCGGGATGCGCCGATTTCGGAAGGGCAGCAAGAACATTGGCCTGTTTATGAAACCAGCATCGTTGCTCGCGCGTCTCGGGGAACACCTCCCGCACCGCCTTCCAGAACCCGAGCGCGCCGTCACCGACGGCGAGCACCGGTGCCCTCATGCCGCGGCGGCGGGCATCGCGCAACAGATCCGCCCACGACTCGTGCGACTCGCGGAACCCGTCGGTCATCGCCACCAGCTCTTTGCGGCCGTCGGCGCGGACCCCGAGCATCACCAGCAGGCACAGTTTCTCCTGCTCCAGGCGCACTTTCAGATGAATCCCGTCGACCCACAAATACACATAGTCCACGCCCGAGAGGTCCCGGCCGGCGAAGGTGCGGGCCTCGTCCTGCCACTGACCGGTCAGCCGCGTGATCGCCGAGGCCGACAGTCCCGCGCCGGTACCCAGGAACTTCTCGAGGGCCGGGGCGAAATCGCCGGTCGAGAGCCCGTGTAGATACAGCAGCGGCAGCACCTCGGTGATCTGCGGTGATTTGCGTGCCCACGCGGGCAGGATCGCCGAGGAAAACCGTTGCCGCTCACCGGTTTCCGGGTCGGTCCGCTTATCGTTAACGCGCGGCGCGCGCACCGCCACCGCGCCAGCGGAGGTGAGCACCTCCCGCTCGTCATGGTGCCCGTTGCGTACCACCAGCCGGTGCCCGTTCTCGTCGAGCTGCCCGGCGAAGCGAGCGATGTAGTCGGCGACCTCGGCCTGCAACGCCGCTGCGAGCATCCGCCGGGCACCCTCACGCACGATCTCGTCGATCGGCGAGCCGGACACTCGGCCCGCTGCACCGTCCTGATTGGACTCGGCGCCACCGTCGATTACCTTGAGCATGGGACGTACCTTCCCGCCCGGCGTTGGCGCGCCGAGTAGATCGAAACCTGTTGATTGTCAGATCATCCGGGAAGGTACGCCCTCCCGGTCATCCACAGGT
>NZ_JBIWMX010000144.1:0-1456 GCF_044766925.1 Nocardia sp. NPDC101769 | reverse complement strand
TACTCCAGCCGTAGTTCGTGACCGTGTGGATTGCCTGGTCGGGGACGGTTGGGGGTGGTGTCGGCGTGTCGAGCCGGTGAAGGGCGGCCACCGCGGGATTCTGTCGAATTTGTGTGTAAGACAACTGAATCAGCGGTGGCCGCTGCGCACAGCGTAGCCGGTGACCGGTGGCGGGCAGGGTTCGACGCGTTGATGGGGCGTGTCGCCGGGCGGTTCCGACGAGTCGAGCCGCGCCGTACCGCGCGGGAGATGGTGGCCGGGCTGGCCTCGGAACTGCCGGAGAAGAACTGCTGGACACTGTCCGAGCACGCCGGGCACGACACCCCGGATGCCATGCAGCACTTGCTGTCTCGCGCCGTCTGGGATGCCGACGCGGTCCGCGACGACCTGCGCGACTACGTGGTGCAATCCCTCGGCGGCCGTGAGGCGATCCTCGTCATCGACGAGACCGGGGACGTGAAGAAGGGCACCACCACCGTCGGGGTGCAACGCCAGTACACCGGCACCGCCGGACGCATCGAGAACTCCCAAGTCGCAGTGTTTTTGACCTACTCCACCCGCCTGGGCCACACCCTCATCGACCGAGCCTTGTATCTGCCGAAGTCCTGGACCACCGACCCCGACCGCCGCGCGGAGGCGGGCATCCCCGATTCCGAGGAGTTCGCCACCAAACCCGCCCTCGCCCAAACGATGATCGATCGAGCCCTCGACGCCGGCGTGAGCGCGGCATGGGTGACCGGCGACGAAGTCTACGGCGCCGACCCGACATTGCGCAGCACGCTGGAAGCCCACGCAGTCGGCTACGTGCTGGCGATCGGCCGCGACCGGCGGGTGGCCACCGGCACCGGGCCGATCCGCGCCGACCGGCTCACCGCGGCGCTACCCGCCACAGCATGGCAGCCACTGTCGGCCGGTGACGGCGCGAAAGGCCCTCGCCTCTACGAGTGGGCCTGGATCACCCTCGACACCGACACCGCCGGGTATCGCTGGCTGCTCGTACGCCGCAACCCCGCCACCGGCGAACTGGCCTATTACCGCAGCTACTGCCCACACCAGGTGCCGCTATCGACCCTGGTCGGCGTCGCTGGGCGGCGCTGGGGAGTCGAAGAGGACTTCAAAGCCGGCAAGGGCCTGGCCGGACTGGATCAGCATCAGGTCCGCACCTGGCGGTCCTGGCATCGCTGGACCGTGCTGTCCATGCTCGCCCTGGCCCTGCTCACCATCCTCGCCGCCACCGAACCCACCCACAACCCCGAACCCCAGGATCTGATACCCCTGACACGCAACGAAATTCGCCATCTGCTCGCCACCGTGTTCCTGCCCCCGAACCACGACATCGGTCATCGGTTCCGCCGATCACGATGGCGACGACGCCACCAACACCGCGCCAAAACCAGCCACTACCAGCGACGACACAGCAAGACCTAACGATCACAAACTACGGCTGGAGTACTAG
>NZ_JBIWMX010000143.1:0-1459 GCF_044766925.1 Nocardia sp. NPDC101769 | reverse complement strand
GAGCAATGATCAGGACCTGTGGATGACGGGAAGGACGCACCTTCCCGGATGATCTATCAGTCCGAAGTCTTGATCATGCCGGCGCGCCAACGCCGGTCGGGAAGGTACGTCCGTGCTTACGGTAGTTCAGAACGCCTCCGCCGCCGACGGTGAGGCCGGGTCGACCCGGTCGCTGCTCGATGAGATCGTCCGCGACGGTGCCCGGCAGATGCTCGCCGCCGCGTTGCGAGCCGAGGTCGCCGCCTATGTGGCCCAGTTCGCCGGCCAGGTCGATGAGAACGGCCATCGTCTGGTGGTCCGCAACGGCTACCACGCCGAGCGGGAAGTACTGACCGCGGCGGGCGCGGTGACGGTGAAAGCACCGCGGGTGAACGACAAACGGGTCAACCCGGAAACTGGTGAGCGGCAACGGTTTTCCTCTGCGATCCTGCCCGCTTGGGCACGGAAGTCGCCGCAGGTGGCCGAGGTGCTGCCGCTGCTGTATCTGCACGGGCTGTCCACCGGGGATTTCGGTCCGGCCCTCGAGCAGTTCCTCGGTTCCGGGGCCGGGTTGTCGGCGGCGTCGATCACCCGATTGACCGCGTCGTGGCAGGACGAGGCCCGCGCCTTCGCCGCCCGGGATCTGTCGGGCACCGATTACGTCTACCTGTGGGTCGACGGCATCCACACGAAAGTGCGTCTGGAACAGGAGAAACTGTGCCTGCTGGTGATGATCGGGGTCCGGGCCGACGGCCGCAAGGAGCTGGTGGCCATCAGCGACGGCTACCGGGAATCGACCGAGTCGTGGGCCGATCTGCTGCGCGATTGCCGCCGCCGCGGGATGACCGCGCCGGTGCTGGCCGTCGGGGACGGCGCGCTCGGGTTCTGGAAAGCGTTGCGGGACGTGTTCCCCGAAACCCGCGAGCAGCGTTGCTGGTTTCACAAGTCCGCGAATGTCCTTGCCTCGCTTCCGAAATCGGCGCATCCGGGCGCGATAGCGGCGATGAAGGAGATCTACAACGCCGAGGATATCGACAAGGCCCAGATCGCGGTGAAAGCCTTCGAGATCGACTACGGCGCAAAGTATCCCAAGGCCGTCAAGAAGATCACCGACGATCTCGATGTGCTGCTCGAGTTCTACCGGTATCCGGCCGAGCACTGGATCCACCTGCGCACCACCAACCCGATCGAGTCGACCTTCGCCTCGGTCCGGTTGCGGACGAAAGTCACCAAGGGACCGGGCTCCCGCGCGGCGGGAATCGCCATGGCCTACAAGCTGATCGAAGCCGCCCAAACCCGCTGGCGCAAGGTCAACGCCCCCGAACTCGTCGCGCTCGTCCGCGCCGGGGCCCTGTTCCACAAGGGCAAGCTGCTCGAACGACCCCGCGACATCACCCCGCCACCATCAGCCGGGTCGGCCGATTCCACCCGAACGGAGGTCGCCTAAAACATACCGATACACAGGTTTTGACAATTACTC
>NZ_JBIWMX010000142.1:0-1464 GCF_044766925.1 Nocardia sp. NPDC101769 | reverse complement strand
GTTACCCGAAGCGGCGTGGATCAACCGACCCACGAAGGAGAACACCGACACAGAACAGGCAGCCTGACCTGTCTCATCGGGATTGACAGACTCCGCGCCGCCGGCAGCGGTCTCTGATTCGCGCAGTGGGCATCGTCGCAAGGCATCTTGCCCCCGCGCTTCGCCGTGAGCGACCTGGGTGCCTACTCCCAGACTTCCCGACAGCGAGAACACGAGGCCATAAGTCGACGACTATCGTGCCGTTATACAACGGGACGATAGTCAGGTGATCGTTCCGAAGCATCACGGAGGACCGCATGATCACCTACAACGCGAAGAAGATCCTCGCTACGTCCTTGCTCACCATTGGCTTAGCCGCAGGCGCAACCGTCGCGGCCCCACTGGCCATGGCAGAGCACGGCTGCCACTCGAATGACCACCATTCTCACGGGGGCAACAATGGCGACCGAGGCAGTCACGGCAGCTTTCTCATGCCCAACGGCGCAGCCACACCCTTGGGATGCATCCCCGGCTCGATGACCCGCCCCTGCGAGAGCGGCGTCCACTAACCCCGGATCTCTCGAACACCGCCACAACTCGAGACAATCTCGGGCGTCCACGGCTCTCGATACGCGTCAACGCCGCGCCCTGCCCACGATCGGCGGCCGCCGTCTCGGCATCACATTGTCCGGGTCAGTGGGTGAGGTGCTCGCCCGCGGCGAATCTGCGGATGAAGCCCAATCCCCGTCGCGGCCACTGCGACCGACTTGACCGAGGCCCAGGTCAACGACTGGATCAGCTATGAGCGTGCAGTGTTAACGCCCGCGACTACGGACGCTGCCCCGACCACTCTGAGGCCCATTTGACATGGGCGGCAATCACTTTGATGACACGGAGACTGACCCGCGAGAGGCCTTCGCGTCAGACTGCACAGGCAGCCTGAGCGATGGTGAAGCGTCCTCGCCCGAGACTTTGCACGCAATGCGGTATCGCATTGCCGCAAGGTTCACGGCGTAGTCGGCGCTTCTGTTCGTCGAGGTGCCGATCACGGTGCTGGTGGGATCAGGCACGCCGCGAACACCGCATCGCCGAGCTCGTCGCTTTCGGCGCTGAAGAACTGCGACTGCTGCATGGCGATACCCGCCCCGTCCGGCCTCGCAAGACCTGCCCTGTTTGGGGCAAGACCTGGCCCGCCCATCACTCGCAGCGATGCCGTCTACTGCCGACCCGCTTGCCGAAAGAAAGCACGGCGGACCCGCTGAATCCACCCGATAGCGTTCGCGATCCGTCCCGCCGAGACGCCTTCTCTCGATGCTGAACCCGTTGCCTGACCAATTGCGGCGCATACCGATCCTTCTCGCTCCTGGCAAATCGCCGCACCCGGGCTAGGTTGGTTGCGTCCAATAGCGTGGTGTAGCAGCAGCATTGGATGCTGAGCTTGTCGCAATCCCCGGACAGCAGGGTGGCCACCGCGTGATCCTTCAG
>NZ_JBIWMX010000141.1:0-1465 GCF_044766925.1 Nocardia sp. NPDC101769 | reverse complement strand
GGTATTAGAGTCCCTAAGATCGGAGATGTCCGGGTTCGTTGCCTGGATGCCCAGGTCGGTGGGGTGTAGCTGATTAGAGTCTGCCTTCGTCGTGGCTCGACAGGAGTGGCTGCCCCACCGTCTGGACGCTCCGGCCACTGATTGAGATCTGAAGCGGTTCGTCGCTGGTTAGGGACCTGATGGCGGGGTTGTCCGCGGGGAGGTTCGTGTGGACGGAGTGTGAGAGTGGCTGTGCGCCCTCGGATTTGGATCGGTATCGATGTAGGTAAGGCCGCCCATCATGCGTGTGTGGTGGACGAACTGGGCAAAGTGTGCTGGTCGAGCAGGGTGAACAACGACCAGCGGGCGATCGAGTCGATCATCGCTCGGGCCCGGGCGACCGGTGCCGAACGGGTGTGGGCGATCGATCTGATCAGCCCGCTGGCCGCGCTGCTAATCACGGTGCTGCTGGCTGCCGGTGAGCAGGTGGTGTACGTGCCTGGTCGGATGGTGGCGACCATGACCGGGATGTTCCGGGGTGAAGGCAAGACCGACGCCAAGGATGCCCGGGTGATTGCCGACACCGCCCGCCTGAAGACCGATCTGCAACCGGTCACCGCGCCAGACGAGTTGATCGCCGAGCTGACTGCGCTTTCGGCCTATCGTGCCGATCTGATGGACGACTGGGTGGCCGGGGTAAACCGGCTGCGGGCGATGCTCGCGTCGATCTTCCCGGCCCTGGAGGCGGCGTTCGACTACTCGTCGCGCTCGCCGCTGATCCTGGTGTCGGGACTGTGTACCCCGGCGGAAATTCGTGCTTCCGGAATCGACGGTGTTGCAACGCTTCTCGCGGAGAATGGGGCGTGGGCGAAAGGCATCGACAAGATCGCTGCGACTGCGGTATCCGCGGCCGGCGAGCAGGACGTTGCTGTTCCAGCTGAGGCGGCAACCGCGGCTTTGATCAAGCGGTTGGCGGCCAAGCTTCTCAATCTCGATCGCGAGATCAAGGATCTCGACAAGCAGATCGCCACCGTGTTTCGGCAGCATCCGCATGCGTCGATCATCGAGTCGATGCCGGGCATGGGCCCGCATCTGGGTACTGAATTCCTGGTGGCCACCGGCGGTGACCTGGCAACGTTCTCGACGTCGGGTCGTCTTGCGTCCTATGCCGGTTTGGTTCCGGTGCCGCGTGATTCCGGCCGTGTCACCGGAAACCTGCACCGGCCCAAACGGTTCAATCGGCGGCTGCGGCGGGTGTTCTATATGGCCGCTCTGTCCGCGATCCGACGCGAAGGCCCGTCACGGACCTTCTACCAGCGCAAGAGGAATGAACGGCAGGTTCACACGCAGGCGCTGCTCGCGCTATCTCGGCGCTTGGTCGATGTGCTGTGGGCACTATTGCGTGACGGACGGCACTTCACTGAGCAGCCTCCGAGGGCTGTCCCGGCGACAGCTGCGGCTTGACATCCTCATTGAGACTCCTGTT
>NZ_JBIWMX010000140.1:0-1512 GCF_044766925.1 Nocardia sp. NPDC101769 | reverse complement strand
CAATGCCGCTTAGTTAAGCTGTCTGAGGCAGCTTGATCGTGACGTGTGGTTCGTAGTGGTGCTGACGATGCTTTGGTTTCTTGGTTGGGTAGTTGTGGCGGTTACCTGGCTTTCGGACTCGTGGATAGGTTCTCGCTCTACGCTTATTCGTTCGTTCAAGCATTTCGGCGATATCGCGGTGCCGTAGGATTCGTTGTCTTTCGGGGGGAAAATTCCGCCGGATCGGTGATGCGGCGGCGAACGATGTGGAGCGCGCGGGTGAACGCTAGTCGGTCAGGATCCATTTCCACCGTGTCGGCCGCCTCGGACATGAACGCCCGGATGGCATAGTGGGTGGTGAAGAGGCCATATATCTCCTGGCGGACCAGTTCGGGCGTTTTGGATCGTATCCCTTTTCCTTGGCGCAGATAGTTCTCGATCTCGCGGAACGCGGATTCGATCTCCCAGCGTTCGTGGTAGGTGCGAGCGAGTTCGTCGGCGGTAACATCGGGGTCGAGAAGGCTGGTGATGATTCTGAATGTCTCGGACTGGCTTTCGCCTTCGTCATCGATTTTCGCGACGGTGTATTCCACGACACGGACGGGGATGTGCGTGGCGAGCATGATGTCATCGATATTCGACGCGTCGATCCGAGTCCTGCTCTTCCGCTCCTGGTTGGTGACCTCGGAAATGTAGGAGCCATCGGGCAGAACGCGTAGTACCGGGAGTCTGGGACCCGCCGCGATGCGCCACAGCAGCTGCGCCCCTGCCTGCAGGTATGTGCGCCACAGCTCGTAGGAGAAGAAGCCCCGGTCGGCGATCACCAGCATGTCCGGCTCGATCAGTCGAGTCAACGGCGCGGCGAGTTCTCGTTCGCCGGAATGAATTGTCCCGATCTGGATTCCGAGCACTGCATGAGCGCCGATCTCTGTGAGCCCGACGATACGGGTCTGCGGGAATGGGCGTCGTGTGCCACCTTGTGGTTTCGGGAATTCTGCGCAGTTCTCGGGGGTATCGGGCATGTCGATCATCACACCGTCGATTGCCATCAACCGGAAATTTCGCAGCCACGCACCCGGCGTGCCCGGTTTCGCTATGGGAACAGCGACGGTCTCGAACAGCCGCCGCATCGGCTCGGAACCCAGCCTGGCCCGAGCCTGGGACAAAGCTCCGGTCGTGGGAACCTTCCATTCCGACGACCACGTACGGGCGAACCGCAACCCGTTGACGAGTTTCCGAATGGCTTCCTCGTATCCGTCGGTGAACAGACTCAACGCCAGAACGAAATAGACCACGACATGAGCGGGCAGCAGCCTCGATCGCTTCTCTACACTATTCGAGCGAGCGACAACCTCATCCACGACATAGCGCGGGACAGTCCTGGTCAACACACCCAACGCGACATGATCCGTCAATCTTCCCGAAATGCCATCGGCCACAACGATATTATTCCACGAAAACGCACCACCCGAATAGAAATCAACACCAATTCGACTGCGCGACAGGTCGATTCGACTTAACTAAGCGACATTG
>NZ_JBIWMX010000139.1:0-1535 GCF_044766925.1 Nocardia sp. NPDC101769 | reverse complement strand
CCAATGCCGTTAACTTACGCGGCGGTGTAGCTGGATCTCGGGTGGTCGATCGTGGTTGATGTTCTTGTGCTGCAAGTCTTTTCGAGGGAACTTGTGGCGTCCGGCGCGTTTGAGGACCCGAGGGTAGCTGCGTTGGCGGCGGGGCGGGTTCGGGCGTTCGAGGATTTCGGCGACGGCTGCGGCCATTCCGGTGGCCAGCCGGTCAGGGGGAAAAACCCGCTTGCCCGGTGACATGTCGCCGGACAACGCGGAGAGTGCGGATGAACGACAGCCGTAAGGGGTCGGATCCGTCGACGTCGGCGGCGCGGTGCATGAGTTCACGGATGGCGTAGTGGGTGGTCAGCAAGCCCCAGATCTCCTGGCGCACCATGGCCGGACTCTGCGAGCGCAGCAGCCGGTAGCTGCCACGCTGGCGCGTTTCGATCTCGGCGAGGCTGGTCTCGAACTCCCACCGGTAGTGGTAGGCAGCAGCCAGCTCGGCAGCGGTCACTTCGTCCGGGTCGAGCAGGGTGGTGATCAGCCGGATCGGGCCGGGTGCGTCGCCCTCCCGGTTGGTGATCTCGTATTCGACCACCCGGACAGTGACCCCCTCGGGGATGGTGTCCAGGCCGCGGCTGTGGTGGCGGCGGATGCGCTGGCGTTCGACAGCGGTCATCAGCCGAGACAGATACGAGCCGTCCGGAAGTCCCTGCACGACATGCAGTTTCAGCCCGGACTGCACCCGCCACAGCAGATCGGCGCCGGTGTCGGCGGCCTCGCGCCAGAACTCGTGGCTGAAGAACCCACGGTCGGCGATCACCAGCATCCCCGGTTCGAACGAGGCCAGCAGCGGGCGGGTGATCTCGCGCTCGTCGGTGTCGACCGCGCCGATCTCGGCGTCGACGATCGCGTGGGTGCCGCATTCGGCCAAGCCGACGATCTTCACCTTCGGATACGGGTCGTCCAGGCTCTGATGGGTCTTCCCGCGCCCGAACGCCTCTTCGTTGCCCGCAGTGTCGGGGATATCCATCTGCACACCGTCGACGGCCATCACCCGCCGCCCCGCCAGCCACGCACCCGGCGTCCCGGCACCGGCCAGCGGCACCGCGACCCGCCGATACAGCTCGCGCACCGGTTCCTCACCGAGTCTGGCACGGGCCTTGCACAACGCCGGAGAGGTCGGCACCTGCCAGTCCTCGTCCCATGACCGCAGAAACCCAAGACCGTCAACGAGTTTGCGCATCACCTCTTCGTAGGCATCGTCGAAGAACAGTGTCATCGCCAGCACGAAATACACCACCACCCGCGCCGGCAGCAGCCGACGCCGCTTCTCGCGCCGCCCCGTCTCGGCCAGCACCTCATCGACCAGATCACGGTCCACCACCCGAGTCAGCACACCCAAACCGATCCGATCGGTCAACCGACCCGAGACCTCCGCCACGACCAGGCACCATACTCCGAAAACAACTGCCCCACAGCAACTCTCACAAGAGAGAGGAGTCGGCACCGACTACACGCCCGACCTCGGCAAACGGCCAAAGTTAACGGCATTGGCA
>NZ_JBIWMX010000138.1:0-1572 GCF_044766925.1 Nocardia sp. NPDC101769 | reverse complement strand
GACCCAGTTCGCCACCGCCGACGTCGAAGCCGCACTGACCGCACTCGTCGCGGCCGGCCTGCTGCGCCGCGACGGCGGCCGGATCGAGGTCACCGCCACCGGCAGCGAGACGGTCGGCCGGATCCGGGCCGTCTCGGGCGAGATCATCGCTCGCGCATACGGTGCCGTCGCGCCGGAGGAGCTGGCCGTCGCGGCCCGGGTGCTCAGCACTGTCACCGCCCGCATCGCCGAGGAACTCGCGGCCGCCTGAGCCGGTCGGCGTGGGACACGCGAGAACCCGCCGATCACACCGGCCCGGCGGCGCTGTATACGTCCGAGCCGGCCCGTGCTCTCGACGCAGGCGGTCTGATACGGCGTGACCGCGACCCGCTGATCCTCCTGCCGTTCGGCTGTCTCTCACCGATCGCGGCCGTGAGGTCGCCCAGCCGGCGATCACCAGCGTGGCCGAGTTGCTCGACCGGCTGATGACGCCGTCAGGCGGCCGTGGCGACCCTCAGGCCGAACGTTCGTCCAAGGTCTGGAGACGCTGCTCAGCGCTCCTTCCGACCAGTGAAGGAATCTCTCTCCCACATGGACGGGCTGCGGTGTCTGATCCTGACCTCGTTCACCGACGAGCAGGCCATGCTCGACGCCATCCTCGCCGGCGCCAGCGGCTATGTCGTCAAGGACATTCGAGTACTGATCACAGGCCCGCAAGGGCGGCGGGACAGGACGTTTCCGTCTGCAGGGGTGTCGCGCCGCCCCTTTCGAGCACTTGCGTGCACGGCAACAGCCCTGGGCTCAACAGGGCAGCAACCGATTCAGGACCGCCAGCGCTGGGCGGTCCAGACAGCCACGAGGACGACGAGACGGCTACTGATCCAGCCGGTATCGGCGCCCACTCGGCTATCCGCTCGAGAACGTAGCCAGTACCGCGCGCCAGACTACGGTGCCGTGCCGTGATGGCACGAGAACGGCGGTCCTGGCATGAATGGTCACGTGTCCAAAAGGGGCCTGTGTTGCGGCCCGTGAGGTCCAAGTCCGCCAAATCCGGCGGTAAGCCGCTACCGCAGATAGTTTGCGGAGTCACCGAGCCTCAGCGCGGACCGTTTCCCCAGGTCGTCACCGGAGTTACCGCACATAGTAGTACCTATGCGCGGTAACTCGTTAGCGCCGGATTTCGGGATTTTGGGCTGGCCACCAGAAAAGTAGCCCGTCAGAGCGCACGCCACATCGCGTCGCTGGAGATCGTCGACTGCGGTAAGGCCGAACACCACGCGCCCGAGGACCGTCCGACCGAAATCGCCGCCGCCGTCTCCGCCTGGGCTGACAGCCACAGCCTGCGTTGAACCGTGGCTTCGGCTCTCGTGCCTTCCATACCCAGTCCTAATCCACCAAGGCAGAACCCATGTACGCACACTCGTACCGTCTCCTCCTCTCCGTCCTCGCATCCGTATCGGTACTGACCGGCTGCGACGCAGCGGCGACGCCGCAGCAGGCCACCCACAGCACAGCAGTCCCGACCGTGACAAACCAGACCTACACCCCGGGCGCGCTCACCCCCGACATCCTCGGCCGAGCAGAGAACGCCCA
>NZ_JBIWMX010000137.1:0-1579 GCF_044766925.1 Nocardia sp. NPDC101769 | reverse complement strand
GTCGTGGGTCGCCAGCGGCGAATCGCTTGCGGCAATCCAAGTTTCAATCCGTGGCGATACCTGGGCCCCGGAATCCTGAAGCTGTCGGCGTCCCGGGTGCGGCGAACGCGCGTCAGCCCTGTCCGGATGGCGGTGCTGGTTTCTCGCCCGGGAAAAGGATCGGGCTGAGTAGGTACGGTCTGCGGCCCGGCCCGGGCTGGTTCGCCGCCAGGGGCGTGACGAGGTCGCGGAAGCCGGTGAGCATCGTGTCGAGCTCCTCGGGGCTGAGCCACAGCGTGCCTTGGCGGTAGCCGACCGCGTCGGCAACGGGGTCGGCGTCGGGTCGATCGAGGTAGGCGTTGAACTCGGCGATCAGGACGGCCATGGCGGCGGCGAACCCTTGGCGGTGATCGTGCGGGGTCATCGCGCTGCTTGCCTCGGGGGAAATGGTCGGTCGGTCGGGTCGCAATCGGTAGGAGCGTTCCACCGCGCCGCGCACGCGTCGCTCGTCACCGATCTCGAGCATTCCGCCGTCGGTGAGCAGGCCGAGTTGCCGGTAGACGCTGGTCCGGGGCACATCGGGCATGCGGTCGCACAACTCTCCGGCGGTGCGCAATCGGCCGCCGGACAGTGCGTGGATGATGCGCAATCGCACCGGGTGGAGCAGCAACTCGGTCGGGTCCATACCGCAACTATCCCATATCTGGTATCGTTCCCAAAGTTGGGATTGGAGAGAAGGGTGACCACGATGCGGGATGTTCCTGGGCGTCGAATGATGTTGAACGGCAACGAGATCTACTTCGAAGAGTCCGGCACCGGGGATACCTGGGTGGTGTTCGAATCCGGTACGGGCGCCGGGCGGACACACTGGGATCGGGTGGTGCCGCTACTTGGGGACATCGCGCATACCGTCGCCTACGACCGGGCCGGTCGTGGCCGCAGCGGCAGCCCTGCCGAACCGCAGACCATCGATGACATGGCGGCCACCCTGGTGGCATTGGTCCAGGCGCTCGCGCCGGAACGGTTGATCCTGGTGGGCCACAGCATGGGTGGACTGATCGTCCGTCGCGCCGCCGAAACGCTGTCACCGGTCGGGCTCGTGCTCGTCGACCCGACAGCGGAATCCGCTCCGAACTACGACAATTGGGCACCGACCGCCAAGATGACCGACCGCATCCTCGCCGTGCAGCAGGTCCTGAGCCATGTCCCACCGCTCATGCGGATCCTGACCGCCTCCTACGGGCGCAAGTTCCCCGCCGACACCTACACGACCATGCTGGCCGAGGACTTCGCCCCCGCCGGCCTCGCCACGTCCCGGCACGAGATAGCGGCCGTCGCGGCGGCGATCGACGAATTCCGCCGCCGCCCACCGGAACCGCCGAAATCCGGCGTCATCGTCATCTCGGCGATCCACGCCGCCCGCTACCAGGCCCGCAATCTCGACCTCATGCGCGAATACCAGCGCCGATACGCCGACCAGATCGGCGCGCACTACGAGGACGCCGACTCCGAGCACATCATCCCCGCCGAGCAACCCGAGCAAGTCGCCGCCGCGGTGCGCCGACTGGTCAACGCTCGAACATCGCAGGAGCAGTGACGC
>NZ_JBIWMX010000136.1:0-1619 GCF_044766925.1 Nocardia sp. NPDC101769 | reverse complement strand
GAACTGACACGAAAATATGGTGACCACCACGGGTGACCACGGGTGTTGGTGATTTATTCGGGTTGAGTAATGGGTTGGAGGGTGACCCGGTAGCCGAGTGCTTCGAGCTGACCGATCGCGCGGGACTTTGTCTTGGCGGGCGCGTGGCGGATGAAGTAGTCGGCGCCGGGGTCGCGGTAGAAGTCGCCGTGGGTGAGCATGTTCCAGGCGGCGATGATCATGGCGTGTTCGACAGCGACGATCGCACGCATCGGACCGCGGCGGGAGGTGATCCGTTTGTATTTGGCCGAGAAGTAGGTGTTCTTCGATCGAGCGGCCGACAGGGCCGCGACCCCGAGTGCGCCCTTGAGATACCGGTTGCCCGGCCGGGTCGTTGTGGACTTCACGCGGCCCGCGGATTCGTTGGAGCCCGGGGAAAGCCCCGCCCACGAGGCCAGGTGACCGGCGGAGGGGAAAACGGTCATATCGCCTCCGGTCTCAGCGAGGAACACCTCAGCCACGATCCGGGAGAAGCCCGGGATGCTGGCGAGCAGGTCCCGGGCCGCGTGAAAAGGTGCCATCGCCTCGTCGATGCGGGCATCCAAACGCGCGATATCGGCGGTGTGGGCATCGATCCGGTCCAGGAACAAACGGGTCATGAACGCGTGGTGGGCAGTGAACCGTCCCGTCAATGCCTCGATCAGGGCGGGGATCTTCGACCGCATCCGGCGCTGAGCCAGATCGGCAAGTACCGCCGGGTCGCGTTGCCCGCCGATCAACGCTTCGAGCATCGCCCGACCCGAGACTCCCGTGATGTCGGAGGCGACTGAAGACAGCTTGATGCCGGTGTCTTCGAGCAGTTTCTCCAACCGCTGAACCTCGCGGGCGCGTTCCCGGGTGAACGCGGTGCGGGTGCGGGTCAGGTCCCGCAGCGCCCGGATCGGTGCGGGTGGCACCAATGAGGCCTTCACCAGTCCGTGCGCACCCAGGTCAGCCAGCCAGGCCGCGTCCGACACATCGGTCTTGCGCCCTGGAAGGTTGCGCGCGTGTGCGGCATTGACCAGGATCACGTCCAACTCCTCATCGAGCAGGTAGTAGAACGGCTTCCAGTAGTCGCTGGTGGATTCATCACCACACACGTGACCTTCTCCGCGATCAAATGCTCACGCAGCGCGAGGATCTGGCCGCTCGTCGCACCCCAGGTCGTCACCGCACGAGTCTTTCCCCGCCCCTGAATCCGGACGCATACCTTCGCGTCCTTCTTCGAGCAATCCAGTCCCGCGCATCGCGGGTGAACAACATCCATCACATACCACCGATCCGAATCGTTCCGTGTTCGCTTGCGCGGGCACGTGTTCCGGGGAAGGCGGATGAAACAGGAATCTGACACTCGTGCTCGAAGGCAACATTCCACGGTTCCCGTGGACGCGAACGTGCCCTCCGTCCCAAGCTTCGTTGCGGGCTCACTGGCAACACAGTTCGACCGGGCTCGACCGAAACACCCCACCAGCATCAACCGATCCGACCAGCAGCGCCACACCGCACCGACGCAACCGGCCCACCATTTTCCTCCCCCACGGAGGAGCGCAGCGGCCCCTGGTCAGCTTCGTTGGATCTTCGGCGATTACTACCGGAACCCC
>NZ_JBIWMX010000135.1:0-1656 GCF_044766925.1 Nocardia sp. NPDC101769 | reverse complement strand
TAGCCCGGATCTTTCGTGCGGCTGATGTGCTGGCCTGTTCGGGTTCGGATTGATGTTTTGCGGCCGGCTTCTGGCTGCGGGGCATGATTGGCTGACCCGGTCAGCGGGTGGGCTGCCGGGTTCCACGAGCCCGGGAATGTTTCCTTTCGATGGCTTTAGGGGCGGTTTGGCGCTGGTCAGTCGGGTTGTAGGCGGGCCAGTGCGGTCGTGATGAGGTCGGTGTAGGGCCGGTGCGCACCGAACCGCAGGGCGGTTCGGCGAGCGTGGCGGGCCAGCCGCGCCGCGGCGGAGAACAGCCGTAGCCGCAGGCGTTTGGGTTCCCATCGGCGAGCGTCGTGACCGCGCAGTGCGAGCATCTGCATCCATGCAAGGAGTTCGGTTGCCAGGCAGACGATTTCGATCCAGATCCGGTTCTGGTCGAAGCCGTGCAGCGGCAGGTTGGTCAGGCCGGTGTCCTTGGCGGTGCGGATGCGGTCCTCGCAGCGGGCGCGGCGGCGGTGCCGCAGCTCCAGATCGGGCAGCTGACCGCGGGTGGTGTTGGTGGCGAAAGCGGTCAGCCGCAGACCGTCACGGTCGGTGAACCGCAGCTGCGCGCCGGGGTGCGGGCGTTCCTTGCGCACGATCACCCGCATGCCGGCGGGCCAGTCGTTCAGGTCGAGCAGCCCGGTCAGCTCCGCGACCCATGCGCCGTCACGGACTTTCCCATCACCGTCGTAAGCCTCGCACCAGGCATGGTCGGGGATGAGATCGACTGCGGCGGCGGTGGTGTCGGTCAGACCGAATCCGACCGAGTATTGCAGCCGCCGACGGGTGAGGTAGTCGAGGAATTCGTGGGTGCCGCCGCCGGAGTCGGTGCGCACCAGCACTTTCCGGCCCACCCGGTAACCCGGCTGCCACGGCAGTTGCGCCAACGCCTGGTTCAGGACTTGTTTGTGGTCGGCGGCGGTGTTGGAGCCGGCATTGCCGGGCCGCAGCATGATGACCAAGGGTTCCCCGGTGCCGGTAGGGCCATGGTCGGCCCATGCCCCCAGCGGGTGGAATCCGTAGCCGTGCTTGAACGTCGGTGCCGCATGCTGCTTGTCCGAATGCGCGGTGACCAGGGTGGCATCCAGATCGATGATCAACGGCGTTTCGGCGTCGATGCCGTGATCGGGAGCATCGGCCCCGGCGGCGGCCCAGGCCGCAGCGCGGGCGGTAGCTCGCGCGGACCGCAACGCCGACAACACTTTCGGCGCTTCGGCCGCCAGACTCGCGACCAACCGCGACACGGTGGGGTCCGAGGCCACTGGCCCGAATACACCCGGCTCGGCACGCAACACACCGAGGTCGGCCAGACAGTCCCCGCCGAGGGAAACCGTGACAGCCAGATCCAGCATGATCTTGCCCGGATCATGCACGGCCAGGGGTTTTCGCCACGGAGCCAGTGCCTTCGACAACGCCGTGACCAACCCCGTCTTCTCGGCGGTACGCAGCAGCAACACCGCCCCGGCCTGCGACACGACCCCTGAACCCGACCCGTCCGCGAGCAGACGCGGATACGGCGAACTACACTTGCTCACCTGAATGGTGCTCCTGAGAACGCGAACAATACGACCTTCGACAAGCCGTATTATCGCCGCTCAGAGCACCATTCTTCGTTACTACCACAGCACCTAA
>NZ_JBIWMX010000134.1:0-1717 GCF_044766925.1 Nocardia sp. NPDC101769 | reverse complement strand
CTGCTGCCCGCACAAGGCCGGGGTGCTGGTCAGAGCGATCCATGTCCTACAGGACCGCGAGCTTCAAGCCACCACCCGAGGATGAAAAAGGCTCACTGTGGCACGCGTCAATCCGGCGGGATTCATTACCGATACACGTGCCGGGAACTTCTTAGGTGACTCGGTTCGCAGCCCTCTCCATGACGTCATCGTCGAATCCGTCCGGGGAGACGGCTGGCACCCTTCATCGCCTGAAATCGACGCGGCCACGCGGTATCTTTCGCGTCATGGAGACGTTCGATGGGAGCAGACGGCCTCTTGGGCAGACCTGCGGGGTGACCACCGACATCGCACTACGGGACGGACACTGGACAGCTTCGCGGTTCCAGTCGTCTGCAACACGTGGGGACTCGTTGGTGACTACGTCCGCGATCTGCTCACAACATCCAGCAGGGCTTCGACGTTGGCTGAGTTCGGGGATCAAGTCATCCACCTCCGCACTCCCGAGTTCGTGCTGCGCGTCCTCGACTACATCGCGACCGAGGACCGCACTCCAACATTCGGCGCACGTTGGCTCAGTACCTTTGGCGTGCGCCTAGCGCGATTGTGGACTTATACCACCCTCTATCGAAATTCAAATAGTTTGCTTGTTCGTGAACAGCTGCGACCGTTTCTGGCCTGGGCTCGTGCTGACCTCAGGGTTCCGCTAGCGGAGATCTGCGCGTTGTCGCTACCTGGAATTCCCAACGCGCCAATGTTAGCGATAGGAGTACACACTGATGACTCACCGCGGGAGGATCCTGACACGATCGCGGCGTTCATCAGCTGGGTCGGCGAGCACGTGATCACCGACCGAAACATCCTGCATCGAGCCGTATTTGAGGGTGCAGTCAGCGACGCTCAAGCGCTCGAAGCGGCTCTCGGCGAGATTGTTCCCAGCGTCGACTTCTCCGAGGAGGTTTCCGTTGCACAACGACGAGCCGCTACGACTCTAATGAGGGCCGTCATGGAGGCTCCGAACCGGCCCAATGCCAGCGATGCGCTCACCGCGCACCTTGCCAGCGTGTTCTCGCTCAGTTGTACAACCTTGTCCAGCCCCGATGAACTAATTCAGCTGATAGACCAGATTCCTGTATCGGTCTTGCTCGACGAGTACACCCGTGGGGTCCCTCAGGCCTTGGACATTGCAGTCCCTCCCCCTCACCTGGACCGCGGCACCAGCCCCTATGTTTTCTCGGCTGGCACGTTATCGGTATTGCGGCGCCGCGTCCTTGCCCAGCGCGCGTTAGGGAATCACCCGGGCATCTACATCCGAAACAACGGTGAGTTCGGCATAACCCTCCTGCCTCCGGATATCGTCGGGCGTTTCCGTGCACTCACCGACAATGACATCATCCTTGAAACCTCCTGGGCTGCAGGCACGTTGAGTCACACGCTTGCCACCTGGGACGATCTCCGCACACGCGAACTATATCTTTGAGCTTCTCCATTCAACCGCTTGGCCGACCCTGACGCTCAAAGCCCCCTAGAGTCTCAGCAGTTAATGCGGAGGGCTGGCATTGGCTTCGCGAGTCTGCGATGTGATCGGGACTGTAAAAACAACGGTGTAACTCCGAATCAAGGAGTGGCACTTGATGTCTGATACGACAACGATCGATGTGACCGATACTGCTGCGGTGGGCAAGCGCAAGCAGGCGAAGACGGCACTGGATAACGAACTGGTGGGCGAGCTTGTCGC
>NZ_JBIWMX010000133.1:0-1719 GCF_044766925.1 Nocardia sp. NPDC101769 | reverse complement strand
GCCGGTGTCGGTGGCCTCGGCGGTGAGGATCACGAATGCCACGATGCCCTGGCCGGTGGTCTCGTCGGACGCGCCGACCACGGCCGCCTCCGCGACGCAGGAGTGGCCGACCAGCGCGGACTCCACCTCGGCGGTCGAGATGCGGTGGCCGGACACGTTCATGACGTCGTCGACGCGGCCGAGCACCCACAGGTCCCCGTCGGTGTCGAGCTTGGCCCCGTCACCCGCGAAGTACCAGCCCTTCTCGGCGTACCGCGACCAGTAGGTGTCCTTGTACCGCTCGTTGTCGCCCCAGATGCCGCGCAGCATGGACGGCCACGGCTCGTCGAGCACCAGGTACCCGTTGGCCTCGGTCTCGCCGAGGGAGACCGGATTGCCTTCCTCGTCAACGACTTTCGCCGAGATGCCCGGCAGCGGGGTCATGGCCGCGCCCGGCTTGGCCGCCGCGATGCCCGGCAGCGGCGAGATCATGATGGCGCCGGTCTCGGTCTGCCACCAGGTGTCCACGATGGGAGTCCGGTTGCCGCCCACCACATCCCGGTACCAGCGCCAGGCCTCCGGGTTGATCGGCTCGCCCACCGAACCCAGCAGCCGCAGGCTGGACAGGTCGTGCGAATCCGGAATCTCGCGGCCCCACTTCATGAACGTGCGCACCAGCGTCGGCGCCGTGTAATAGATGGTGACGCCGTACTTTTCGATGATCTGCCAGTGCCGGTGCTCGTCGGGGAAGTTCGGGGTGCCCTCGTAGACGACCTCGGTCGCGCCGTTGGCCAGCGGGCCGTACACGATGTAGCTGTGCCCGGTCACCCAGCCGATGTCGGCGGTGCACCAGTACACATCGTGGCCGGGCTTGTGGTCGAACACATGGTGGTGGGTGTAGGCGGCCTGGGTCAGGTAGCCGCCGCAGGTGTGCAGGATGCCCTTGGGCTTACCGGTGGTGCCGGAGGTGTAGAGGATGAACAGCGGGTGCTCGGCGTCGAAGGCCTGCGCCTGGTGCTCGGGGGAGTCGAGCGCGACGGTCTCGTCCCACCACAGGTCGCGGCCCTCGGTCATCGGGGTGTCGATGCCGGTGCGGCGCACCACGAGTACGTGCTCGACGGTCGAATCACCCTCGGCGAGAGCCTCGTCCACGGCCGCCTTGAGCGGGGCCGGCTTGCCGCGCCGCCACTGGCCGTCGGTGGTGACGACCAGCTTGGCGGCGGCGTCGTCGACGCGCTGGCGCAGGGCGCTGGGGGAGAAGCCGGCGAAGACCACCGAGTGGGTCAGGCCCAGGCGGGCGCAGGCCAGCATGGCCACGATCGCCTCGGGGACCATCGGCATGTAGATGGCGACCCGGTCGCCCGCGGCCAGCCCCAGGCCGGTGAAGTAGTTGGCGGCACGCGACACCTCGGCCAGCAGCTCGGCATAGGTGATGTCGCGGGAGTCGCCGGGCTCACCCTCCCAGTGGATGGCGACCCGATCGCCGTGCCCGTCGACCACGTGCCGGTCCACGCAGTTGTAGGCGACATTGAGTTTGCCGTCGGAGAACCACTTGGCGAAGGGCGCGTCGTCCCAGTCCAGCACCTGGGTGAAGGGCTGATGCCAGTGCAGGCGCCGTGCCTGCTCGGCCCAGAACCCGTCGCGGTCCGCTTGGGCTCGAGCATAAAGAGAGGCGTCGCCGTTGGCGGCGGCCGCGAACTCAGCGCTGGGCGGATAGGCATCCAGGTGGTCGGCGGTGGT
>NZ_JBIWMX010000132.1:0-1742 GCF_044766925.1 Nocardia sp. NPDC101769 | reverse complement strand
GGATCTGGCACAAATTTCGTGATGCGGTTGGCCGAGCTGCTCAGTCACTCAACAGGATTCGCTTTCGGAGAAGGTCTGGTTTCGCGCGCCCGAACATCTGGCGTTTGATCGTCTTGATGCGGTTGACGTGTCCTTCGACCGGTCCGCTGCTCCAGGGCAGCGTCAGGCCGGCGGTGACCGCGTCGAGGTCGCGGCGCAGGCCCCGGACGAACGAGTGCAGAGCCGGGAAGTCGTGGGCGTCAACGGCTTTCATCCAATTCTCGAGTTCGCGCCCGCGGAGGTGACGCATGATCGCGGCAAAGGCGCGGACGTGACCGGTCAAGTCGGTGAGCTGCGGGCTCGAGGCCAGGATCGCGTCGAGTCGTTGCCGATTGTCGGGATCGAGGTTGGCGGGGTCGGTCATGATCCAGGTGACGACCCGGCGAACCGAGGGCGGCTTGTGGACCGGGCGGGGAATGTGGCCGGTCGCGCGGAAGGGCTGCAGGTAGTTCATGACGATTTTGGGTCCCCCGCGGTAGCCACGGCCTTTGATCTCGTGGAACAGCTCGGTGGCGTTGGTGCAGCCCTCGTTCCACCGCTGATGCAGGTAGGGCTTGAACTCCTCCAACAGGCTCGGGCGCTGCCCGGTGCCGTTGTTGACCAGCAACTCCTCGACACTGGCCGCCCGCGCGAAGCGCCGGACGGTTCCGCGGGCGAGACCGAGTCGGGCGCCGATCGCCAGGATGCTTACGCCGTCGTCGAGCAGCGTGTGGACCGCGGCATAACGTTCGCGGGCTCGCACAGCCCACTTGTCGGTCCTTTCCGCAGGTGGCTCGATCCTCGGGGTGGTTACCGGGATTTCCTGCTGGGGCACGCTCGGCGGTTCGGTATCGGCCATGGTGTCCTCGGCGAGGGTGTTCAGGCAGTCGCGGTGTCGGGCCACGACGCGTTCGACCGCTTCGCCGAGGTTGTGCCAGATGTGCCAGCGGTCTGCGACCTGCAGCGCATGGGGTGCTCCGGCGGCGATTCCGTCGGCATAGGCGCCGGCGCGGTCCCGGCAGACGATCTCGACCCCGGGATGGGCCCGCAGCCAGGCGGCGAGAGTTTCGGCGCGGCGGTCTTCGAGCACATCGACCGGGCGTCGGGTTTCGATATCGATCAGGATCGTGCCGTAATGATGCCCGCGACGCAGCGCGAAGTCATCGACCCCGAGCACACGAGGTGTCGCCCGGTCCGGATCGGGCAGTGCCCGGATCTGTCGCAGCAGAGTCATCCGGCTGACCGTGGCCGCCAGATGCCGAGTCATCCGAGCCCCCGCGCGACCGCCCAATGCCAGCGCGACCGCACCCAACAGGTGCTGCAGGATGCTCGTGCGCCGGGCATGCCGCGCAGCAAGCCCCGGCACCTGCTCAGCGAAAGTCTTTCTCCCGCAATCAGAGTTATCACAGAACAACCGCCTGACCCGTAACCGGATCACCACTTCCCGGCCGGTGATCGCGGTGTCGGACAGTCGCCGCCGATAGCGGCTATGGACTCGCCGGGACGACGTTCCGCAGCCCGGACAGGCTGCCGCCTCATCCCGGGTACTCACGTCGAGGTTCACTCGAAGCCCGGCCGCGGTCATGCTGTCGATCTGCAGCCCATTCAGATGGGGGAACATGACCGCGAGCGGTCCAAGATCAGAACACCGGCGACATGATCGATCATCAAGCGCCCGTTGGCAATCCAGGCCGGGTCAATCACGCAAACCGTGCCAGATCCCG
>NZ_JBIWMX010000131.1:0-1746 GCF_044766925.1 Nocardia sp. NPDC101769 | reverse complement strand
AAGACCTCCGATGCGATTAGTGGTCAAGCCGCTGAGCGTGTCGGAGGTGTGTCGTGGGTGGGCCCGAACGCTTTGGAAGGGTCGAACTTCTGGCCGGATTGCAGGCAGTGATGGAGCTGGCCGAGCATCTTGTTGAACAGATGTCGTAGTGCGGCTGTGTGTCTGCTTCCGGCCGCGCGCCGGCGTTGGTAATGCTCGCGGGCGGGGCCTTGGTTGACGGCCGCGGCAAAGGCCCAGATCCAACCTGCCGCGGCCAGGCGGTCGTTTTTGATGCGCCGGTGGGTGATGGAGATCGATTTGCCGGAAGCCCGGGTAACGGGGGCTGATCCGGCATATGCCTTCAATGCTCGATCGGTGGCGAATCTCGTGCGGTCGTCGCCGATTTCGGCCAGGACGCGGGCTCCGGTGAGGTCGGCCAGGCCCGGGAAGCTGGTGACGATCGCGTAGTCGGGGTGCTTTCGGAATTCCTCGGCTGCAGCCTGTTCCAGGTCGTCGGCCCCAGTGCAGGCGGCATCCAGAGTGGCGAGCAGGGCCAGGGCCTGGCGGCCCATCGCCTTCTCGATCAGGCTCGGTTGCCGCAGTTGCGGAGCGTGCAGGCCTTCGATGATCTCGGCGGCCAATGCCTCGATGCCGCGCTGTCGTCCCGCGCGGCGCAGCGCGGCCGCAACGCGGGTTTTGGTGAGCTTCAACGCATGTGCGGGAGTCGGAGCCAGTGCCAGGATCGCGCGCGTTTCGGGCCGGGCGAGGTTGGTGGCCGACTTCCCTGCGAAGGTAGCCAGGAAGCCCGGGTAGTACTCGCGCAGCAGCGAACGCAGCTCGTTGCCGGCTTTGGTGCGCCGCCAGACCGCGTCCTGCTGAGCGCGCGCCAGCACCGCGATGGACCGAACGAGTTCGGTATCGGCGGGCAGGCGTCGATGGTATTCGCTGTCGACGCGGATGATGTTGGCCAAGGTCATGGCGTCGACGTGGTCTGATTTGGCGCGGGTCATGGAGTGGCGTTCGCGGTAGCGGGCGACGGCCATCGGGTTGATCGAGTAGACCGGCCGGCCGGTGGCGCGCAGCGCGGCGACCATCAGCCCGCGCGGAGTTTCGATCGCGACCGGAATCGGGTCCTCAGCAGAGTCGCCGGCCTCGCCGAGCAAGACAGTGAGGTCGGCGAGTCCGGTCGGATCGTCGGCAATTCGTCTCTTGGACACGAGTTTTCCGTCATCGTCGATAATCGCGATGTCGTGATGGCCTTCGGCCCAGTCGATTCCGCAGTATCGGCGCATCCCGGTCTCCCTCGTGTCGAGTGTTTCCGCAGGTCCAAGACCTCGGCGAGAACGCGCAGCGCCCTACTTACGAGCCTCTGTGGGCTTGCCTCCGATGAGCTGTTCGCGATCCCAGCGCACTCACACGGCACCTGTCTTCCGTAGAGCTCAGAGCTCCCGAGTAGTGGGATGTCTGATCGTGTGAGCAGGCTCGAACCACGAGCAATTCGTTCCGGCGCCTGCGACTGGACGGGGCATCGATCGATCACCCGTCCAGCCGCCGCGCCCGCCGCTTGCGCCCACGGTCTTGCATGAGAACTCGAGGTTCACGAGATTTGTAGGGGTCGTGCGGCAAGTACCCGGTTCGGCCCACGGGGGTCGAACCGGCGAACACCTGACCGGACAAGGCGAACGCCACGCCTTTAGGGAGGTCTCATCGACCAAGGGGAGCCAGAGGTATCTCGCCTTGCCTGATCAACCGTTCGAAGATAAGTAG
>NZ_JBIWMX010000130.1:0-1753 GCF_044766925.1 Nocardia sp. NPDC101769 | reverse complement strand
ACAATTCGCGTCGCGAATATTGTCGCGGAGCGCCGAGGGAATGTGAACTGGGTCACCTATCGTTGCGGCCCAGCGGGCAATCAGCGCGCAGCCAATCCAACTGGAGCACGTTCACCGCGCACTGCATCGAAAAGTGG
This sequence comes from Nocardia sp. NPDC101769, assembly GCF_044766925.1. NCBI lineage: Bacteria > Bacillati > Actinomycetota > Actinomycetes > Mycobacteriales > Nocardiaceae > Nocardia > Nocardia sp. NPDC101769. The sequence continues at coordinate 1,616 of NZ_JBIWMX010000130.1, read as the reverse complement.
TGCGTGGGAACAAACGCCGCCATATCCGAAGGCGTACCGAGTGTCACCTCGACGGCGGCGGATCGAATGATGAGGATCGAATGAATCTTCGACAAGGGATATACGCGGCCGTCACCGCCGCAGCCGTCGCCGTGCCGCCGGTGATGGCAGGTCAAGCGGCTCCGGCCGCCGCTGCGCCAGCGGGCTCGCCCGCGGTGGCTACTCCTGCACCGGCCGACGCCGCGGCTGCATTGCACTATCGGGCAGCTATCGACGGCATGAGCGTCGTAGCCACCATCGATGACGGCAGCTTCGCGGCCGACCCCGCGGCCGGGCAGGTCGCTCTACGCGACGCCGGTGGTGTTGTCGTGGATACCGCGCTGCTGCGCTTCGCGGTCGACCAAGCGCAGTTCCCCATCGACGCGCAGATTTCTGCCGACGGGCGCACGTTGCGCTTGACTCCGCAGCTGCCCACGGTGTCCCCGGGCCGGTCCGGGATCCAGCCGGTGGCCTCGCCCCTGGAAAATCAGCTCGCCATGAACGATCTCATCAATTCGGTGAGTTTCGGCCTGTCGGCGGGCAGCCTGATCGGCACCATCGTCGGCGCGGTCGTCGGCGTCGGTGCGGGCCTGGCGGTATCCGGCGCATCGTGCGTGGTGCTCAGCGTCGGGTGCGTGCTGGCGGTCGTTCCGATCGTCACCGTGATGGGAGCGGTCGGCGGAGTGGCGGGGCTGATCCTCGGCGGAGGGCCGGGTCTGGCCGCGGGAATGTGGAACTACTACACCACCCTCAACGCCGCGCCCGGGCAGAGCCCGTATGCCAGCCAGCTTCCGGCGTTCCGGAATCCGGCGCCGCGCGAGGAGGCGGGCAAGTGAACCTACGGCGGGGAACTTTGACCCTGGTGACCGCGGCCGCGACGGCTGTGGGCACGCTCGCCTACGCACAGTCGGCCACCGCCGAGCCTGCACCAACCGAACTGCACCTTCGGACCGATGTGACAGACGGCTGGGTTGTGACGACCATAGACGCCGGCATGTTCGCTGTGGCAGCGGATGGACGGTCGATCTCGGTGGTCGATGACGCGGGGCGATCGGTGGCCGAGCTACCGTTGGCCTTCGCGCTCGGAGACCGGAAATACAACATCCAGCAGGCTGTTTCGAGCGATGGCCGATCCCTGCGACTCGCCCCTGATCTGGCCAGCGCCCAACCGCTCGCGCAGCCGGTTGCTTCGCCACTGGAGAACCAGCTCGCGACGACCGAAGGCGTGACCAAGCTCGGCATGGCGCTGGCGGTCGGGCCACTGGCCGGTGCCATCGCGGGTGCGATCGTCGGTGTCGTGGTCGCGCTGGCATCATGTGCTGTCCTGGCTGTCGGCTGCCTACTGACAGGTCTGCCCATCATTGCGGTGTTCGCCGGTGCCGGCGGGCTCGTCGGCACCGTCGTCGGCGGTGGGGCGGGCGCGGCCTACGCGGCATGGAACTATCTGAACACGCTCAATGCCGCGCCAGGCCAAAGTCCTTACGCCAAAGACGATTTCGGCACCAATGGCGCCGGTGTCCCGGACCCGGTCCTGCGAGTGCCGAAGCTGCCCACCGGCTCGGCCGGCGGTAGCAGCAGCGGCAGCGCCAAGGGCTGAC
>NZ_JBIWMX010000129.1:0-1824 GCF_044766925.1 Nocardia sp. NPDC101769 | reverse complement strand
CGCCACGCCTTTAGGGAGGTCTCATCGACCAAGGGGAGCCAGAGGTATCTCGCCTTGCCTGATCAACCGTTCGAAGATAAGTAGGGGCGCCATGAGGGGACGTTGGGTCAGCCGGGCTGCCGGCCGAGCTAGCGTTCGTACCCCCGGTATTGGGGGCTCGGAGCTGCTCTCATTTTTGTGAAAAGATGCAATTTACGATTGGGGCGCGTCGGCGGGGGTCGGTCGCGGTATCGAAAGGGATTGCCTCATGCGGATTCTCATGACCGGCGCTGCGGTCACGGCAATGATGGTGGCCGGGATCGGGTCGGCTACGGCCGAGCCGCTGCCGCTGACCGATCCCACCGAGATCTCGGTGGCGACGGATGCGGTGGCGCCCGGAACCGGGGCGACCACGATCGCGGCATCCAACCCGAGTGGCAGCTGGGGCTGCGGTGTGACGGTGTTCTGCTCGGATCCCGTCGGGTAAGACCAGTAAGGCTGCCGGTTCCGGATCCGACGACGTCGAACTCGGTGACGTCGTCGCGGCCCTGTATTTCGATCGCGCCGAATGGCTGGGATCGGACGCGCCCCTGAAGGCCTTCGACCGCGTCTCCGGGGCGCTGGACGACCAATTCACCTCGGTCGTGACCGCCGGGCAAGCCGTGGACCGCGAGACCTTCCTCGCCGGCCGCGCCGTGCCAACCGATTCGGACAAAAGCGGTATGTCGCACTAGCGGGCGTTCAGCGCGACAGTGCATTTGGCGTGCCGTGACAGCGATGCCGTAGCTTTGGATAATCGTGCACAATCACGAACCCGCTGGCTATGACTGTCCGTTCTGTTTTCTGCTCGCCGGTGGTGAGACCCCACTCGACAGTCCACGTGACATCGTGTTGCATACCAGGCACGCGACCGCGTTCACCGCATCCCGTTGGTGGCCGAACAACCACGGACATGTGCTGGTTGTTCCGAACGCTCATCACGAGAATCTGTATGACCTGCCACCGGAGTACGGGCATGCCGTACACGACGTGGTCCGTGAGATCGCCGTCGCGATGCGGGCGACCTACGGCTGTGTGGGAGTGTCCACCCGTCAGCACAACGAACCTGCTGGCAGCCAAGACGTTTGGCACTACCACGTTCATGTCTTCCCGCGGTATCACGGCGACAATCTGTATGGGTCCCGCCCGCTGCCGGGCCATGCGACCGGTGAACAGCGGTGGGTCTATACCGATAAGCTGCGCGACTACTTCAACGCACTGCGCAGGGCATGAAGTCGCCGAGGCAGAGCGAAAACCGACCCAACTCGGACACGCTGAACTCGGCGTAGCGGACGAGGCTGGTCGCTTTTCTGAGCTATACCAGCGACGACCCGGTGGAAATCCGGAACTCGGCAAAAGCGGACGTTCTGCACCGCAACAGGTTCCGGCCGCTGCGCGCCGGCCGGTTCGGTCAGCGCTGGGCGCGGCAGGATAGTGCACAGCTATGTGCCAGCCGATGTTGCTGTCGACCGGTCTAATCGCGCACTGCCACTGAGGAATTGGCGAAATGCGGGCGATTTGCGATCAGTAGTGCGAGGCTATGCCGGTTGCGTGAAACTCGGCAGATGCGGATGTTCTGCACCGCAACAGGTTCGGGCCGTCGGCGCCCCGCGCTGGCCGGTTCGGTCAGCGCGGTATGCGGCACTACAGGATGTTTGCGGAGCGCTAGGGTGCAGCGCGTGGACGATTCGAGCAGGCCCCGCCTGCCCGAATTGAGGGGCCGGAAAGATTTCGGACAGCGCATCTTTGGTTTCTCTACGCTGCCTGGTTCCGTTCGAACCACTCGGACTCTACTTCGTTGGGAGT
>NZ_JBIWMX010000128.1:0-1861 GCF_044766925.1 Nocardia sp. NPDC101769 | reverse complement strand
CAGCCAATCATGCCCCGCAGCCAGAAGCCGGCCGCAAAACATCAATCCGAACCCGAACAGGCCAGCACATCAGCCGCACGAAAGATCCGGGCTAAGCCCGCTGCGCGCGGGCTTCAATATTCGTGAAAAGCGGACTCCCCAGCAGGCGCTGCTCGGACACGATGATGCACCGGCCAACCCGGGCGAGCGGCTCACGACGATCACTGACATCGCTCGCTGTCGACTCGGGTGATTTACTGATTGCGAGGTCAGTGAGCATTGAGACGAATGGGCCGCGGGGTCGGTTTTACCCGCGAACACTATGAGGTGATCAGCGATGTTCGGAATCCGGCGCACTATCCGGCGAGCGGCCGAATCCGCCGCCAATAACTCCCCCGTAATCGATGATCCCGACCTTGCGGCGGCAAGGCGAGAGCGCCTGGAAATGTTGGAGGCACTCGGCATCACCCAACCGCCTCGGTTGTGTTACCGGGGCGGGACCGGCCCTGTGACCGCGAAGCAGTATCGCGTCGAGGCCGAGGAGCTTCACGAGCTGCTCAACTCTCTCCCGCATAACCCGTCAAGCTCGTCGAGCCAACTCTGACCTGGCGGTGTAAGTCCATATCCTCTGGTACCTCCCGTGAGGTACCCTGTGGGGGACATGAGTTACTACTGGACACAGCGGGCGCGGACAATGGCGGCCGCGCTGGGAATCACCCCGGCCGACGTGACCGACGTCCTCTACAGCCCGGCCAAGCTCGTCATGAACGGCACCGATAACGGCACACGAGTCTTGCTCTTCTGGGCCCGCACGAGCGCCGGACGGCCGTTGATCATCACCTTGCGAGCCGACGACGAGGCCGATGAGGAGGAGGACACCGGCATCGTCGACTACCTGATTCGCAGCGTCTACGACATGCAGAGCTACGAACTGGGAATCTTCGCCGAATGGGAGCAGAACCAATGAGCACCGACAACGAAACCCGAATCGACGCAATTACTTTCGATCTCGCCGAAGCGCTACCAGCCGAGAACTTCCCAGGACCGGAAGCTATCCCCGCCGAGGGGATCTTGGTCAGCCGGTCGGTGAAATGGTCCACCACGACCGACGACGCGATCAAGGCCGCCGCCAAGAGCAAAGGCATCACCGCTTCGGAGCTGATCCGCCAGTACGTCGTGATGGGGTTGGCCGAGGAGAAGCGCGGCCTGGTCGTCGACCTCGCTGACCTCGTGCGCGTCCTGCACACCGTCGCACACCCGCCTGCCGCCTAGAGATCTTCGCGCAACGCTGTCACGACCAGCCCTGGTCTGCAGGTACTCACGTTGAGCGCGGTAGCGCGCCGAGCGGATCCGATCGAGATCGCCGTCGACCCCACCGATGAACAGACGTGCATACAGATCGACGTAGGCGTCGCGGCGCGATACCATTTTCGGCTCAGTCGCCGAGCCGATGTTCAGGTCACGCGGGCCCGGATCCTCCTCGTACAGTAGCGAATTAGCGGCGAAACCCCACAGAAACGTGGCGTCGGACCCAGAAAGCCCAGGGCTGATATCAGTCATGCGATCCATGATGCCAACCTGAAATCGACTGCACCGCTAAGAATTCCACCAGCTTCGTCGGTGATTCCCGAGGATGGTCGCCACGACCGCGGTCGTCGATTGGCTCTGGCGCACATCGTTAGGCCCGAATTCTCGCAGTTCGTGGGCGGCGTGGTTCCGGGCTTGTGATCAGCAGCGGGACCGCATCCAGTGGCAGACTTGCCAACGTGCCTAGTGAATCCCGCTATTGAGGGGCCGGAAAGATTTCGGACAGCGCATCTTTGGTTTCTCTACGCTGCCTGGTTCCGTTCGAACCACTCGGACTCTACTTCGTTGGGAGTTC
>NZ_JBIWMX010000127.1:0-1866 GCF_044766925.1 Nocardia sp. NPDC101769 | reverse complement strand
CGGACCACATGTCCAGCATCTCGAACAGGTGATAGCGCTCACCCGAGGCTGGAACACGAATGGCGAGCGGCTCTTTCGATACATCGAACCAGAGGAACGAGTACAGCGTGTCGGCATTGGGCCGGACCACCGTGGTGAAATTCGCATCGGGGAAGGCTCGCAGATTCTCGAACTGATTCATCGGCGCCTTCGGCATGGACGCGCGCCGCGTGAGCTCGGTGAGAACGAGCGGATAGGCGTAGGTGTAGGCGTCGGCCGCGATTTCCCGGGCGTCGTCCGCGGAGACCGGCGCCGGTGCCGTGGCGGCGGTGCCCGAACCGGAGTTCGTCGTATTCGCCGGTGACGACGTGCACGCTGCCGCGCCGACCATTAGGGCAATAGCGCAGAATCCTGCGATGCTGTTTCGGTAACGCCTGCCGCCGATGGACGTGGTGGTGCTGGTCCGCTTCGGATGAGACGCCGGGTCTTCCCGGTACCCGACCGCGCGGATCGGTGAGGAATCGGTCATTAGCGTTTCCTTGTGTGTGGTGGATTCGGACTGCATCAGCACCCGCTGGGAGGGGGTGGACTCGGTGAAGCACCGAGAAGAGAAGCGTGCCGGATGAGGGCCTGGTCACGTGCCGGGGTCGGCCACCGGAACGACTCACTCGAGGCACAGGTGCGTCGGGCTCGAATCGGGTGGTGGCCACCGCTTCTATTTGGCGATGTTGGCCAGGGCGACCGAGGCCCATCGCGCGAGCGGTGGCGCGATCCGCGACAGGATGTATATCAGGTGGGCTTCGGGGGCGATCGGTGCGACGGCTTTGCCGCGGTCGATGGCGGCGAGGATGTTGCGGGCTGCACGTTCGGGGGTGTAGCCGCGTTTGGCGTATGCCGCGTTTATTTTGGCGCGGCGTGCTTGTTCGTTGCCGCCGCGGTAGGTGCTGTCGCAGGTGATGGCGGTGTTGATGACGCCGGGGCAGATGGTGGTGACGGCGATGCCGTGGGGTGCGAGTTCCATGCGTAGGGCTTCGGTCATGCCGAAGATGGCGAATTTGGTGGTGCTGTAGGCGCCGAGCTGGGGGTTGGCGAGCATGCCGGCGGCGGAAGACACGTTGACGAGGTGTCCGCTGCCGCGTTCGACCATGGCGGGGGCGAAGGCCGCGACGCCGTGGACGACACCCATCAGGTTCACGCCGACCAGGCGGTTCCAGTCGTCGAGGGTGGTGTCGAGGATGCCGCCGATGACGGCGATGCCGGCGTTGTTGATCACCAGGTCGGGTGCGGCGAGTTGCTCGGTGACGTCGTTGGCGAAGCGGGTCATCTGTTCGGCGTCGCAGACGTCGACGGTGGCGTCGAACACCTGCGATCCTGCTGCTCGGGCGGTGGTGGCGGTGTCGTGCAGGCTGGCGCGGTTGCGGTCGCAGATTGCCAGGCTGGCACCCCGGTCGGCGCACTGCAGGGCGAGTTCGCGTCCGATGCCGCTGCCGGCGCCGGTGATGACGACGACCCGCCCGGTCAGGTCGCGAGTCTTGATGGGTGATGCGGACATCGGTCGCTCCTCGGGATGCGAAACGGGGTCCGGGGCGGGGTCCTGGCCGCCCCCGGACGCGGACAAAAGGTCAGGGCTGGGAGTCGGTCACCGACGCCACGCCGCCGCTGATGTAGTTGATCGGGCTCGCGGTTTGATGGGCGCCGGTCAGGGTGGCCGTTCGGCGGGCTGCTCGGTGAGAAGCCCGCCGATCCGGATTACTCGGCTGTGTCAGGCTTGTGGTGCGATGAATCCGGCGCTACCACCGCCGATGTAGTTCACCGGGCCGAGGTTTCGGGCTTGCGCCACCTCGCGGACGAGGTGTCGGATCATCGTGGTGTCGAGGATCGAGTGGA
>NZ_JBIWMX010000126.1:0-1876 GCF_044766925.1 Nocardia sp. NPDC101769 | reverse complement strand
GGTTCCGTCGCATCTGAAGCCGTGCCCGCAGTGCGCTCCGGAGTGGTCGGCGGCGGATGCTCGTGCCGTCCCACTGCGGGCGCTGTCGGGCCCACAACTCGCAGCGTTGCATGTCACGTCCTTGGACGACGACGGTTTTCGGCATTTCCTGCCGCGGGTACTCGAGGTGGTTCTGCTCGTGCCGTCCCCGACGTTCGATCTCGGCCTGTCGCGATCGAAAGGTCGCGCGGCCGGCTGGAAGGCGACCGAGGCCGCGGCCGTTCGAGAGCTGGCGGCCATCGTGTGGCGAGAAGTGTTGGGCAGCTACCCGGCATCGGTGGGCTACGTTTCCGACAGTCCGTCACTGCTGCAATTCGTGGACTGGTGGGACCTGCCGTTGCCGCGGCTGCTCGGCGACTGGCTGAGAATGCCGGGGCTGTCACCGGTGCGGCATCTCGCCGATCTAGCCTGCCACGTGTGGACTACCCGCGACCCGTTCGAGCCCGAGGCACGAGCAGCGGTGCTGTCGTGGCTGCGCGACGACGCCGTCGGTGACCGGCTGCAGAGCACGTTCTTCGCGACCGATTCCGACCAGGCGGCAGCTCAGCTCTCGGCGGCCTACGAGCTGTGGACGACATGTCACCGACCCGGCGACGCGGGCGGCCCGACACGGCCCAGGTAGCCGATTCTCTCCGAGCAGCGCGCTGGGCGGAGTTTCCGCAGAAAGCCCCACATGCGGTCCGGCCAGCCCACCGCGAAACACGTTTCTCGACATACGGACTCGGGCCACAACCAGCCGATTCGTATCCTGGCACCCGAAGTGTCGTAAATCGATTCTCAACACCGGTGGTGGATGTGGTGACCGGACTAGAAAATCATCTCGGCGTAGACACCGCCGTTGAGGACACCGAAGTCGATGTGGCCGGGAAGCAGAAACGGCTCTCCCGCCTCGAACAGTTCCATGTTCGTGACGACCAGTTGCTCCGCCCATGTGTGCAGTTCGATCGGCAGCACATAAGTGGTGCCGTCGACACAGCGCACGCTGATGTCCTCACCAGGACTGCCAGGTACGGGCAGGACCACGGATTCCACGTGCAGGACCATGCCCTGCTCGTCGGGTGAAGTGATTGTCGGCGGGTTCAGTTCGGCCATGACCTGACGGTAGTGAAGACCCTCACGGGCGCATGCGACGATCGCCGAACCCGTCCCAATCGCGCACTTTGTCCTCAGCCCGACGCGAGCGGCCCTTGCGCGCCACCACGGGCCTCGTCAATCCCGGGCCCGATCGCGACGTGTGCGAGCAACCCCGCCACGTCGATGCCCAGATGCCGGGTGACCTCACCCAGCGCGTTGTCCAGTGCCACCCGCGTGGACCCCGGCCGCGGGTGCAGCCGCACGACCGTGTCCGCATGGCGGATCTCGACGTGGCAGACCTTCTCACCGCGGGCACACCCGGCGACCGGCCGCGGTGCACCGATGACGACGTGGGCCTCACCACCGCAGCGGCTGACCCGGCCGCTGATGAACATCTGCACTCCAGCACTCCCCCTCGACCGATTACAGGACCGCTCGATAGTTCGACACCGCATATGCCGGCGGATTGCTCGACGAATCGGGGCGTGAGGAACAGTGGCGCGGAATCCGGCGGTAGCGCGAGTCGACCTGGGTGTTTGCGGCCGGGCGAGCCTTCGAAGTCGTCGGTACCGCGCATAGTTTCGAGAGTCGACCCACTGCCGACCCGTCAAAACACCAGGTCGCTATCCGAGCTGTCACGCATAGCGAGTAACTCTCTGCGGTAACTGCTAAGAACTCCTAACAAAGTGAGAGGTTGACCAGTCGACGCCAGCAGATGATGCCGCAGGCCAGGCTGAGGAATGCTTCGTGGATGTCGTCGCGG
>NZ_JBIWMX010000125.1:0-2028 GCF_044766925.1 Nocardia sp. NPDC101769 | reverse complement strand
AGCGTGGCATAGGTGTTGCGCCGGTCGGCGGGGTCGGTTTCACGCACGACCAGGCCGTTGCGTTGTAGCCGGTCGACGAGTCGGGTGACACCGCTGGTGGACAGGCCGGTTTGGGTGGCCAGATCGATCATCCGCAGCTGGCGGCCGGGGGATCGGCTCAGTCGCTGTAAGGCGTTCATCTCCAGGCCGGACAGTCCGTGGTCGCGCCAGGTGGGTTCGAGTTTGGCGATCAAGCCTTCATGGGTCTCGAACAACAGCCCCATCACGGTGATGGGGTCACGGTCACTGGGGGCTTCGGTCACTGGTCGAGCGTAGCCCAAACGATTGCCTTGTAGATAGTTGACAAGTGGAACATTCTCTCCAATACTTGCCTTGCGGATGATCCGCAAGGCAAGTATTCACAACGCAAGCATTGGAGAGAGTGATGACCAGCTACCCTGACCTCAACGGCAAGATCGCCCTCGTGACCGGCGGATCCCGCGGTATCGGCGCTACCACCGCCCGTGCGCTGGCAGCAGAGGGAGCACGGGTCGGTGTCGTCGGGCGCGACGCAACAGCCCTGAAACAGGTGGTTACCGACATCACCGCCAGCGGTGGCACCGCCGAGGCGTTCGTCGCGGACCTCACCGACGCGGCCGCGGTCACCCGGTTGCGTGACGAGGTGAGTGCCGCGCTGGGCGAGGTGGATGTGCTCGGAGCCTTCGCGGGTGGTCAGGGATTCCCCGCGCCGACACCCTCGCTCACCGAGCAGCGCTGGCGTGAGGTCCTCGATTCCGAACTGACCTCGGCTTTCTTGACCGTGCAGGCCTTCCTTCCGTCGATGATCGATCGGGCCCGCGGATCGATCCTGCTGATGTCGTCCTCGGCCGGACGACAGCCCGGCCAGGCGAACCTGGCCTACGGGGTGGCCAACGCGGGCCTGGTGATGCTCGCCCGTCATCTGGCCGGCGAGGTCGGCCCCCACGGCGTCCGGGTCAACTGCCTGGCGCCGTCGTCGATCCTGACCGAGACCGTCGAAGCCCGGATGCCTGATCAGGTCAAACAGCAGGTGGCCGACATGCACCCGCTGCGCCGCATGGGCACTCCCACCGACGTCGCTCAGGCCGCGCTGTTCCTGGCTTCGGAAGCCTCGTCCTACCTGACCGGACTGACCGTCGATGTGGCCGGCGGGCGCATCACCAATTGACCCGCACCAACTGGCCACACACCCGCGGACAAGGACAGCCCCTCATGAGCATCACCTTCGACCACACCATCATCTGGGCCACCGACAAGGCCGCGTCAGCGACCTTTCTGGCCCATATCCTCGGTGTCGAGGTCGGTCCGCGCACCGGCCCGTTCCTGCCGGTCCGGCTCGATAACGACGTGACCCTCGACTACGCCGACACCGCCGAACCCCGCCCTCAGCATTACGCCTTCACCGTCGACGCTGTGCGCTTCACCGCGGCGCTGGCTCGCATCCAAGCCGCAGGCGTGCCCTACTACGCGGACCCGTTCCACCGCCTACCCGGCCGCACCAACAGCGACACCGGGGGTCGCGGAATCTATTTCGCCGACCCCGACGGCCACAACATGGAACTGCTGACCACCCCCTGCTGAACCTCACGCCAAGGACACCACCATGACCTCCACCATCGCCATCACAGCCACCACCCGCCGCACCGAACCGCGCACCTCGGCTCGCCTCGCCGTCTCCGCATTCGCCGTAACCACCCTCGGCTACGCGATCACCAACAAGTCGATGCCCCATCCCGGGGCGACCGCAACGACGATCCGCGCCTACACCGACGGCCACCACGCCACCGTCCTGGTCGGCAGCCTGCTGCTCATCGCATCGGCCGCCGCGCTGGCGGCAGCCGCCGCCGTCCTTCGCCGCGCAGCGCACGCCGGCACGGCCATCACCACGGCGGTGCTCGGGGCGATGCTCGCGGCCGCCGCCTTGACCATCAGCGCACTCGCCACCGTGATCTCGGCCCGGCCCGGCCTCGACGACGCGACGGTGACCGCCTGGGCGCATGGCGCGTTCCT
>NZ_JBIWMX010000124.1:0-2029 GCF_044766925.1 Nocardia sp. NPDC101769 | reverse complement strand
AACTGCGCCGGGCAGCGAGCCGAAGGCTGAATTCTGCTATTCACGCAGACGTCGAATCCGACAACCGCCGGATGTGTGTGGGCAGATTCGGCCCGTGAGGTCCAGGTGGCGGGAAAGTCACTCTAAGCAGGGCTGCGCACCAAACCCACTGTGAGGAAACGGCTTTCGCGATGGCCCCGCCCACCTTCGAGAAAAGTCACTCTTAAGCCCCGAAATACTGCCTGGCCGTCACCGTGACCCCGACCGGCCGCGGCGCGGACGCTCTCGCATGTCTGCGGCTCGCCGTCTCCGAGGCCGAGCGTGTTCTGGGATCGGATGAACTGCGGGCCGACCGTGGGATGGCCGAGGTGCTAGGACCGGTCGGGGAGGTGATCGGCATGGCGCCGTCGCCGATCGCGGTGGTGTCGGACAACGGGCCGTGTTTCCGTGGGGAGGTGTTCAAGGCCGCGTTCGCCGGGCCGGATCCGCTGCTACGGCATGTCCCGTACCCGGGTGCGTTCACCGCAGACCAACGGCGTGATCGAACGCTTCTTCGGCACTTTGAAATACGAGCACCTGTTCCGCGGCCCGATCGCCGACGGCGACGCACTCGACATGGAGGTCCACCGGTTCCGGATCATCTACAACACGATCAGACCGCACCAGGCGCTCGGCGATCGAACGCCCAGCGCGGCCTACAACGACTGCGTCCGTTGATCTTCCGCCGTGTCCCGTTGGCCGGTTCGGTCAGCGCGGTTTGCAGCCGGAACCCGCGCCGATTGAGTACCCGCTCGGCTCCGTCATGCTCCTATCGCTGAGTAGACCGCCTGGAGCAGCTTGTTGTTGCGCTGGTCACTTTGCGGATCCGCACTGAGCTTGTTCATCGCATATGCGTAGGACATGCGGTTCTCCGGGTCTGCGCAGGCATACGAGCCGCCGGCACCGAGGTGCCCGAACGTCGCGTGGTTGGGCCCAAGCAGTCCAAAGCCGTTGAGCTGATACCCGGTACCCCAGGTGAACGGTGGACCCGACCCGGCCATCGAGCTGATCACCAAGTCCAGCTCGTTCGGCTGGCTTTGTTGGCTGCGCATTGTCTCCAGGGTGTCGCCACCGACAAGCCCGCCGGTGGCGAGTGCGCCGTACACGGTGGCGAGCCCATGAGCATTGGCATGAGCGTTGATTCCCGGCACTTCGGCCGCGCGCCATCGAGCGCTGTTGACGTCGTCGGCAGGGATGTAGGTGAAGGCCACCAGGAAGGCGGCCATCGGATTGTCGGAAAGTTCGCGCGGCGGAGTAAGCGTGCCCGGACCCATCTTGGACGGCTGGACTTGACCGATCACGTCCGCGCAGCGCGCATGCTCCTCGGCGGGCGTGCCGATGAACAGGTCCGCGCCGAGCGGCTCGGCAATCTCTGTGCGAAGAAATGTGCCCAGCGAGTCGCCGGTGATCCGCCGCACCACCTCACCGACGAGGAAGCCGAAGGTTATCGCATGGTAGCCCTGCGCGGTGCCCGGCTCCCACCACGGTTCACTGGCTGCGAGCGTGGCACAGACCCGGTCCCAGTCGTAGACGTCGCCCCGTGCCATGCGCTCGCGTGGGCCGATCAGTCCGGCACGGTGGCTGAGCAGCCACCGCACGGGCAGGTTCTGCTTGCCAGCTTGGGCGAACTCCGGCCAGTACTTCGCCACGGGCGCATCCAGATCCAGCTCACCCCGGTCGGCCAGCACGTGAGCGCATAGTGCGACCATGCCCTTGCCTGCGGAGTACACGTTCACCACCGTGTCACGCTCCCAAGGCCGGCTGCCGACCTCATCGGCATCGCCACCCCACAAATCCACGACGAACTCGCCGTCCACCGTAACTGCGACCGACGCACCAACGTCACCGCGCTCGGCGAAGTTGCGCTCGAACTCCTCCCGAACGACCTCGAAACCAGCGGCGCACGTGCCATACATTGAGCCTTTTTCATCCTGTGCGAATGATGTTGAGGGGCAATGGATCTGATCTCGGCGTGCCTCCGCCGGATATGAGGAAGCCCCTGGTAGACAGC
>NZ_JBIWMX010000123.1:0-2059 GCF_044766925.1 Nocardia sp. NPDC101769 | reverse complement strand
ACAGGAGGAGACCGCACCAGCAGAACTCACCGCCTGACCGATATTTCGGATCACGCGGTGACCACCCCAGCTACACCACTCCCCGGGACTTGACCTTGGTGCTTGGCTTGGCTGCCGATGAGGTCAATCGGTTTGCTGGAGGTTAGGTTTCGTGGCGACACGGGTGTTCGCGGATGCAGGAGTTGGAGCGGCTGCGGAGTTCCCGGATATCAGTCGCGACGAGTTGTTCCGGTACTTCACGCTCACTCCTGCCGATGTTGCGTTCGTGACGCCGGGCCGCGGCCGCGGCCCGGCGGAGTGTCTCCGGCCGACACCGACCGCCCGGCGGCAACCTGTCGGTGAGCACCCGAACCGGGCACGGGCCGGGCCGGGCGGTTACCGTGCGGGCGTGGTCAATGAGACTCCTGGGACAGGCGGAAGCGAGCCGGCGGATGCGGGCAACGGGACGCCCGAGCGGCACGCGAGCTGGATGGAATTGTTCTTCGACCTGGTCGCGGTGGCGGGCATCGGTCAGCTCACACACCTGCTGCACCGGGGTCCGTCACTGGGCGATCTGGGTCTGTATGTGGTGCTGTACCTGGCGTTCTGGATGGTGTGGGCGTGTATCACGCTGTACGGCAACATCGCTCGTGACCAGGCCAGGGTGGCCCTGATGCTGGCGGCCATGCTGGGCCTGGGCCTGATGGCGGCGGCCGTGCCCGGCATTCCCGAACGGCACGCCACCACGTTCGCGGCGGTCTATGTGCTGGTGCGGCTGGGCGCCGAACATCTGTGGGGCCGCGGCAAGTTCGTGGTCGACTGGCCGACGGTACAGCTCACCGTCGGCGTGTATCCGTGGATCGTGTCGCTGTGGGTGGGCGAGCCCGGGAAGTTCTGGCTGTGGGTGCTGGGCCTGGCGCTGGACCTGTACGTGATGTTCGCGATCTCCGGCGACAAGATGCTGGCCGAGGCGCGCAAGAACCTGCGGGCCCGGTTGAGGCGGATAGAGCGGAGTCCGCGTTTCGATCCCGATCGGGTGCCGGTGATCGAGGCGGTGCACGCGGATCCGGCCCATCTCGGTGAACGACTCGGTCTGTACGTGATCATCGTGCTCGGCGAGGGCGTCATCGCGATCATCGCCGCGCTGGGCGGTGTGCGGTGGAACACGGGGGTGCTGGGACTGGCCTTCGCGTCCTTCGTCATCCTGGCCGGACTCTGGGCGCTGACACTGCTGTACGGCTTCATCCCGCAACTGATGACCGACACGGTGGCCGCGGCGGACGAACCGTGGCAGCGCATCATGCTCACCCACTGCGGTGTCACGGGTGGGATAGCCGCCCTCGCCGCGGGTCTCGGCCTGGCTCTGGATCATCCGCACGGCCATCTCGCGACGGGGGTGGGCTGGGCGCTGTGCGGCGGCGCCGCAACCTATTTCATCGTGGTCGGTGTGAGCGGTGTCTGCAGCGCGGCGGGATGGCGTTGGGCGCTGGCCTGGCCTGTGCCCTGTTCGATCCTGGCTCTGGTACTGGGCGCGTTCGCGTCCCATCTCGGTGCGCTGCCGGTGGTGTGTGGCGTGGCCGTCCTGGTGCTGTGGCCGCTGCTCTGGGAGAGCGGCCTGCTCAGCCGTGCTCGCGGTCGCGGAGTCGACGCAGTGCCGCGGTGAAACCGGAGGGGCGGTCCCCGAGCGGGGCGAAGAAGTCGTGGTCGCAGGTTTCCACGGCACCGATGGCCCGATCGACCAGGGCCGCAATGGATGCGGTAGCCGATCAGGACATATATCCGCCCATCGGCACCGATCCCGAACCCCCATTTACTACCGGAACCCCTGGTCAAGCCATTGTCGTTGTTTTCTGCACGATTACTACAACTGCCGCCAATTACAGCGGATGCGAACTCGCGACTGTCTCTCCGCCAGCCGTGCTTCGGGGGTCTAAGGTGCTCGAGGCCAACGGAACCCGGCGACACAGCGGGCGTTCAGAGAGTATGCCGACCAGATACTTCGATGGACGGATTCAGCCCAGCTACCTGCGGTTTCACCGACAGTCGCATCTGGCGCGAGATTCTCGCATCGGATGCGACT
>NZ_JBIWMX010000122.1:0-2113 GCF_044766925.1 Nocardia sp. NPDC101769 | reverse complement strand
CCACCGCAGCAGTATCGGTCACATCGATCGTTGTCGTGTCAGACATCAAGTGCCACTCCTTGATTCGGAGTTACACCGTTGTTTTTACAGTCCCGTGCGGTGCAGAACGTCCGCTATTGCCCATGACAGGTCAGTGCGTACAGAACTTGCACAGCGACGATCCGCGCCTCGGTCACCGCGACAATGTGTCGCGGATCGCCTGAACCACGGCGTCGGGCCGGAGCCAGGCCATTCCCGAATGCCCCACGTCGTCCAAACGGCGCACCTCGGCGTCAGGCAGCGCTGCGGCCAGATCGGTGTACAGCCGGTATTTGGTCTGGTTGGACTCGTCCAGGGCTGCGTGTGCCTCGGGCGGCACCAGCTCCTGGGCGATCGTGTCGGCCCCCATGGCCGAGACGAACGTCAGTGGTATGTCAGGATCGGGCCCAGCGTCGCGGACCTCGCTGAACAGTCGCGGCAGGTTCATTGGTTCGCGCAGAGACTGTCTGAAGCCGGCGCGGCCGAACCCTTTGTCCAGTAGCGGTTCCCGGATCGCGGCGGGCCAGTCGGCCAGTGCCCGGCTGAGGGCGGCCCGGTACGTGGTCCGCATCGTGTCCAATTGCCCGGGTGGAACGAGGTCGTCGGTGTTCGAGTCCTGTAACCGCTGCGCTTTCTCCGTGGAGAGGTAGTCGACGATGTTCTCGTGGGTCGGGTCGAGCAGGACCAGGGCGGTGACTTCGCCGGGGAATCGTTTCGCGTAGAGCCGCGCGTACAGGCCGCCGAGTGAGTGCGCGACCAGTACGCGCGGGCCGGGCACGCCCGCGACATGCAGCAGCTCGTGCAGGTCGTCGGTCACCTGTGTGCCACTGCGTGGCAGGTCCACTGTGTCGCTCCAGCCCAGGCCGAGCCGGTCGTAGATCACGCTTGTGGTGAACTCCGCGACGAGGTCGTGCACTTTCCAGTAATACAGGCCCGACATTCCGCCGCCGGCAAGGAACACCACGGGCGGCCCGCCGGTGCCGGAGCGGTGCAGCAGCATTGACCCGCTCGAGATTTCGTAGCGTGTCCCCCTCGGGGCCTCGGTGTGCTCTTCCACCATTGCCTGGAGCTCCTCTCATCGGGGGCCCTCCAGCGCTCGAGCTCTGCAGGGTGTTCCGCAACCGAGCATGCCAACGTGCGAGTCTCGCCGCCACGACGGGTGATCTTGCTCGACCCCTCGTGCTTTGCCGAACCCCGCGAGATCGGAAGGCTCAGTCGCATCCGCTATTAGCTAGGAGCTACCGGTGAGTAGCCGATCGATCTGGCTGCAGCCGACGAGCTGGGGTTGCGGGGTGGCCGGTGTGGATCCGGCAGGTGCGGGCTGGATGTCCAGCGTGATCGTCATCGTGGACTTGCCGTCATTGGCCGTGATGACGTGGTGGCCGGCCGTCGACGGGATCCAGTACACACCCGCGATCGGGGCGGTCGGGACCTCCGCATTGCCTTTCGAGACACTGCTTCCGATGCACTGGCCGTTGTCGTAGAAGCTCACGAAATCGTCCCCGAACTCGGTAATTGCTCTGAGACGGTAATTGGTTCCGACGTAATAGGTTTGACCAGCAGGGTCGATGTTGAACACCATAATGTCGGCGGATGCGGCGGGTGCGCCGGCCGTGATGACGGCTACCGTCGCGGCCAGTCCGGTCAAACCCCAGCCGATTCGGCGGCCGGGGCGGGAATGCGTGGTCATCGTTCTCCTGATTCGGGTTCCCGAGGTTCGGGGTCGAGGAACGCTACCGTCAGGAATGACTGAAACGTGGAGATTTCAGTATTGGGGTTTGCCCCGACTTTCAGGGGGTGGGCCGCCACGAGGCCAGCAGGAGTTCGCAGGCGCGCTGGCCCTCGGCGAGGGCCTCGTCCCCTGTTGATCAACGAATCCGACTCGGCCACAACATGATCCAACACCACACAACAGATCCGCCAGCACCGACTCATGCAACTGTCGTTGCGGTATCAGCCGCATCCCGCACTGACTGAACCGGCCAGCGCGGGGCCGCTGACGGCCGGAACCTGGTGCGGCGCAGAACGTCCGCTACTGCCGAGGAGCGTGCCTTCTTGCGGCTCAGCGACCGCCCTGCTGCGGGGGCCGCCACAT
>NZ_JBIWMX010000121.1:0-2129 GCF_044766925.1 Nocardia sp. NPDC101769 | reverse complement strand
TTGGGCCGGTTGGCCACCAGCAGTGCCTTGCTCAACTCCGGTCGGGAGGCGAGCTTGCCCGAGGCCTTGTCGATGAAGATCTGCTCGCAGCCGGCGCCACCCAGCCGTCCCTGGTCTACCTGCACACGGACAACACCCTCACCGACGCCCAGCTCGGCGGTTACCGGACCGCGCTGGCCGCCACCCCCGGTGTCGGGCAGGTGGGTGCACCGCGCGTCTCGACCGACGGCGCAATCGCCGAATACCAGGTCACCCTCACCACCGAACCGACCTCCGACGCCGCGCTTGCCACGGTCTGCGGACCGCTGCGCGACAGCGCGCACGCCGCCGCGCGACCGGGAGCCGCGCCTATGTCGGCGGAATAACCTCGGTACTGGTCGATTTCAAGGCCGCCATGAACCACGACTACAAAATCGTGTTCCCGGCAGCAGCCATCCTCATCGCCCTCGTGCTCGCCGTCCTGCTGCGCAGCGTCGTCGCACCCTTGGCACCTGATGGGCGCGGTCGGCCTCGGCTTCGCCGCCACCCTTGGCGCAGCAGTGCTGGTATTCCAACGGGCACAGGGCAACTCGGGCCTGATCTTCTCGCTCCCGATCATCATGTACATGTTCGTCATCGCCCTCGGCACCGACTACAACATCCTCATGGTGGCCCGCCTGCGCGAAGAAGCCACCGAAGGCAACGACCCACGCACCGCGGCCGCCCACAGCCTCCGCCACACCGGCCCCACCATCGCCGCCGCGGGCCTCATCCTGGCCGGCACCTTCGCCTCGATGATGCTGGCAGGCAATTCGATGCTGGCCCAAATGGGCTTCGCCGAAGGCCTACTCTGTGGCGTTCATGTGCCGGAATCTCGATGTGTCGAGATCGGGCTACTACGAATGGAAATCGCGCCGGATTCCCGAATCCGAGGACCGGCGCGAGGATTTGAAGTTGATGATCCGGAAGGTGTTCGACGACAGTTACCGCACCTACGGGTACCGGCGTATCCACGCGGTGCTCACCGGCTCCGGTCACGTGGTCGACGACGATACCGTGCGCAAGCTGATGCGGGAGATGGGCTTGTGGCCGGTCCAGCCGCGACCGTGGCGGCCGGTCACCACCGACGCCGACATCGACCATCGGATCCCCGATCTGGTGGGCCGCGACTTCACCGCGGCGGGCCCGAGGCAGAAGTTCGTTTCCGATCGCGGATCCAACTACACGAGTTACGATTTCGGGAAGAAACTGACTCGGATGGGGATGCGACAATCGGTGGGACGGACGGTGTGTGTTGGGACAACGCGATGGCGGAATCGTTCTTCAGTGCCCTGGAAAATGAGTGGCTGCATCGTGTTTCGTTCGCGACCCGCGCCGATGCAAGGCGTGCGGTTGTGAAATACATTGAGACATTTTGTAATCGGATACGTCTCCACTCGGGACTCGGCTACAAGGCACCACTACAGGTCCATGCCGAATTTCTGAATCAGCAGATGGCGGCATAGAAAGCCCTACGGGGCCACTGTCCGGAAGCCGCCGGGCTCCTCAGTGCACGGTAATGCCGAGTTTGGCGTGTTGGAGTGCCTAGCTGTGGTGTCTCACGGCATTGGTTCCACGATGTCGATCTCGAAGGCGCGTTGTTCGGGTCCGCTCGGCAGTGGGCTCGTGGGGAGGGTGATTGCGGTGTCGGTGAGTCGGTAGGTGCGTAGCGGGACGCGGCTGATTGGGGGCTGGTGGCCGATGCCGGCGTCGGGTCGGTCGTGGTTGTAGTGGTTGAGGAAGTCGATCAGCGCGACTTCCCTGGACAACAACGACTTCGACTCACCCGCCGGCATGCTCGCGCAACTGGCCGGCCTGGGCGTCGGTCAGCGCGGGCTTGCGGCCGGTGTAGGCGCCGCGGGCCTTGGCCGCGGCGATGCCCTCACGCTGGCGTTCCAGGATCAGCGCGCGTTCGAACTCGGCGTAAGCGCCCATCACCGACGACAGGGTCGCCATCGGCGAGTCCTCGCCGGGGGAGGTCAGGCTCTGCTTACCGTGGGATGCCTTGTCAATGAGTGTGGGCCGTCCCCGATGAATGAGTCCACTTGGTATTAGAGTCCCTAAGATCGGAGATGTCCGGGTTCGTTGCCTGGATGCCCAGGTCGGTGGGG
>NZ_JBIWMX010000120.1:0-2463 GCF_044766925.1 Nocardia sp. NPDC101769 | reverse complement strand
ACACTGAGGTGTCGAGGACCCGGCCGCCGGAGGTTCTTCGTGCGGCAGCTGATCCCCGGACGGGGAGCCGACAAGGTCGTATCAGCTCGGATACCCGCGATCTGAAATCCCGCCCAGGATCGACGCGCTCATCGGCATGAGCGCGCACTTGAGTCCACTAGAGCCAGCTAGGTGGTGCGGCCGGAGGGGCGGTCTTGGATCGGTGCGGGCATCGGTCGGATCGATGGGTTGCGCGCAGAGGTTATTCGGCTTCGGAACGCGAGTCGGGCCCCGAGCAGGGCGTTTGACGTGCAGCGATGGGATGTCAATGGGGTCGAATTCCGAAGCGGATTAGCCTCTGCGAAGAAGTAGGCCAGCGCTTGCATCGCTGCTGGTAGAGACTCTGCTGAGGCCCCCATCCGGTATCCGGGTGGGGGCTCAGTCGTTTCGCCGGCGCCGCGCTACGCCGTTGCAGCTGGTTGCCGCGGTGAGGGATTCAATTCCCGCCTCGCGCACAAAAGTCGTTGCACTGCAATGCGTTTCACGTATTGATTCGCTAAAAGCGCGGGCAGTGGCTCATATCTGATGCGCGGGATCGTGGAGCAAGATGTGGCCTTGCGCAGTACGCCCAGCGCGGTCGGTCAAGTCATCGGCAGGTCGACCGACCCAGTGGGCGAACAGTTAGCTGTCGAAGCAACCGATGGTGCGCGCGAAGTAGCGAGGAGATCCGGCGGACATCGGCCATTCACCGCAGCGACCGGGCCACGTCTTCGGCGACAACTTTGTCCTCGGCGGTGGGTGAAATCCGGCAAAGGCGATGAGGCGTCGATTCGGGCCGAGGGCGGCTGTAGGAGCCTGCCTGTTCCGGGGCGTTCGTTCTCCGGGTAGCCGGGGCCGGACGGCTGGGGAACCACACAGGCGTACTGGTCAGTCGAGGTAGTCCTGCAGGACCTGTGAGCGTGACGGATGGCGCAGCTTCGACATGGTCCTCGATTCGATCTGGCGGATTCGTTCACGCGTGACGCCGTAGACCTTCCCGATGTCGTCGAGGGTCCGAGGCTGTCCATCACCCAAGCCGTAGCGCAGCCGCATCACGCCTGCTTCCCGCGGGTCGAGCGTGTCGAGCACCGACTGCAATTGGCGCTGCAGCAGGGTGAACGACACGGCGTCGATCGCGACGACCGCCTCGCTGTCCTCGATGAAGTCGCCGAGCCGGCTGTCACCCTCGTCGCCGATCGTCTGATCCAGTGAGATCGGCTCACGCGCGTACTGCCGGATCTCCGCGACCTTCTCGGGTGTGATGTCCAGTTTCTCCGCGAGCTCTTCGGGCGTGGCTTCGCGGCCCAATTGCTGCAGCAGCTCACGCTGGACGCGTCCGAGCTTGTTGATGATCTCCACCATGTGCACCGGGATGCGAATGGTGCGGGACTGGTCGGCCATGGCGCGACTGATCGCCTGCCGGATCCACCAGGTGGCATAGGTCGAGAATTTGAATCCCTTGGCGTAATCGAACTTTTCGACCGCACGAACGAGGCCCAGATTGCCTTCCTGGATCAGGTCGAGAAAGGCCATACCGCGCCCGGTGTACCGCTTGGCGATCGATACCACCAGGCGCAGATTCGCTTCCAGCAAGTGGTTCTTGGCCTTGACGCCGTCCTGCACGACCCAGGTCAGGTCGCGGCGACGCGCGGTGGTGATGCCGGACCCCGATTCGAGCTCCTCGTGCAGCTTCTGCGCCGCATACAGTCCAACCTCGATCCGGATCGCGAGATCCACCTCTTCTTCCGCAGACAGCAGGGGAACACTGCCGATCTGCTTCAGGTACGCGCGCGTGGAATCCCCACCGGCGGTGAGCGCGGCTTCCTTGCGCGCCTGACGCAGCGCTGGGGACTCGCTGTCATCCCATTCGGAATCATCCCCGGCGCCGCCTCGCTGCGCTGGGTCGATTGCGACATCGAAGGTTGAATCCTCTTCCGGTGCATCGGTTTCGACGCTTGCCGAGGCCATATCGACATCCGATGGAGGCTGGTCGGTCGTTTCGTCGGCGGAGGTTGCCATATTCGCCCTTTCGTGGGATCAGGGCGGCACCGCGAGATGAGATCCGCAGAGAGGCCTTGGACGCCCTCGGCAATCATCGAAGCCGCTGGCCAGTCTACCGGCCACCGGCCGATGCACAGTGGCTGCAGCGTAGCCCGGGCAGGCCATCGCCGCCACTGATGCGGGTGGAGAGGCGGCGGCTGCATGCCGGCTGTTCTTAGGTTCTTTCCTCCGACACAGGGTCGCCCACTCATCCTGGAATCGCCACATAATCGGCAATAGCGGATGTTCTGTACCGCACCAGGTTTGGGCCGCCACTGCGGCGCGCTGGCCGGTTCGGTCAGCGCGCGACATGCGGCAGTAGAGTGCGGTCGACGGTGGTCACGGTGGTGCTCGGCGGCCCGATGGTCGGCAGTCATCGCCCTCGCGTGGGTGGATCGGGTGTAC
>NZ_JBIWMX010000119.1:0-2551 GCF_044766925.1 Nocardia sp. NPDC101769 | reverse complement strand
TGTCAATGGCCATATGGAAGTCGCCGCTGGTGGCCGGGTGAGGTATCCACTGGTGGCCAGGAAAAGTCCCCACCTCCTTGCGGGGGTGGGTGGTCAGTTCGGGGTTGGTTCACCTCGCTTGGTTCGGTTTCTCATGCGGTAGGAGTCGCCGTCGGTGATGACGACGGTGGCGTGGTGCAGCAGCCTGTCGAGGATGCTGACGGCGGTGGTGTGTTCGGGCAGGAACCGGCCCCATTGCTCGAACGGCCAGTGGGAACCGACCGCGAGCGAACGGCGTTCGTAGGCGGCAGCGACGAGTCGGAACAGCAGTTGGGTGCCGGTGTCGTCGAGTGGGGCGAACCCTATTTCGTCGAGGATGAGCAGGTCCGCGCGTAGCAGGGTGTCGATGACTTTGCCGACGGTGTTGTCGGCCAGGCCGCGGTAGAGAGTGTCGATCAGGTCGGCGGCGGTGAAATACCGAACCTTGTGTCCGGCGGTGACCGCGGCGTGGCCGAGCCCGATCAGGGTGTGACTCTTCCCGGTCCCGGGTGGGCCGATCAACGCCAGATTCTGTTGCGCGCGAACCCATTCCAAGCTCGACAGGTAATCGAAGGTGGCTGGCGGAATCGACGAGGCTGCGACGTCGAAGCTGTCGAGGGTTTTGGTGACCGGGAATGCGGCGGCCTTGAGCCGATTGCGGGCGTTGGAGGCGTCGCGGGCGGTCAGCTCGACCTCTAGCAGAGTGCGCAGCACTTCTTCGGGGGTCCAGCGCTGAGTCTTGGCCACGGCCAGGACTTCGGGTGCGGTGCGGCGGATCGCGGCCAGTTTCAACCGGCGCAGTCCGGCGTCGAGATCGGCTGCCAGTTCCGGGATCGGTTTGCGCGCAGTTGTTTTCGTTCGATGGGTGGTCATGAGCCGCTCCCATCACGGCTGATCTTGTATGCGTCCAGTGATCGAGTCGGGGCAGTGGGCAGGTCCAGCACCAGGGCATCCCCGGCCGGGCGGGGTTGCGGGGTTCCGGTGCCGGCGGCCAGGATGGAGCGGACGTCGGCGGCGCGGAACCGTTTGAACGCCACCGCCCGTCGCAGGGCGGCGATCAGGGTCTGCTCGCCGTGAGCGGCGCCGAGTGCGAGCAGGATCTCCAGCTCGCCCGCCAGGCGGCTGTTGCCCTGGGCCGCCGCGCCGACCAGGAAGGCTTCGGCGTCTTCGCCGAGAGCGCAGAACTGGTGCTCTACAATGGTTTTCGGGCGTGGGCCTCGATTCGGGGCGGGACGGGGTCCGTCGTAGTGGGCATCGAGGATCGATGCCTCGCCGGGGGCGACCAACTCGTGTTCGGCCACGATCACTCCGGTCGCAGGTTCGAGCACCAGCAACGCGCCGTGATCGACAACGATCTGCACCGCTTCGCCGATCAGGCGGGTGGGCACCGAATAGCGGGCCGACCCATAGCGAACACACGAGAGCCGGTCGACCTTGCGGCTCACCGCCGCAGCGCCGGTCTCCATCTGCAGAGAAGGTAACGGCGACAATAACTCTCGCTCGACTTCCAGCCGTTGATCGGGAATGGCGCAGATCTCCGAATGCATCAGCGAGTTCACCTCCACGCACCAGGCTTCGGCCGCGGTGTTGGCCTCCCGCAAGCCGACGACCCGGCCGGTCACCGTGGCCTCGGTCAGCAGCGGGACCGCCAGGTCGCGTTGGGCATAGCCGCAGAGGTTTTCCACGATGCCTTTCGATTGCGGATCGGCGGCGCGACAGAAATCGGGGGCGAATCCGTAATGCGTTGCGAAACGGATGTATTCGGGCGTCGGGACCACGACATCGGCGACCACCCCGGCCTTCAGGCAGCCCATTCGGTCGGCCAGTATCTTGGCCGGGACTCCGCCGATCGCGGCCAGTGTTTGCGCGATCATCGCCAGAGTCGTGGACTGTTTCTGGTCGGCGGCGAACGCGGCGAAACGCCACCGCGAGAACGCCAGCACCGCGCAGAACACGAACAACCCCGGCGCGGCCTCGGCCCAATCGATCACCAGATACTCACCCGGCGACCACACCGCCGGACGCCGGCCACGATGATTTTCCTTGCGCCACAACGCCTTCTGCTCGGCCACCAAACGGCGGAAGTTCCGCGGCGACCCCTGGTAACCGGCGGCACGGGCGATCGGCAACAGTCGCTTGGCCGAGATCCGGCCCTTCGACTTGCCCACCCGCTCACCGACCAACTCGGCGACCAGGTCGAAATTCCGCGGCCTCGCCGCCGCCGCCGCAGCGCCGCCGACCGCCGCACGCTCGACGACTCGTTTCACTGTTTTATGAGTGGTGCCGCACAACTCGGCCGCACCTCGATACGTTCCGACCTCTCGATAGGCGGAAATGATGTCCATTCGCTCCCTCGCAGACTTCAATGGAACTCCCTGGGCGGTGATGTGACAGTTGGCGCTATCACCGTCACCGCCCAGGCCACGAGCTCCGGACTGACACGACGAGCAAGGGGAAAATGGGGACTTCTACCCGGCCGCCAGCGGGGACCTACAGTTGGCCACCAGCGGGGACTTTGTCATGGCCACGGACA
>NZ_JBIWMX010000118.1:0-2603 GCF_044766925.1 Nocardia sp. NPDC101769 | reverse complement strand
GCCTCATCGACACCATCTTCTCCGTCGGAACCACCCGATAGACCCGAACCACCCCAGCGGTCGGCTACGCGACACCCAACGTCCTACATTGCCGCTGACCGCGCTGATCGCACCGGCCCGCGCGAGGCACTGCGGACACGACTGAGCCCCCACCCAGACACGGAATGGGGCTCAGCAGAGTCTCTACCAGCAGCGATACGCGCGCTGCCCTACTTCTTCGCAGAGGCTAATCCGCTTCGGAACTCGACCCCATTGACGTCCCATCTCTGCACGTCAAACGCCCTGCTCGGCACTCGACTCGCGTTCCGAAGCCGAATAACCTCTCCGCCGCGCGCACGGATCTGCCCGGCGCGGCGGCACCTTCCGAGAGCCACCGGCCCTCCCGTGCAGACAGCTAGCTCTAGCGGACTCAAGTGCGCGCTCATGCCGAGTTCAGGGCATTGGTCGGATCCACTGCAGCAGTAGCCCGAGGTCAGCCATCGCGCGCGCGTCACCGCCTGCAGCGGCTTTGCGGTACCAGTCCTCGGCCCCGGCGAGGTCACCCCGGTCGTACAGCAGCAACCCGAGGTTGCGCATCGAGTCCTTATCTCCGGCGGCGATGGCTTTGCGATACCAGTCTTCGGCCTCGGTGAGGTCACCGCGTTTCTTCAGCAGTATCCCGAGGTTGTTCATCGAGTACGCGTCACCGCCGGCAGCGGCTCTGCGGTACCAGTCCTCGGCCCCGGCGAGGTCACCCTGCTTCTCGAGCAGGAATCCGAGGTTGGTCATCGCGCCTGCGTCGCCGACCGCGATGGCTTTGCGGTACCAGTCCTGGGCCCCGGCGAGGTCACCGCGATCCCGCAGCAGTATCCCAAGGTTGCGCATCGCGTCCTTATTGCCGGCGGCGATGGCTTTGCGGTACCAGTCCTCGGCCCCGGCGAGGTCACCGCGTTGCCTCAGCAGTATCCCGAGGTTGTGCATCGCGCCTGCGTCGCCGACCGCGATGGCTTTGCGGTACCAGTCCTCGGCCCCGGCGAGGTCACCGCGATCCCGCAGCAGTATCCCAAGGTTGCGCATCGAGTCCTTATTGCCGGCGGCGATGGCTTTGCGGTACCAGTCCTCGGCCCGGGCGAGGTCACCGCGGTCGTACAGCAGCAGCCCCAGGTTGCGCATCGCGTCCTTATTCCCGGCGACGATGGCTTTGCGATACCAGTCCTCGGCGCCGGCAAGGTCACCGCGTTTCTCCAGCAACAACCCAAGATTGTGCATCGCGCTCGCGTCACCGCCGGCAGCGGCTTTGCGGTACCAGTCCTCGGCCTCGGACGTCGGATCGCCTGTCTGTGCGGCGGCGCCTGGTTCGGGTTGCGGGGGCAGTGCGCAGTTGCTGCCGATGGTGATCGTGGTGTGTGGATTTGTTCGGCCGGATGCCTGTGTCGCGGCTGCTGCCAGATGAGCGCAGGAGCCGTATCTGTCGGCGGGATCTTTCGCCAGTGCACGTGCAATGACCTCATCGAACGCTGGGGACAGGGCTGAATTGATGTGGCTGGGGCGTGGGATCGGTGCGTTCAGGTGCCCATGGATCAACTGCGAGATGCTTTTCCCCGGATAAGGCAGGGTTCCGGTCAGCATGTGATAGAGAGTGCAGCCCAGGGAGTAGACGTCGGCGCGGTGATCGACCGCGCCGATCGAGTCGATTCGTTCAGGTGCGGCGTAGTGGAAACTCATCAGCAGTTCGCCAGTTCGGGTGAGCGCGGTGGTGTTGTCGAGCACCTTGGCGATCCCGAAGTCGGTGAGCATCACGCGCTCCCGCGCGGTGTTTGTGACCAGGATGTTGGCCGGTTTGACGTCGCGGTGCAGGACGCCGCGCTGGTGCGCGTAATCGAGCGCGTCCGCGATCTCGGTGACGATCCACACCGCGCGTGGGGGATCGATGGGTCCATTGCGCAGTTCGGCGTCGACGTCGCTGCCGTCGATGTAGGTCATCGAGATCCACGGCCGGTTCTGTTCTTCCCCGCGCGCGTAGATGGTGACGACATTCGGGTGCTCCAGACCAGCAACGGTTTCGGCCTCGTGCAGGAACCGCCTTCGACCATCGGGATCGCTGCTCGCGGCCCAGTTGAGCAGCTTCAACGCGACCTGTCGTGGCAGGTCGCGGTCGCGGGCCAGATACACCTTGCCCATCCCGCCCTCACCGAGCAGTCGTTCGATCCTGTAGCCCGCGAACACCGCACCGGCCCCAAGCGTGGCCTCCACCCCGCACTACCTCCAAAACCACACTGTGACAACGACGATGACTTTATGACGTACTTGAGCCCTGTGCAGCAAGGCCCTTCCAGCTACTCAGAGGTCGCGTGCGTGCTGCCATGATGATGGAATGGAAGCTCGTTTCTCGGCTGCTGTTGAATGGATCGATACACGACGGGCTGAAGGTGAAGTGCCACAGGGACGTCGGGTCATTGGCGTCGATGGGGCAATGGAAATTACCGGTCCCGAACACGGGATGAGGGGCGGCATGACGTTGTGCGGCATCGGAGTCTGTCAATCCCGATGAGACAGGTCAGGCTGCCTGTTCTGTGTCGGTGTTCTCCTTCGTGGGTCGGTTGATCCACGCCGCTTCGGGTAAC
>NZ_JBIWMX010000117.1:0-2636 GCF_044766925.1 Nocardia sp. NPDC101769 | reverse complement strand
TGTCGCCTGCCAGGGTGATGGGACCACTGGTTTGCCATGAGCATGGGACCGGGTTGCGTCCGGTCGCGGGGCCGTGTTGATGGTGGCCGACGACCGGTCTGCCGGTCAATCCGAGGGACTCGGATCGGCTGGTTTGCCGTGGCGCGGTTTCTGCCGCTGCCGGTAGGACTCGCCTTCGACGACGAGTTCGAAGGCCGCCGACTGGAGCCGGTCCATCGCGGACTGGGCCAGCAGCGGGTCGGCCATCATGGTCAGGATCTCGGGTGGTTCGCGGTTGCTGGTGATGACGGTGGAGGCTTTGCGGTGGCGTTCGACGATCAGCTCGTAGAAGTCGTTGGTTTCCATAGCCTCGAGCCGGTGTAGCGCGAGGTCGTCGAGGATCAGCAGGTCGACGCGGTGCAGTTTGCGCATCTCGTCTTCGTAGCTGCCGTCCAGCCGCGCCCCGCGTAGTCGTTTGAACAGTTTGTCGGCGCGTTCGGTGTGGACGGTGTAGTTGCGGCGGACCGCGATGTGTCCTAATGCGTTGGCCAGGAACGTTTTTCCGACGCCGACTGGTCCCATGACGAGGATGTTGTAGGCGTCGGCGAGGAACCGCAGCGAGGTCAACTCGGCCCAGAGTTCCCGGTCGAAGCTGACCGCGGTGGACTCGTCCCAAGCCTGCAACTGCATCTGCGGGTCCAGGTGGGCGGCCTTGGCGCGGCGCTGCGCGGATTCGCGGTCGCGGCGGGTGACCTCGTCGGCGAACAACATCTCCAGAAAGTCGTGGTGCGGCAGCCGGTTCGACCGCGCCAACGCCAGCCGCTCGGGCAGTGTTTCCAGGAGCTGTCCGAGCTTGAGTCGGCACATCAGCGATTTGAGCTCCGGGGAGATCTCGATCGGTTTGACCGCCGGTGTCGCGGCGGGTCGGCGGGTGGTCATGAGGGCCTCCGGACTGCGAAATCAGTAGTGGCGCGGACGAATCGAGACGGGGCCGGTGGCGGCAGCAGCGCTAGCTGCTGCCCATCGGTGGCGGTGCCGCGGGTGAGCATGCGGTCGATGACGCCGACGTCGACGACCTCGGCGTCCAGCGCGCGACGGCAGGCATCGTCGACCGCGGCCGGGCCGTGACGGCGAACGAGACCGAGCAGCCGATAGACCTGCCGCATCTTCGTCCAGGGCAGCGGATGCTCCAATACCGCGGCGGCATAGATGCCGATGTGCTCGCCGTGTCCGGATGCCTTGCGCTGCAAAGTGTTCAGGTCCCGCATCGCATAAACAGACACCTCCGAGGGCAGGTCGGCCGGATCGGTGTGGCGGCGTCCCGGTGCGACGACGGGGTGGACTTTGATCAGTTCCCCGCGCCAATACAGTTTCACCGTGGTCGCATCGACGCGGGCGTCCAGGCGCTGCCCGACGAGGTCACCGGGGACGCTGTAGAGCGCCTTGGAGATCTGAACGTGCCGGTCCGGGGCCACTTTGGGGCGAACCCAGGTCGGGATGTCGAACGGCTCATCGGATAGCGGCTTCAACTGTGGCAGCTCGTCGGCGTCGAACACTTCGGCCGGGCGCAACCGGGTGGTGCCGTGCACCCGCATCCCGGCGGTCTGCGCGCACCATCGCGCCGCGCGTTCGCGGCAGTCCGATAGATCCCGGAATTGTTCTCCGGCAAAGAAATTCGATCTCACATATTGCACGCAGCGTTCGACTCTGGGTTTGTCTTTCGGACTGCGGACCCGAGCCGGATCGACGGCGAAGCCGCGCGCCTGGGCGTATTCGCGGAACGCATCGTTGAGCTTCGGGTCGGTCGCGTTCGCCTGGTCGACAATCGCTTTCATGTTGTCGGGAATCACCGTTGCGAACACGCCGCCGAAGAACGCCCACGCGGCCTCGAACCCGGCGATCACGTCGTTCAGGGTCTGCCGGTAAGTCGGCCAGACGAACATGTGCCGCGAATACACCGCGGTGAAGATCAGGCCCTGCACCACCCGGCGCCGTCCGTCGGTCATGTCGGTGAGCAGCCCCAGCCGGCCGAAGTCGACCTGCACCTCCGCGCCCGGATCGCAGTCGGCCACCCGGACCGTGGTCTTGCGTTGCCCGAACCCCAATTCCGTTGCCGCATAACGGTTCAACGTCCGATACGACACCACCACCCCGCGCCGACCCAACAGGATATGGATCTTGGTCAGCGTCAGCCCCTCGTCCAGCCAAGCCCGGATCTGCTCCGACTGCGCGGCCACCGTCGCCCACGCCTCGCTCTTGCCGTTCGGGCGCGCCCGGCGCACCCCGGCGATCACTGCCGCCAGCAGCTCATCGGTCAGCTGCCCGGCATCACCCTCACGATCCAGGCCACACGCCCTCGCCATCTCCACATAGCGGCGCACCGTCTTGCGGTCGGTGCCCGACAGCCGGGCCACCTCCCGCAACCCTCGACCCAGCAGCCACAGCCGCAAGATCTCCCTTACCTCGATCACCGATACCTCCCGGTAGCTCATTGGCCAATGCAACGACCGAGCGACCGGAAGCCCCCGAAGCCACGCCGGGTGGTCCCATAACTGGCAAAACCGCTAGTCAGGTGGTCCCATCAGTGGCAAACAGGGTGGTCCCATGCCCCTGGCAAAAACCACTCCGAAGTGGTCCCTTCCCCGTGGCAGCCGACA
>NZ_JBIWMX010000116.1:0-2779 GCF_044766925.1 Nocardia sp. NPDC101769 | reverse complement strand
CTGAAGGATCACGCGGTGGCCACCCTGCTGTCCGGGGATTGCGACAAGCTCAGCATCCAATGCTGCTGCTACACCACGCTATTGGACGCAACCAAGCACCAACCGTGCCGGTCCGCAGCCCGAGCCTCTACGGCGCATCGTTGCTGGTCAAGCCATTGTCGTTGTTTTTTGCGCGATTACTACCGGAACCCCAACGTGTTCCGACACACTAGGGATCGATCTGCGTCCAATGCCCGCCCCGGCAACGAAAATACGTGTTGACGTTGGGCTTGGCGGGGTTCGGCCCGAGGGCCTCCACCTCGGCGCCGTAGGGGCAATCGGCACCCGACGTGACCCACGGAACCCACCAGGTGTGCGGCGCTGGTTCGTCCTCATCACGACAGACCAGTGGCCCGCCGTCTGTGCCGAAGCCGAAGGTCGAGTGGCCCGGGGGAATCATACCCCCGGGCTCTCACAGAACCGTGCTTGACAGTCTCCCGTCACACGGCTCTTACCATCCAGTCGCCATGAAACCACGGGTATAGGCCCAGTGAGCGAACATCCGGGGATATCTGTCCCCCAACGCTTTCCACCAGGCGTTGACTTTCTTGAACCCGTGCAACCGCCGATATTTCTTACGAGCCCACCGCACCAGATAGGTGTTGATGCGTTTGCACAGCGCATACAGTTTCGACCGATAGAACCGGCCATAATATTGCAACCAGCCCCGCACAATCGGATTGATCCACCGGCCTATTCGGCCCAGCGTCCAGTCCGTGTGACGGTGCAGGCCCCAGCTGCGGACCTCCCGGTTGATCCGTTTCTCCGCATCCTTGCTGATCGCGGGCAGGAACGCGTTGAACAACCGCCCATGCCTGTCCCGCGCAGTCCGCGCCCGGAATTCATACCCCAGGAACGTGAACGACGTGTGCTCATACGAGCCGGTCCGTTCATAATCCTTGCAGTACACGACTTTCGTCTTCTCCGGATGCAACTCCAGCCCGACCTCGGTGACACGTTCCCCGATCACGGTCTTCAACATCAGCGCCTGCTTCTCGCTGGCGCAATGCACCACGACGTCATCCACATACCGTTCGAACATGATGCCCGGAAACTTCCGGGCCATCCACGCATCGAACGCGTAATGCATGAACAGATTCGCCAGAATCGGCGACACCGCCGACCCCTGCGGGGTCCCACGATCTCGCGTCACCAGCGTCCCATCCGAGCGTTGCAGCGGAGCCGAAAGCCACCGCCGCACATACAACACCACCCAATCGGCGTCGGTGTTGGCCCGGACCGCCTTGACCATCAGCTCGTGATCCACAGTGTCAAAGAACTTCCGAATATCCAGGTCCAAGACCCAGCCTCCGGATTTCCAGCACCGCTCCCGGCATGCCCCGACCGCGTCCAGCGCCGAGTGATTCGGTCGATACCCGTAGGAGTCCGGATGGAACATCGGTTCCACCCGCTTTTCCAACTCCATGGCCACCACCGTTTGCGCAACCCTGTCCGCGACCGTCGGCACGCCCAGAATACGAACTCCGCCACCGGGTTTCGGGATCTCCACCGCCCGCACAGGCGGAGGAAAATACGTCCCCGACGACATCCGATTCCACACCTTATAGAGATTGTTCTTCAGGTCGGCTTCGAACTCTTCGAGGGATTGCCCATCGACACCAGCGGCACCCTTGTTGGCCTTGACTCTGCTATATGCCTCTTGCACAGCCCATTTCGAAATCTCGAACGGCTTCATCGACAACCCTGGTTGATTCATCCAGCTCCTCCCGGCTCGCGCCGGTTGACTGCTTCACCAACCCGAATGGTCCGGCCCCTTCGCTCCACGCCCATTACAGCCGCTTCACCACTACTACGAGCCGGTCCGCCGGCACATCCCGCATCGGTACTCAACGCCTCACAGTTTCTGCTGCCCGGCGCGCTCCCTCTCGACCCCGTCGAAACGGCGGAATCTGTATCGGGACCTGCCTTCCCACGTTCCATGCGAAAGCCGCAGATCAGGCTCACGTCGCCTCCATGCCGGACACCGCCTGGCCAGAAATCGGGACACCCGCCAGACTCAATCCCGGTGCCAAAAATACGCCCCGGTTTCGATGCCACCTGTTTCCATTTCGACACGTCGTCAGCGATTCACTCGCGTTCGTCTTCCTGATCCCCATCTGACGCCCTCCGCGGAGCGCCTTTTCCTCATCGTTCACCACGACGGTCTTCAGCCAACGCAGCATGAGGTGATTTGAAGCCTCCCACCCGACAGGCGACTCCGAAGGGCCACTACCCCTTCATCATTCGCACAGCACCACGATCCGCTGCCTGACCTACCTCACGCAGCCTCCCGTGTTCGTGGCACACATATTCCCAGAACACGGTTGCCCGGCAACAGGATCGACGTCCTGCTGCCACGTCCCGCTCGTGCACGTGACATCGACGGTCATATAACTGTATGGGCCCCCGACAGGAACCTTCGGATAGAACAGAGCGGGGATCCCGTCAGGGTGGCATGGCGACCCCAGGTCCGCACGCGGGTCCGTCGCCAGCGGACCATTCAGCAGCGCCACCCACCACAACCCGTGGTCCGACTGCGAACCCTCGCGCGGAAGGCAACGAAGATCCAGCCCCGAAGGGTCGGTAACGTCGGGAGGATGGGCTCGGAGTCGTGGAGCCGTCGGTCGGCAGCAGTCCCGCACCACCAAGATCAGGGAGCCCGCTGCGCGGAAGCCGGTGTCCCGACCGTTCATTACCTGGGGCCACCAACCTCACGGGCCGATGCCTCGCCTACCGACTG
>NZ_JBIWMX010000115.1:0-2831 GCF_044766925.1 Nocardia sp. NPDC101769 | reverse complement strand
CCGGCCCGCAACGGCCCGACCCGACATCGAAGTGGAAAAGCTGGGTAGACCAGCGGCTACCCCACACCCCAAACACACTGGTCAGCGCGCCTCCGGCGCGCTGACCAACCCGAAACCTGGGTCAGTGGATTGAGGATAAGGCAGTCCCAGGCCCCGCTTCTCCATCATTTCCCGGTATGACAGATCCATGCCGGTAACCGTCTCCAACGCCTCCCCGACGGCGAACAGCGCATCAGCGACTCTTCCGCGAGTTAGCTCCAACTCCGCTTCCTCCAAGACCTCTCGCAGGATATGAAGACTATCACCCTGAATGCTTAGACCGGGAAATTTTCGCCCCTCCCATTTGACCAATGAATAGTTTCCCTGCGTGTCCAGTATCTGCGCCTGGTATTCCACGATTCTCTCAGTTCAGTTCAGTTCGGATGGAAGGTTATGGGTTGCGTGGGCCAGCGCGTTGTACACCCAGTCGTGTGTCGGTCCGACAGTGATCCGAGTTCCGAACAACTGCTGTGTCAAAGCCCAGTAACGGTGAATGCGGTGGTCGGAATCGGTTGCGTCGATCAGCAATTGCTTGCGGAAACGCGGAGTATCACGTTCCCCGCGGGCGGCGGCGTGGGCGTTGACGAATCGATCGAGTTCGCTTCCGGCGTACGGGCGCACGCGTTCGGCTACCAGTGCCACGACGTCCACCATTAGGTCGCCCACGTCCGTGAACAGTGCTCGACGGTCGCGGATCAGTTCCGGCTTATGTCGCCAGTACTGCTGTCGTACAACAGCACTCATGTCAGGGTCGGTGACGAGAGCCGCCAACCCGGCGTACGCGACGACCTCGTCGACCGATGGATCTGCAGGCGGCTCCGGGACATTCCAGCCGACCCACATATCGATGTCGCTGCGAGGGACCGGTGCGAGGATGCGCCGCCAGAACCGTATCAGGCAATCATGTACCGCCCCACCGTCCTGCGCCGCAGCCAGCAACGCAAGTCGCTCGGCTCGTTGCGCCGGGGCAACCGTCTCGACGGCCCGCAGTGACGCGCGCCGCCATGCCATCGACCGGAGTTCGATGTCGAGCCGCGCGCTCTCGTCGGCAATGGCCTCGGCCATCGACCGCTCTTCTCGCAGCACGCCAGCGATCGAGTCCAACCCGAGACCGAGCGTGCGTAACCGCCGCACCAGCAGCAGTCGTTCAGTGGCGCTGTCGGCGTCGAACATCCGGTGCCCGCCTGCGCTGCGGCGGGATTCCAGAATGCCTTCGTCGCAGTAGAACCGAATCGTTCGCACAGTGAGCCCGGTGCTGCGCGCCAACTCCCCGATGCTGATCAGCACACCGGATCGTGTGTCGTCCGTCACAACCTGTTGAACCTCCACCCCACTGGAGCTTCTAGCGTACTGGCACTGCAGTCCAGCCCCGGCAGCGAAACCGAAGCGGTCGTGGACGGCGAGTGGAGTGCGGATCCGGGTCTGAGGTCAGACGAACGATGAAGGGGAGGATTGATGGAAACAGCATTCCATGCAGCCGAGCTGGTCGGCTATCGCTATCGCGTCGATGACTACTACGAAGTTGGTCGGGAGAAGATCCGCGAATACGCACGAGCTGTCCAGGATTCCCATCGAGCACGCTGGAGCGAGTCCGCCGCGAACGAGCTCGGGTACGCCGGGCTGGTCGCGCCGGCCACGTTCGCCTCGATCGTAGCCATGCGGGCAAATCGTGCCCTGCTCGAGAACGTCATGACCGGCTACGACATGTTCGTGCACACCGACCAGGTCTTCGAGATGCACAAACCCGTCCTGGCCGGTGACCGATTGTTCAGTGACGTCGAGCTGTCCTCGGTTCGCCGCGTCGCAGGCAAGGACCTGCTCACCATCACCAATACATTCACCGACCAGTCCGGCCAGATCGTGCAAATCATGCACACCACGATCGTCGGCATCACCAGCGATGACGTCGAATCCAACATCAGCGATGCCATCAAAGGCGTGGTCACGAGTGGATTGGAACCGGCGTTGACGCCCGCGGGCTCGGCGCCACACGCCGGACACACACTGATCGACCAGCCGACGCAGGCCGTCCCCCGGCATTCGCACATATCGCGAACACGTGTGCCGCACACGGCAATCCGTTTCGAGGACATCGCCGTCGGTGACGAGCTACCGGCCCGGACCGTCCAACTGACACGCGGCGACCTGGTGAACTACGCGGGAGTCGCCGGTGATGTGAATCCGATCCACTGGAACGAGGAAGTCGCGGCCTTGGCCGGCCTTCCCGATGTGATCGCGCACGGCATGCTCACCATGGGCCTCGGGGCGGCGTTTGTCACTGACTGGCTCGGCGATCCAGGTGCGCTAATCCGGTACGGAGCCCGGCTGTCGAACTACACCGTCGTCAACGCCGTCTCGGCCGGGGACGTAGAGTTCAGCGGCCGGATCAAATCGATCGACCCGGAAGCCAGAACCGCCACCGTCGTCCTGGTCGCGAAATCCGCTGGACGCAAGATCTTCGGTCTGGCCACCACAGACATCCGCTTCAAATAGACGGACGACTCCCTGACGGCGCGCTCAGCGATCTGATGCCTACCGGGCGCGCTCATCGGCAATAGCGGACGTTCTGCCCGCCTCGGATCGGCACGGCCAGTTGATCTTTCGATGCCCCACGTGATCGGTTCGGTCAGCGCGGTATGCGGCAGAATTGGGTGTTCGCTGGCGGGTGTGTGGTCGGGCCGGTCGGTTCATGATCATGGCAAGGGGATCGTCGTCCACCCGATGGTGTCGAGGTGTGCTGCGACCAGGGGGATAGCCACGGTTTCGAGTCCCTGGACGACGTCGAGGGCCGG
>NZ_JBIWMX010000114.1:0-2911 GCF_044766925.1 Nocardia sp. NPDC101769 | reverse complement strand
GTCGGAGTGTGGTGCTGGGGTGTACCCCAAAACGACAGTCCCACATGCATTCGGAGGGGTCGCGTTGGCCGGTTCGGTCAGCGCGGTATGCGGCAGAATAGTGCGTTTCGACCGGCCGTCGTTTCAGAGCTGGCCCCTCGATGGTGGCACGTTGGGAGATTGGTCGGCCGGGGCGAGTACGGCCGCGCCGAAGCGCTCACACGCCAGCAGCGCCAGTTCGACGTCGAGGCCGTCGTCGGTGATCGGGCGGCCGCGCCGGTCGATCGCGCGCTGAACGCGGTATTTGACCGAGTTGTAGTGCAGGTTGAGTTGGTCGGCGGCGGACTTGTAACTGGCGTTCTCGCGGAGATAGACCCGCAATGTTTCCCGTAGCCGGGCGTCTTTGCCGGTGTCGGCGGCCAGTCCGCCGAGGGTGTCGAGGACCCATAGCCTTGTTTGGGGCAGGTCGGCGCCGAGCAGTGCAGCGGTGATCGTCCCGGGGTCACTCGCGCTGGTGAGCCGCGGCGTGGGCAATGCGGCGGTGGCGACCCGGAAAGCGCTCTGCGCCTGCTGATGTGAGTGCCGGAAACCGTCCGCGCCGCGCTGCGGTGTCCCGACCGCGACGAATGGTGTGTCGGGGTGAGCGGCGAGAAATCGGCGCATCCGGGCGTCTGCCCCGGCTGCGGCGGCGAGGGGGATCCAGCCCCACCCGGAGAGTCGGTCGGCGGCGACGAACAGCGGATTGTCTTGCGCGCCGAGGGTTTCGGAGAGTTCCCGCAGAAAGCGTTCCAGTCGGACGAGTTCGCTGCCGGTGCTCGTGTCTTCGGGGTACCACAGGATCAGGGCAAGGTGCTGCTCGCGCAGCGGATAGCGAATGGCGTCGGCGACAGCGTCGATATCGACGTCCCCGCCGACGAGGAGTTCGCGGACTCGCTCCGCGCGCAGGGTGTTCCGGTTCTCGAGCCATAGCGCGTGCTCGGTCTCGTAGGTGGCGAGCACCTGCTGCGATATCCAGTCGATGTAGCCGAAGGAGACCTGCGTGATCCGCTCGCAGACATCGAGGGCGAGCGTGGGAGCGACCTCTGCGGCGCGGATTTCGTCGAGCACCAGCTCCAGTAGCACCTGCTGGCCGAGGCGGTACGCGCGGATGACGGCGTTGGCGGGTACCCCGCGCCGGGCCACCCGCCGGGCGTATTCCAGTGCGGCGGTGGGCGGTTCGACGCGGTCGATGGGGATCTCGTAGTGCAGCACATCGAAGACGGTGTCGACATTGGCGACCACGCTGGCCGCCTGGAGTTCGAGCAATGCCGCGTCACCCCACAGTTCGGCGATCTCGGCCATCAGGGTGCGCTGGATCTTGCCGATCACCTCCACGCGCCGGGCCGTGAGCCGGTCGATGACCGCAGCCACAGCTTCCGTGAGGCCCTCGTCGTCAGTTCGGTTCCAGTCGGCCATGGACAAACAATAGAACGCGGTGGACCGGCTTCACCCGCACCCGGTCCGAGTGATTTGTCGCCGGGGGACAAAGGACGCCCGAAAGTTCATCGGCTGCGGACGGTGTGGTGGCAGTCACTTTTTCCTACCCTTGCGTCATGGATTTCTCCTCCCTCCCGGACCGGCGCGCGGCCCAGGACCCGACCGGCTCTGTCCGGCCGACGACCGCATCGCCCTCGACAACGCGCAGTTCCTCGACGCGGTGCGCCGGGCCGCGTCGGCGTTGGGGTGCAGGGGATCGGGCCCGGTGATGTGGTGGCGGCGCTGCTGCCGAACACCTACCAGGTCACAGGCTCCGCGGCGAAGGTGCTCGTCGTCGCTGGACGGCGAGGCCGGCGAAGTGGTCGTGCGGGGGCCGAATGTCTTGCGCGGCTACCTGAATCGGCCGGAGGAGACCGCCCAGACCTTGGTGGACGGATGGCTGCACACCGGGGATATCGGCCGCTTCGACGAGGACGGCTATCTGGTGCTCGTGGACCGGGGCCAAGGACATGATCATCGGCGCGGTCGGGTAGCTACCGCATCCGTAGGGGCTAGGTCGGCGTAGCCAATTTCTGCTTTCGCTACACAACGAGAAGGAGAGTCAACATGACGAGCCAGTCCGACCAGTACAACCTCGAGGTCTTCGATTCCAATTCCATGGATTGGCTAGGGCTGCCGATCGAACAGCTCGGCAGGAGTCTGACGCTCAAGCCATTCACGGTCGACCCCGACACCGGGATGTCCTGCGCGCTATTGCGTTACGACGCCGGGTTCATCAACCCGTGGCATACCCACAACTGCGCGCACGGCATGCTTGTGTTGAGTGGCACCTTGCGGACCCACAAGGGGGACTTCGGCCCGGGGAGTTTTGTCTGGTTCCCCGAGGGGATGACGATGTACCACGGTGCGACCGAGGAAAGTGACTGTGTCGTGCTATTCATCACGAACAAGCCGTTCAATATTCGCTACACGTTCGAGAATGAACCGAGCGGAAGCGAGGCCGAGCTACTGGGTCGGGAGAAGGCATGCCTGTGCTCGTTGGCTTCCGTAATCTGACGTAACACACGTTTGTCAACGGAACGCCAATCCTGATCGCGGACAAGGGCTATGACTATCCCAGCGTCTACGCCGAACTCCGACGACGACGGATCACCGGCTACATTCCCCGCCGCGGCACCCGCGACAAAGTCACCGCTGGCCGCTGGATCGTCGAGCAATCCTTTGCCCTGCTCCACCAATACCGGCGCCTCGCCGTCCGCTGGGAACGACGCACCGACATCCACCACGGATTCCTCGACCTCGCCGCAGCACTCATCTGCTGGCGACGACTCAGCAACCGAACCTGATAGGAGCTCTTACTTAGAACTCCTAACAAAGTGAGAGGTTGACCAGTCGACGCCAGCAGATGATGCCGCAGGCCAGGCTGAGGAATGCTTCGTGGATGTCGTCGCGGATT
>NZ_JBIWMX010000113.1:0-2932 GCF_044766925.1 Nocardia sp. NPDC101769 | reverse complement strand
GTCGGGCCGCTCGCGGAGCAGGGTGCGAGCCGCTCTGATGATGGCGTCGATACTGCGCTGGGCATCGGAACGGCGGCGACGTGCGCGGGGGGCGGCATCCAACGGGTCGGGCATCACCAGCAGATTACTCCCGCAGATCTAACCTTGACAACACGTCAGAGTTAAGTTAATTCTTACATCATGTCAAAGAAAACCTTCGCTTACTCGTTGGCAGGCTGAGGAGGCGCGCATGCGGATTCTCATCTCCGGCGCCAGCATCGCCGGGCCGGTGCTGGCATATTGGCTCACCCGGCACGGCTTCTCCGTGACCGTCATCGAACGGGCACCTTCACTGCGCAAGACCGGAGGCCACGCGGTGGACCTTTACCGGCCCGCGATGGACATCTCAGAGAAGATGGGCGTGCTACCGCGCATCGAGGCGCGAGCCACCGGTACGAATCGGTTGACTCTCTGTCGGGAGGGCGCGCGGCACCCCGTCCGGATGGACCTCTCCAAGGTTTTAGGCGCCACCTCCGACCGGCACGCGGAGATCATGCGCGACGACCTGAGCGAGATCTACTACGACTCCACGCGCAACGACGTCGAGTACGTCTTCGGCGACTCGATCACCGCGATCTCACCCGACGGCGAGGTGCGGTTCGAGAACACCGCGCCGCGCCGCTTCGACCTCGTGGTCGGCGCCGACGGGCTGCACTCGACCGTGCGTCGCCTCGTTTTCGGCGACGAGTCCCGTTTCAGTGCCTTCACCGGGGCCTACCTCGCGGTGCTGACCCTGCCGAACCGCCTCGGTGTCGACCACGAGCTACTCATCCACGTCGGTGTCGGCCGCACCGCCGGCATGTACAGCGCTCGGCACCTCGGCGACGCGCGAGCGTTGTTCCTGTTCCGTAGCGAGCACGAACTCGACTACCACCACCGCGACGCACTCCGGCAAAAGGAACTCCTGCGCGGCGCGTTCGCCGGCATGCACGCCGATGTCGACCGCTGGCTGGGCGAGCTGGACAGCACCCCGGCGTTCTACTTCGACTCGATCACCCAGCTCCGCATGGACACCTGGTCGCGAGGGCGGGTGACACTCGTCGGCGACGCGGCCTACTGCCCGGGCCCCGCCGTCGGCGGCAGCACCAGCCTCGCCGTCGTAGGCGCCTATGTCCTCGCCGGAGAGCTGGCACGGGTGAGCGGCGACCACGAGCGAGCCTTCCCCGCCTATGAACGCGCCATGGCCGGGCACGTGCGCGGCAGCCACGCGGTCGCACTCAGCGCGGCCAAGACCCTGATCCCTACGTCCCGCCTCGGCGTGTTGGGCCTGGTCCGAGGCGCCCACCTGATCTCCGCCCTGCCCGCCAAGCCCAGCCGAGCCCTCGTCCGCCTCACCACCAAGAGCGTGCGCTTCTACGATTCCATGACCGTCGACGACTATCCGCTATCGCTGGACGCCTCTCGAATCCCATGAACGGCCTCTTCGGATTTCGTGAGTATCAACCATTCGATCACTACTTCGCCACCAATTCCCGAGCAAGGATTCGAGAAGCTTTCGCGAAGGAACACCAGCGTACCGCTGGATGGAATCTACTTTGAAGCATCGCAGACGCGTCATGGCCCTCCGGCTACCGACAATCGTCTTAGGTGGCGCCCCCTCCAACGCGGTCAGCAATCGGCTCACGATCGGTTTTTCACAGCCGGTCCATCGAAATGTCTATAAAAGGAACACGCGATCATGACACCCATATCTTATGGCAAGGATGAAAAACTCACGGAAACCTCGGCACCAAGTACTGGAAAGCAGTCGGCGGCAATTAGGCTGCTGCTGGCTTGCGGTGTCATTGCTCCGCTGCTCAACAGCGTTGCCATTCTCATCCTTGGGGCCATACGCCCTGGCTACAATGCCTGGACAGTTCCCGACAGTAATCTCGAACTGGGGGACGGCGGGTGGATGCAAATCACCAACTACATCGTCACCGGAGCACTCCTGCTAGCTTTTGCCATCGGGATGAGGCTGCTGCTGCGTACGGGACATGGTTCGACCTGGGGACCCATCTTGCTCGGCAGCTATGGCCTCACCTTCATCGGCGCCGGGCTTTTCCTTCCCGACCCATCGCAGGGTTACCCACCGGGAGCATCGAGCACGCTGACCATTCACGGTGCCATTCATATCCTTCTTGGTCTGCTTCAGTTCACTGCGCTGATTGCGGCTTGCTTCGTGCTGGCGCGGCACGAGCAGGCACCCGAAAGGCGGGGCTGGTCCTGGTATTCGGTCATCACTGGCCTGCTGGTCGCCGCCTCTTATGTCGCCTTCGCCCTCACCGATAAATTGTTGGACGGAGGACCAACAGGACTCATTGAACGGATCGGCATCATTGGTAGCGGCATTTGGATTGCGCTGTTGGCGATCCGCCTGATAAGCAGGTCGATCCCACGCGTGTCCGTCGAGTAATCGGCCAAGACCCGAGACGGCGGGCTGCCCCTCGGCTGTCAGCGACCAGGTCAAGCCATTGTTGTCGTTGTTCTTCGCACGATCCCGATCCCGGAAACCCTTGTCCGACCGGTCTCAGCCTTCCTCGACGGTATCGGGGTCGCGCAGCGGCCGGTGGGTGCCCCCGAAGTCGGGCAGATGAAAAGCGTAGTGGCCGTCGATGCCGATGTGGGTGCGGATGAACGCCGACAGGCGCTGCGCGTCGGCATCGAGCACCGGATAGCCTTGTGCACGTAGGTGTTCCAAGGCCCGGTTGCTGTAGAACGTATTCCACAGAACCGCGCAATTGAGCACCACCCGAGCGCGGAGAGCTGATCTTCCATGCCCTCGTAGTAGGTGCGGTCATCTCCCCTTTCTTCCCGTGATAGATCCGCCGCGCCAGATCATGGCGGCCTTCCCCGAGATTGGCCTGGACCTTGCCTTCTCGGCGATACGGCTCGTCGTCGGCCAGGCGCAGGA
>NZ_JBIWMX010000112.1:0-3174 GCF_044766925.1 Nocardia sp. NPDC101769 | reverse complement strand
ACGGCCACGCCCCCGAAGAACCCAGCGTGCCCGCGTTCAGATGGTTCGCCCAAGCCCTGAGCGTGCACCGATGAGCGCACCTCGGGCAAACGCACCCATCTACCGCATCCCGCGCGGTTCTACGCGGCCGACTCGGCGGCCTGTAGGAAATATCCACTGGGCGAGGACATCTGGGACATCGATAGACTCGTCGATGGCCATGGAGTAGATCAGCGGTATA
The DNA here is from genome assembly GCF_044766925.1 of Nocardia sp. NPDC101769. Classification (NCBI taxonomy): domain Bacteria; kingdom Bacillati; phylum Actinomycetota; class Actinomycetes; order Mycobacteriales; family Nocardiaceae; genus Nocardia; species Nocardia sp. NPDC101769. The sequence continues at coordinate 2,954 of NZ_JBIWMX010000112.1, read as the reverse complement.
TCACCGGAACGACACCGGCGGAGGGCGCGCGGGTTCGAACCCCGCCTCGATGGCCCAAATCGGAACGCATCGAATGCCGCGTACCCTGCTCGCCGAACCAGCCGGCGTGGGGCGGCGAAGGTCGGCTGGCCCGGCCGATTCGGCGTCGGCGGAACGCACCATCAATGAGGTTGCGCCGTGGGTGGCTTGGGCGATGGCGTCGGGCGTGAGCTCGGAGCAGCCGAATCCGCCGCTGCCGCCAGGGTCTCCGCGGGTGGTGGATGTGTTGCATGCGGCGTGTTCGGTCAGATGTGTGCCATGGTCAGGTGTGGGCGGCGGGGTCAGCGATCGCCCAGTGGTGATTCCTGAACTGGCTGAGGCGCACCGGATTCTGTCGTACTGATCCGAGCGTGTCTCGGTAAAGGTGATCGTCACGCTGTGATCCGTGCTAGGACAGAAGTCATGATGCGAGGCATGCTCAGGTTTGCGGCAGTATCAGCTCTGCCGGTAATCGCGTTCGGGGTGCTGGTCGGCCCGGCGTCCGCGGACACGTCGTCCTTCGATCCTGCCCATGTCGATGGCGGACCGGGCTGCGCGGGGACGGTCAGCGCGTCGGCTTCCCCTCAGCAGGGGCAACAGGGCAGCGATCATGCGACCTTCTTCGACAGCTCGGTGCAGGTCCAGGTGAGCTTCAAGGCCGATGTCGCGAGCGACCCGCTCGGTTCGATGTCGGGATCTCCGACCGCGGGCACCAACTGCTCGATCTCCGCGACGGTTACTGCCACCAATCTCGACACAAGCGTCACCGCGACCAACACCCAGTCCACCCAATACGACAGTCACTACGGCTGGAACGCCACCTTCTTCAACTTCCCCGGCTCGGGCCGAGTGAGCATCCAGGTCAGCACGAATCCCAGCCCCGCCGAACTGGTCGTGGACGTACCAGCACCACGCTGACCGCGAAAGGCCAACGGGCCGCCTGCATTCGGTACCGACGATCGCGCCCTCATGCCGAATTCAGTTCGTCTGGCTGACGGATCGGTGCAACATCAAAGGTGGGCAACGGACCGAGGGTATTTCGCACGGCGTGGATCGGCTTGGCACTGAACCGGTGGTCACCCGTGGTGGTCACCATATTTTCGTGTCAGTTCGGGATGTGCCGTGGTCGAGGGTCCCGGCTGCGGGGTGGGGTGTTCGGTGCTGATGGACTTGTAGCCGACGTTTCCGGTGAGCCCGTTGCGGGTTCGTGCTGATGTTGGGATCGGTAGGCAGCGCAGGCGGCATCTACTTACCTCGAGACCGCGGCAACCCGCAGCGAACCAACAATGGTGTACTGGTGCCGTTCTGGCCAGGAAGGACGACATGGCAAAGAAAAATAGGGACGACATGGCCGAGAATGAGGCCGCACGAGCCATGATCGAATGGGCCAGCAGTGTGTCGCCGGCGGACCTGGCAGCAGAGCTCATGGCGGCATTTGGCCCGGACGGACCGAAGGGCGGCAACGACGTCCACCACAGCAACCTCGTCGAGTGGCTGTTTCGTGAGCATCCCAATCCCGGCGGGTATGTGTTCCAGGGTGGTAAGTCATATGGTGAGCCGTCCAGGGTTTACGAGCAGCTACACAGGCCGATAAGGGAGGCCTTGCAGCTGTTGGAGCATGCCGAACTGATCTATGTAGGCTGGATCGAAGCCGCCTATGCTGCGTGGAGCGGCACCCGTTTGGGTTGGGCGATCCTCGCCAACGGGAAGGCCGCGGTCAGGCAGCGCATCTTTGATCGCACCGGCGTGTAGTGCTTCGAGGCCGTCACCTGCGGCTCTCCGCTTCTGCCACATACCACGCCGACCGAACCGGCCAGCGCGGGGCGGCGGAAGATCAACTGGCCGTGCCGATCCGAGGCCAGCGGATCGTCCGCTATTAGCCGAATGTCGCATCTTGGCGGAGGGCGCCATCGGTAATGGGACGCCAGTGAATAGCCCTGGTCGTGTGAACGCCATGAAAACAGTTCGCAGATACATTGCTGAGAGATTGCAGGTTGACATAGTGTCATAACACGTCGATCGCGGTGCAGGCATTGCGCCCGCAGGCCGCCTCTATTGAGCTCCATGACGCTGCGGATTCGACGGACGGGGACCCGTCTGCGAAGGATCCACATTGAGCCAATTCCCACGCTCCGCAACAGAATTCACGCCGCGACCGACTCCTGCAGCTCGGCCCAGCAAGGTCCTTGTCGTCGAGAGCAATCCGGCAATGGCAGAAATTGAGGTACTCGTGCTGGCCAGCGCCGGCCATGAGGTGATTTCTGCCCAGAACGCGCAGCGCGCTTTGAACCTCGCTCGGTGGTGGAATCCAGACTTGGTGCTGCTCGAGCTGGACCTGCCGGACCTGCCGGGCGCGAATCTGTGCCGCCAGCTGCGGAATCGTTCACCGATTCCGATCATCGCGGTCTCACTCGATGGCAATCCCGATGCCATTTGTGACGTCTACGCGGCCGCCGCGTGTGACTACCTGCCTAAACCGCTCAGAAGCGGTGAACTGCTCGACCACATCCGTGTCCATCTCACGACATCGCAGGTGGCCTGAAACATCACCGAGCCCGCCCTGGTCGCCGCGTGGAAGACCAAGCCCGGTTGGGGAGCCTGCGCTGACCCCGAAGTCGCCGAAAATGCTGCCGGGAGTTTCGGCGAACGGGGCAGCTGGGTCCAGCGTCGAGGAGCGCGGGCCCACGGCGCTGAACGCACTCTCTTGCCGCATACCGCGCTGACCGAACCGGCCAGCGGGGCGCCGGCGCCCGGAACCTGGTGCGGCGCAGAACGTCCGCAACTGCCGACTTTCCGGAGGCCGTGCCGCGCGGCGGCGAGTGGGGGCTGCGGGTTCGTCCCCTAGTACTCCAGCCGTAGTTCGTGACCGTGTGGATTGCCTGGTCGGGGACGGTTGGGGGTGGTGTCGGCGTGTCGAGCCGGTGAAGGGCGGCCAC
>NZ_JBIWMX010000111.1:0-3184 GCF_044766925.1 Nocardia sp. NPDC101769 | reverse complement strand
ACCTGCCCGACCTGGCCGGATCATTGAACAACCTCGCCGTCCAGCAGGCGCAGGTCGGGGACCGGGACGCGGCGCTGGCCACCATCACCGAAGCTGCCGGCCATTACCGTCGCCTGGCCGAGGCCAACCCCGCCGCTCACCTGCCCGACCTGGCGATATCGCTGAACAACCTCGCCAACCAGCAGGCGGAGGCCGGGGACCGGGACGCGGCGCTGGCCACCATCACCGAAGCTGCCGGCCATTACCGTCGCCTGGCCGAGGCCAACCCCGCCGCTCACCTGCCCAACCTGGCCGCGACGTTGAACAACCTCGCCAACCGGCAGGCGGAGGTCGGGGACCGGGGCGCGGCGCTGGCCACCATCACCGAAGCTGTCGGCCATTACCGTCGCCTGGCCGAGGCCAACCCCGCCGCCCACCTGCCCAACCTGGCCGCGACGTTGAACACTCTCGCCGTCCGGCAGGCGGAGGCTGGGGACCGCCGCGCGGCGCGGGCCACCATCACCGAAGCTGTCGGGATCCGACGTCGCCTGGCCGAGGCCAACCCCGCCGCTCACCTGCCCGACCTGGCGATGTCGCTGAACAACCTAGCGATCCGGCAGGCGGAGGTCGGGGACCGGAGCGCGGCGCTGGCCACCATCACCGAAGCTGTCGGCCATTACCGTCGCCTGGCCGAGGACAACCCCGCCGCCCACCTGCCCGACCTGGCCGGATCATTGAACAACCTCGCCGTCCAGCAGGCGCAGGCCGGAAACCGCCGCGCGGCGCGGGCCACCATCACCGAAGCTGTCGGGATCCGACGTCGCCTGGCCGAGGCCAACCCCGCCGCTCACCTGCCCGACCTGGCCGGATCATTGAACAACCTCGCCGTCCAGCAGGCGCAGGTCGGGGACCGGGACGCGGCGCTGGCCACCATCACCGAAGCTACCGGGATCCGACGTCGCCTGGCCGAGGCCAACCCCGCCGCTCACCTGCCCAACCTGGCGATGTCGCTGAACACTCTCGCCAACCAACAGGCGCAGGCCGGGGACCAGGACGCGGCGCTGGAGGTCTGGGAGGGCGTGTGGGAAGGGTTGACTTCGTCGGCCGTGGCGTTTCTACGGGCCGAGCGCTACCTGTGGCGGAGGCGGTCGGGTGAGGACAGTCCAACGGCTATCAAGGATTTGGTCAGGGCGGCGCAGGATGCGGACCGGAACGACAGCGATCTGCGGTTCTCGGGGGAAATTCGCCGGCGCATTCGTCAGCTGCTCGATGCCTCGGACGCTGTCGAGGATCGGGTGCCTCCGTGGGCGACACTGTCTATCGACGATCACGTCATCGAGCTGGCGAATTCATGGGTCACCGCAGACACCTCCGCGGAAGTCCGCTTCCTACGGACCCAATGGAGTGAACTGTGCACCGAACCTATCCGAGCGGCCCTGAGCGCGCTGGGCCGCCTTTACCCGGACAATCCTGAGCTGTCTCGAATGAACCGGATCATCGACCACGGCATCAACCGCGGCATCGATGAGACACTGGTTGTCCTCAGCGCGGAGGTCCGGGCGCGTGAACTCGTGCAGGACTGGATCAAGACCCCTACCTGGACCACATCGCAGCGCTTCCTGGAACAGCGTGACGCACTGCGCACCGACCCGGCGGTCCGGGCGCTCCTCACGGCTTCCGACGACGCCACCGCTCGACAGCATCTCGGGATACTGCAACTGACCGACCACTACCGCACAGGCGAGGTGTTCGACGCCGTCCTCGACTACAACGACGCCAAAGACCTGCTGTTCGAGCTGATCACCACCGGTGATCCCGAGCTGCTTCGCGCCTTGTGGTGGGCATCGCCACACTTGTCACGCGATGAGTTCACTGCGCCGTTCATCGTCGCGGTACTCGCCGCCTTCACCAGCGACGGCGAGCTGCCCGACTACATTCTCGACGCCGCACACACAGCAGCAGCCGCCAGCAGTCTCCGGGACCGGGAACGGGCAGTACGCGCACTCGACAGCATCCATGTCCAGCACCGCGCCGCCGAGGCCATCACGGCGGCCTTGCGAGCCCCACACACCGATGGTGGATGAGCCAGGACTCGATGTCGGGGACCTGAACTGGCTGGGCCAGATGGGACAACTGGTCCGTAATGCGCCGGCCGAGCACCGCGATATCGCTATCCGGGCCCTGGTCGATACGGCCAGGGCCTATCGTGACCGTGCCGGATGGACCGACATCGCCATCGCAGCGGGCGTCACTGTCGACCAGCTACGGCAATGGCGCGACGAACATCCCGGTATAGCCAAGCGTGACGTCGCGATTCAGCGACGCGTCATGCGACCGCCAAGCCCCGCCGAGACCCCCATGCTGTTGATCGTCACCGGCCACCCCGACGTCCGCCCTCGCCAGACCAATGACTTCACCACCGAGACAGCCATGATCCGAGAGCGGTGCGAGCACCGATTCACCGTCAAGGAAATCGCCGGAATCGCACTACACGACATCCCCCACGCCATCGACGACAACCTGCCCGCCATCGTTCACCTCGCCGCGCACAGCGACTACGGGGAAATCTTTCTCAGCCACAACGGCGCACCGATGGGAATCACACGTTCGCTACTCGTGAATACTCTCTTGCGGAGCACGCACAAGACGACGGCACTGGTATTGAATTTCTGTGACTCGCTGACACTCGCCCAAACGCTTGCCGACGCGGACCACATCGTCATCGCTTGGCCGAGCACTGTGGACGACAAACAATGCCGCGAGTTCAACGACGTCTTCTATCGCATGCTGGCCCGCGGCCGATCCATCGGCGCCAGCTTCGACGATGCCGAAATCACCGTATCCCGCTGGACAGACCTGCTCAAACCACGACTCCTCGGCGACCGATCAATACACATCTGACCAACCGCCGACTGCGATGCGGCACCCGACCAAGTACACAACCCCATCAGCGGCGATCACCACATGCTGCACATACTGCGACACCATCAGACAAGTGGGCAGCAGCGGACTGCTGATCTTCGCGCAGTGTATTGAGCCAGGCCTCGCCGAACCGTTGCTCTGAGGAGGTTGTCCACGTCAGCAACCCTCCTTCCAACACCAGGGCATCGGAGCAATGATCAGGACCTGTGGATGACGGGAAGGACGCACCTTCCCGGATGATCTATCAGTCCGAAGTCTTGATCATGCCGGCGCGCCAACGCCG
>NZ_JBIWMX010000110.1:0-3191 GCF_044766925.1 Nocardia sp. NPDC101769 | reverse complement strand
GTGTGTTGTTTCAGATACTGCACAGTGGACGCGTAGCTTCTTTGTTGGTAAGTCCTCGGCCTATTAGTACCAGTCACCTACATCTGTTACCAGACTTCCAGTTCTGGCCTATCAACCCAATGGTCTGTTGGGGGCCTTACCCCCTCGAGGGGGTGAGAAACCTCATCTTGGAACAGGCTTCCCGCTTAGATGCTTTCAGCGGTTATCCCTTCCGAACGTGGCCAACCAGCCGTGCTCCTGGCGGAACAACTGGCACACCAGAGGTTCGTCCGTCCCGGTCCTCTCGTACTAGGGACAGCCTTCCTCAAGTTTCTAACGCGCGCGGCGGATAGAGACCGAACTGTCTCACGACGTTCTAAACCCAGCTCGCGTGCCGCTTTAATGGGCGAACAGCCCAACCCTTGGGACCTACTCCAGCCCCAGGATGCGACGAGCCGACATCGAGGTGCCAAACCATCCCGTCGATATGGACTCTTGGGGAAGATCAGCCTGTTATCCCCGGGGTACCTTTTATCCGTTGAGCGACACCGCTTCCACTTGCCGGTGCCGGATCACTAGTCCCGACTTTCGTCCCTGCTCGACCTGTCGGTCTCACAGTCAAGCTCCCTTGTGCACTTGCACTCGACACCTGATTGCCAACCAGGCTGAGGGAACCTTTGGGCGCCTCCGTTACATTTTGGGAGGCAACCGCCCCAGTTAAACTACCCACCAGGCACTGTCCCTGAACCCGATCAGGGTCCGAGGTTAGAGGTCCAATACGATCAGAGTGGTATTTCAACGATGACTCCACGAACACTGGCGTGCCCGCTTCACAGTCTCCCACCTATCCTACACAAACCGTACCGAACACCAATACCAAGCTATAGTGAAGGTCCCGGGGTCTTTTCGTCCTGCCGCGCGTAACGAGCATCTTTACTCGTACTGCAATTTCGCCGAGTCTGTGGTTGAGACAGCAGAGAAGTCGTTACGCCATTCGTGCAGGTCGGAACTTACCCGACAAGGAATTTCGCTACCTTAGGATGGTTATAGTTACCACCGCCGTTTACCGGGGCTTAAATTCTCAGCTTCGCGCCGAAGCGCTAACCGGTCCTCTTAACCTTCCGGCACCGGGCAGGCGTCAGTCCGTATACATCGTCTTACGACTTCGCACGGACCTGTGTTTTTAGTAAACAGTCGCTTCTCTCTGGTCTCTGCGACCCAGACCAGCTCCCACCGCAAGGGTGTTCACCAGACCGGGTCCCCCTTCTCCCGAAGTTACGGGGGCATTTTGCCGAGTTCCTTAACCACAGTTATCTCGATCGCCTCAGTATTCTCTACCTGACCACCTGTGTCGGTTTGGGGTACGGGCCGTGTACCAACTCACTAGAGGCTTTTCTCGGCAGCATAGGATCACTGAATTCGCCTCAATCGGCTACGCATCACCTCTCAGGATATATGCGTGACGGATTTGCCTATCACGCTCCCTACAGGCTTACACCAGGTATTCCATCACCTGGCCCAGCTACCTTCCTGCGTCACCCCATCGCTTGACTACTACAGCAGGGGTCGTATGCAGCCACTTCCAGCTCCCCGAAGGGAGTCCATCCGCTTTTGGATACTTAGCACCACTGATTCGCCATTGGGCGCGGATACACGGGTACGGGAATATCAACCCGTTGTCCATCGACTACGCCTGTCGGCCTCGCCTTAGGTCCCGACTCACCCTGGGCGGATTAACCTGGCCCAGGAACCCTTGGTCATTCGGCGGACGAGTTTCTCACTCGTCTTTCGCTACTCATGCCTGCATTCTCACTCGCGCAGCCTCCACGACTGGATCACTCCGCCGCTTCCCTGGCTACACGACGCTCCCCTACCCATCCAGACTCCTGGCTCGAAAGCGGGATAATGTCTGAATGCCGCGGCTTCGGCGGTGTACTTGAGCCCCGCTACATTGTCGGCGCAGGATCACTTGACCAGTGAGCTATTACGCACTCTTTCAAGGGTGGCTGCTTCTAAGCCAACCTCCTGGTTGTCTTCGCGACCCCACATCCTTTTCCACTTAGTACACGCTTAGGGGCCTTAGCCGGCGATCTGGGCTGTTTCCCTCTCGACTACGAAGCTTATCCCCCGCAGTCTCACTGCCACGCTCTCACACACCGGCATTCGGAGTTTGGCTGACTTCGGTAAGCTTGTGGGCCCCCTAGGCCATCCAGTAGCTCTACCTCCGGCGTGAAACACGTGACGCTGCACCTAAATGCATTTCGGGGAGAACCAGCTATCACGGAGTTTGATTGGCCTTTCACCCCTACCCACAGCTCATCCCCTCAGTTTTCAACCTAAGTGGGTTCGGGCCTCCACGACGTCTTACCGTCGCTTCACCCTGGCCATGGGTAGATCACTCCGCTTCGGGTCCATAGTGTGCGACTAGTTCGCCCTATTCGGACTCGCTTTCGCTACGGCTCCCCCACACGGGTTAACCTCGCCACACACCGATGACTCGCAGGCTCATTCTTCAAAAGGCACGCCATCACCTTAAAGGGCTCTGACGGATTGTAAGCGCACGGTTTCAGGTACTATTTCACTCCCCTCCCGGGGTACTTTTCACCTTTCCCTCACGGTACTAGTCCGCTATCGGTCACCAGGTAGTATTCAGGCTTATCGGGTGGTCCCGACAGATTCACAGCAGATTTCACGGGCCCGCTGCTACTCGGGAGCACTACACGACAGAGAACACGTTTTCGTCTACCGGACTCTCACCGTCTACGGTTGGCCGTCCCAGACCAATTCGACTAACGCGACCTTTTCTGACTGTCGCCTGCTTCGGCAGAAACAGGAAGTAATGTCCCACGACCCCGCATGGACAACGCCTGCCGGCTATCACATCCACACGGTTTAGCCTCTTCCGCTTTCGCTCGCCACTACTCACGGAATCACATGTTGTTTTCTCTTCCTGTGGGTACTGAGATGTTTCACTTCCCCACGTTCCCTCCACACACCCTATATATTCAGATGCGGGTGACACGACATCACTCGTGCCGGGTTTCCCCATTCGGAAATCCTCGGATCTCAGCTCGTTTGACAGCTCCCCGAGGCTTATCGCAGCCTACTACGTCCTTCATCGGCTCCTGGTGCCAAGGCATCCACCGTACGCTCTTACACACTTACTAACAAAGATGCTCGCGTCCACTGTGCAGTTCTCAAACAACACACAA
>NZ_JBIWMX010000109.1:0-3228 GCF_044766925.1 Nocardia sp. NPDC101769 | reverse complement strand
GAGTATCCCACGCGTGCGCATGCACGAAAAGACATCATCGCCTATATTGAGCTGCGGTACAACCAGATTCGGCTCCACTCCGCAATTGACTACCGAACTCCCAACGAAGTAGAGTCCGAGTGGTTCGAACGGAACCAGGCAGCGTAGAGAAACCAAAGATGCGCTGTCCGAAATCTTTCCGGCCCCTCAGTCCGAGCCTGGCTGGTCGCATTGGCCGACGGCGAACCACGCGCACACCCCCGTGCCGAAGCGACGCTGCACGCCTACTACAGCCGCGTGAACCCGGTGATCGGCGCGTGGTCCGTGACTCGTTCGGCCCTGCGCGAGATCACGCGCGACGAGGTGAAAGCGGCGTTGGACACGATGTCCGGACACCGGCGCAACGGCACCTTCGTCGCACTGCGATCGCTGTTCGGGTTCGCCAAACGGCACCGCCTGATCTTCGCCGATCCGACCCGCAGCCTCCACATCGGCGCAATGCCGCGCCGCACAGCACTTCCGATGACCGATCACCAAGTCGACACCGTCACCGCTACCGCGGTCACGCCGCTCCAGCGGGTCGCCGTCGCATTGGTCGCCGTTTACGCCGTCCGGGGCAGTGCCCTGCGGAATCTGCTGCTCGACGATGTCGATCTCGCCGGGAGCCGGATCCTTCTGGCCGGCGTCACCCACCGGCTCACCGAATTCACCCATGCCGTTCTCACCGATTGGCTGGCGTACCGGCACCAGCGATGGCCCCACACGTCCAACCCCCACCTCATCGTCTCGCGTGACACCGCGCTCACCACCGAGGCCGTCGAGGCATATCACCTGACTTGGCACCTCAGCCTGCTCGGCATCGAACTCGAACAGATCCGCGCCGACCGAGTCCTCAACGAGGCATTGGCGACGAACAACGATCCACTCCATCTGGCGATAACCTTCGGGCTCAGCGACAAGACCGCGATCGACTACGCAGCCATCGCCCGCACTCTCATCGCGCGACCGATCGAGGCAGCTACCGGCTCAGCTTCGGACTGGGACTGAGGCGATCGCACAAGCGCTCCCTGCGACAGCTATATGGCGCTTCGCGGACTCTGGTAGATCGACGACCGAACTCCGCCCGGCTGGCGTGACCGGCTCGGTCGGTGCGACATGCGACATGCGACAGGCGAATGCTTTGGTAAGCGCTATCGGTCGAACCCATTGGTGTGGACTGCGTGGCCGTAGGAACTCGACGGCGGTGCAGCCAGAAGCGAGACCATCTGCAAAGACACAGCCCGGACGGGCTCGCTGCGGGTGGTCGCGTCGTGCGCGTCCTTCGACACCCACAGCTGCGTCACCCAGACAGAGTCCGGGTCGTCGATCGGCGCGTTGATGCTGTATGCCACCAGCCCGCTCGAGTCCCCGCCGGCTCGCACCGCTTCCTTGATCAGCTCGATCACAGCGTCCCGTTGGTTCGGCTGCGCCGACACGCGCGCGTAGACGCTGAACATCTCGGTGTCAGTCAATGGATTCACTTCCCTCGATCGTGGACATCTCTCGATCCCGCTGGGGTGCTACCGGGCCGATTCTGGTCCGGTTCGGCAGTCACAGACGGCGGTCTCCTGGGTTAGCCCGTAGCGCGAAGCGGCAGAACTCGTCGGCCGCGTCGATGTTCTGCGGGGTCTTTCCCAGCAGAGATTCCATGAAGGCCGGCGCGGGCGTTCCCGGCCAGGTGTGCCCCATGCCGTCGATCGACCAGGCCGCCACCCGGGTCCCGCCGACGCCGGCGCTGGCCGTGTGACGCGTCACCGCCAGATCGGCGGGGCCCGGTCCGGCTGGGGTCTGTTCGACAACTGCTTCGCCCGCGCAGCGATCGAGTTCGGCCCAGTGTTGCGCAGATTCGGTGAGTGACAGTGTGCGGCCGAGTAATTCATCGTTCGGTCCGCGGCGCCGCGAATGCCCGCCGCCGATCGGAACGATACGGTCGGCGGTGCCGTTGATCAGCAGCGCCGACACCGCATGGGTCGGCCGCACGTCCGTCAGCGCGGCGGGCAGGCCGCCCGCGATCGAGAGGAAGGCTGTCACAAGGTCAGCGGCCTCCAGCGCCATCCGATGCGCCATGAACGCGCCGTTGGAGATACCGGCGACGAGGACGTCGCTGCCGCAGGTACCGAAGCGGTCGGCGCAGTGTTCAGCAACAGCGCGCAGGAACGCGACATCGTCAACGCCACGCTGCTCATCGCGGCTGACACCCCGGCCGTCGGCCCACCTGCCGGTATAGGCATCCGGATAGGCGACCGCGATGTCGTACCGCTCGATACACGGGCCGAAACCGGCCGTCCGCTGTCCTCGCGATTCGACCGAACGCTGGAGCGGACCGAGCAGCGACGAGCGGTGGCCGTGCAGGACGAGTAGCAGTGGCAGGTCCGGCTTCGGCATGGCAGGCAGATGTAGTGCGAAAGTACGGCGGCGCCCGTCGACCCACAATTTGACGTTCGTCACCAATACCTCGATCCAATATATACAGGCATACTGCGCAGTTCTCCTGTATTGTATGGGTCGATGAGTGAAAGTCAAACGGGCACCGGAGAATTGGCAGAGGAGCTGCATGCTGTGGTCGGCGCACTGGTCCGGTCGATCAGGACCGCAGCGCCGGCCCGGGATATCACCCTGGCCCAGCTGTCGATCCTCAAGCGTCTCGATCGCGAGGGCCCCCACACCGCCGCCGAACTCGCCCGCGCCGACAAGATTACCCACCAGTCGGCCGCCGCCACAGTCGCCGCCTTGGTCGACCGCAGACTCGTGCAACGCCGCACCGATCCCGCAGACCTGCGCCGACGCGTGCTGACACTCACCGACACCGGCCGCGAGCTGGTCGCCGAGCGACGCAACACGGGCGACGACCATTTGGCGGATCTACTCGTCCAGCGTTTGTCGGATTCGGAACTGGATGAGGTCCGCAGAGCTTTGCCACTGCTGCGCCGATTGCTCTGAATCGAGTCTCGCCCGCTTGAGCGCATCGCTGCCCGTCGATGTACGGCCCGCCTGGGCACGGGTCGTCACAATGTCCTGGCCTGTTTACCCTCCGGCGCATCGGAGCGATCATCACGGAGGTGATCGAGGAGTGGACAGAAGACGTGGCGAATCACCCTCTACCAGGGAACATCCCGAACTGACACGAAAATATGGTGACCACCACGGGTGACCACGGGTGTTGGTGATTTATTCGGGTTGAGTAATGGGTTGGAGGGTGACCCGGTAGCC
>NZ_JBIWMX010000108.1:0-3415 GCF_044766925.1 Nocardia sp. NPDC101769 | reverse complement strand
CCGGCGACATGATCGATCATCAAGCGCCCGTTGGCAATCCAGGCCGGGTCAATCACGCAAACCGTGCCAGATCCCGTTTTCACATGCCGCCGACACGCGCATTCCAACATCGACACCAGGCCACAGGGCCACTGCGCGCGACTGCACGCAATACCGTTGTCCGAGATCGCAGAGCTTCGCGGAGACTCACGACTGGCGATGGTGCACCTGAGTGAGCGGTAGTAGCCGCATACGGCGCTGACCGAACCGGCCGGCGCGGGGCATCGGAAGATCAGCTGGCCGTGCCGATCCGAGGTCGGCGGAACGTCCGCAACTGGCGAGTTGCGAACGACCGGTGCAAGCCCGCGCAAACCGCTGTTGAACAGCGGATTTACGCCAATCCCTCAGCTGTAGTGCACGTTTGGAACGGCTCGACTGGCTGTTCGTCCGCGCATGGCGGCGCACTGTTCTGCCGCATGGCGCGCTGAGTGAACCGGCCAGTACGGGCCGTCCGAGGTCAACTGGCCACGCTGATTCGGCACCGGCCGACGCACGCACATGCTGCCGATGGGCAGCTGAGATACGAGGTTCCAAGCTGGGAAACCGGTTGCCAATTGGAAACCGATTCACATATGGTCGATCTATGCAGGACGCGGAGACCCCGCAGCAGGCACTGGACATCGCTGCCGCTACCACTCGGCACGCGCACGAGGCTGCCGCGCTGCCCAGTTGGCAGCCTGTCGCGGCCGCTGTGTCGGGAGCGCTCGCTAACCTGCTGCTCTGCACGCTGGTCGCCGACGGCATCGGCAGACCGCTCGGATGGATCATCCTGATCGGCGGAATCGGCTCGGGCTGGGTGTATTTCAGACTTGTGCAACGGCAGCGCCGGACCCAGCGTGCCCGCGGCATCGTCCCGCTCCCGATGGGGGAGTGGAAGCAGAACATGGCACTGCTGGTCGTGATCCTGGTGGTGCCGCTGGTCGGCCACGCGAGTTCCGGCTCGGACGGATGGATCCGAGTGGCGTCCAGCGTCGTCCTGGGCGGATGGATCTGGTTCATGCAGGCACGACCGCGAATCCTCTCCTGGAAGACCCGACCGTGGAAGCGCTGAACGAACTGTTCGCCTCCCTGCCGCGCCTGAAACTCGTGGCATTCCTCGACGGTTGCGCCGAAGCGGAATTTCTCGTCGTCGCAGACATGTGCGACCTCAACAAATCCACCCTGTCCAAAGCGATGACCATGCTGGAGAACGCCGGATACCTCGATGTCACCAAGGGCTACGTGGGCCGCAAACCAAGAACCTGGCTCGCCCTCAGTCCCAAGGGTCGCACCGCCTACCATGCTCACCTCGCCGCCCTCGCTGCGCTCACTCGCAAGGGCGGGGAGGCCAGACCCGAATCTTGACCGAATCCCAGAACCCTCGGCCGGGGAGTGATCTGTAGCCGACACCGAACGCACTACATTGCCGCATACCGCGCTGGCCGAACCGGCCAGCGCGGAGCAGCCGAAGATCGACTGGCCGCGGCGATCCGAGGCCGACCGAACACACATCGATGTGCGTGTGACCGCAATCGCGGACAGTCGCGAACAGCCGTCCCCCGGTCGACGTCGATACCTACTCTGACCGGCTCAGTCCCATAGCGGAGAAATCGGGATTCCCGCCGAAACTCCCGCCACTTCGGATCGACAGCTGTTGTGGCTCAGAGACTCTGAGGATGTCCCGTTGGCAGTACAACGTCCAGGCGCCGTTCGGCGGCTATGAGCAGTCCGGCAACGGCCGCGAGATGGGTCGAGCCGACAGCGCGGAGTTCCCGGAGACCAAGGCGATCACCCGCTGAACCGACAAGCCGCTATCGGCGGGTCGTGTCCCGAACTGGAGGCCCGTCCTGTCTCAGCTGGTAACGATGTGCCCAGGCCCGTCAGTTGGGCACATCAGGAACAAACAACCCACACAAGCCGGAGGTATACCCATGACCGACGACGGCACGTCCCCCTACGACCTCGTCCTGACCCACTTCGTCGTCTCCGACAACGTCGAGCGCTCGCGCGCCTTCTATACCGACGTACTCGGTGGTAAGACCGTGCGCGCGGGTGAACCATCGATCGTCGCGCTCGCCAACGGTTGGATCATCATCAACACGGGCGGCGGCCCCACCGAGGACAAGCCGACCGTTGTGCTGGAGACACCGCCTGATCTGGACCGGGTCAGCAGTTTTCTGAACATCCGCGTCTCGGACATCCATGCCGTGTACGCCGAGTGGAGTGCACGGGGTGCCCATTTCCTCACACCGCCTCAGGTGCGTTCGACGGAGATCCGCTGCTACCTTCGCGACCCCGACGGACACTTGATCGAGGTGGGCCAGACCACACTGCCGGGTGGATGGCGACCGTCGTCGTGAGCTCCCGTACCCACAGGACGGGTGTCCCCGCCGACGCACACGCGGGGGCACCCGGCCGTTTGTATGAGGGAATCGCTCCAGGCTCTGATTCCCAATGGGGTGTATCGATCGGCCCCACAGTCGGGGTCGGTCGTGCATCATGTCCGCCGTGACGACCGCTGGCCGCCACCACCGGCGACCGGACTGGGTCGTGTCGAGACTCGACGATCGTGCGTGCCCATCAACATGCCGCTGGCGCCGCCACCAACTAATGGCATCGCGATGCGGTCACGGTGATCCTTCGAAGGCACGGAAAGGTCACTGCGAGGTGAACAGTGTCCGACTTGGCGGGGCAATTCCGACATTTGTATTGCTGATTCGTTGCTGGCGGGCTTAGCGTCAAGACCCGGTTTCGACGTGAGGGCCCCGATCGGTCCGATCGCACCATCGATGACGGTGACGAAGCACGCGAACGCGACGGGTCGGGGGATCTGGTCGAAGGAGTAACTCATGAATACTCATCAGCTGTCGGTCAGGCGTGCGCCTCGCCCGCGGATTCCTCCGCTGCGCCGGGGGCCCGCTGAGGCCAAGATCCTCGTTGTGGAGCAGCACGCCACCACTGCCGAGATGGCCCTCCTCGTCCTCGCCACCGCTGGGTACGACGCCGTCCATGCCGCGACCGGAACCCGGGCACTCACGCTCGCTCCGCAATGGCATCCCGACCTGGTGCTGCTCGATGTGCTGCTGCCCGACCTGTCGGGCATCGACGTCTGCCTGCGTCTGCGACAGAACTCCTCGATGCCCATCGTGATCATGTCCGCCGAAACGGATCCGGCCATCATTGACCTCGCACTCGATTCGGGAGCATGTGATTACTTCCCCAAGCCATTCCGTACGGCGGAACTGCTCAGTCGCATCCATACCCGCCTCGAGCTGTGAATATGGCTTTACATCGGTCTCGGCGGGACTGTAAAAACAACGGTGTAACTCCGAATCAAGGAGTGGCACTTGATGTCTGACACGACAACGATCGATGTGACCGATACTGCTGCGGTGGG
>NZ_JBIWMX010000107.1:0-3665 GCF_044766925.1 Nocardia sp. NPDC101769 | reverse complement strand
ATTCGAGGTCAACGTGCACCCGGCCCTCGACGTCGTCCAGGGACTCGAAACCGTGGCTATCCCCCTGGTCGCAGCACACCTCGACACCATCGGGTGGACGACGATCCCCTTGCCGTGATCATGAACGGCCTACCTCGAGGTCGTGATCCCCGGCGGCGATGAAGTTCACCTCACCGTCGAGCAGGCCCCCGCTGCCGCGGAGCTGCTCGAGGATGCCGCCGACTGGTATGAGCAGCCCGTGCCGCCGGTCGGGATCTGCCCGACGTCGGTGCATCGATCACCTGCCCGCCGATGCCTGCGACCCGGGCGACCGGGGCGGGCACGCCAGCGACATCCGCGCCACTGCGGCCCTGGGGCCGGATCTGATCGGAGCCTTCCTCGGTGCGGGCCTGTATGCCTTCGACCGCAACGACATCCGCGTCGTGCGCATGGACCTGGTGGTCAACGGTGACGGATGCGACATCGCCGCGGACGACGCCCGTGGCCTGGCCACCGCGCTGCGCAAGGCCGCCGACGAACTGCGCCGCAGCATCCCGACCGGCTAGAGATCGGACATCGGCCCATGCCTGGCCGAGACATCCGCCCGCGCAAGGCTTTCGGGGCGAGGTGTCGGTGCCGACCCGACCGTCACCCGGCCATGGTCGGCGATGTTGTCGATGCCGGGGTGGTGGTCGGGATCCTGAGCGCCCTACGCTCCACCCGCGCCGACGCCGCCCTGGCCAAGATCCGCTCTCGCGCCCCGCAGCTCTTCGCCGCCTGAGGCGCGTAACCGTGGCTACGACCACTGCATCCGCGACCTGAACCACGACAGCGAGGTCGCAGCCGCCCGTTTCTGATACGCGCGCAAGTTCGGCGACCGGGGCGGTACCGGCAACCGTGATTGCACGGTCCAGTACCCGGCCAGGGCGCACACGAACGAATCCATCGCGACCCGGTCCAGATCGGCCGTGCTCGGCTGAGTGGCCAGGATCGGATCCGGGTCGATGCCGCTGGCCGCGATCGCCGGAGCCAGGAACCCCAGATCCAGCCACGCCGCACCTCGACAGGGCCACGCCCAGTCCACCACCATCACCGAACCATCCGCGGTCACCAGCAGGTTGTCCGGGCGAAGATCGGTGTGCAGCAACGTCTCCCCATCCGCCCACTCCAGCCACCGATGCTCCAATGCGGCCAGCCGGTCGAGATTGCGCAGCGTCCACGCGTCGAGGTTCTCCGCGGGTGTCGACTGCTCGGCGAGCGCGGTCCAGCACCGCAGCTTCGGCCCGTAGACCTCGGACACGGTGGGCATTGCCGGAAGCGGGCTCGGGGTGAGCGCAGTCGCCATCCGATCCAGCAACTCCAACACCGCGTTCAGCTCGCGGGGCTGATCCAGATGAGGATGGTGGCCCGTGACGAACTCGAACACCACGACGAACCAGCCGTCACGCTCGATCGTGAACAGCACCGCCGGGGTCGGTACCAGCCCCGCCAGCCCTCGCGCGGCGGCGGCCTCCGCACGGTAGGGGCCCGCGAGCCCGTCATCGGCGCGCACCGCCTTCGCGAACACCGCGTTGCCGTCGGCGCACGTCAGCACCGCGGCCATACCGTGGCTGAACCCGCCACGCTGATTGATAGCCGACACCACCGGCGCACCGAGCCCGTCGGTGACCGCCTCCCGCACCGATCCCGGGAGTTCCCGCCATTCATCGCGTTGGGCAACGCCCTCGAAGACGATCACCGCCACATTCTGCGACCCGCTGACCGCACTCGGCAAAGCGTTATCGACCCGACGCGAAGCCCGGTGCAGACAACTGGGCTGAGCCGATTCGTCACAGGGGGACCGCTCCGGGACTAGCGAACTCACCTGATCTGTTGCACAGCAACGGTATTGAGTGTAGGAGCATCGCGGTGCTGCCCATTTCCGTGAAATCCGGCGCTAAGGATTTGCCGCAGATAGGGGCCTATTATCTGTGGTAACTGCCCGCGTGAACTGGGCCGATGCGGCACCTCCGGGGCTCTGACACCGCGATTTATCTGCGGTAGCTCGACAACCGCTTTCATCGGATGAAGGAATCTTGCATCTAATGCGAGCTTCTCGAGTCCAGCACGCGCTCGGGAACAGCGCTTACCGTGACTCTTCGGGGTCTCGGCAGTAATCGTGCGAAAAACAACGACAACGGCTTGACCAGCCGTGATGGCGGGCTACCGGCATCGTCAGCCCAGCCGAGTACCAACGCCCCTGTCCCGCAGCTCAACTCGGAACTATCCGCCCTGACCAGGACATGCGGGCAATCGAGGACACCGATTTGTCCGGGCGGGGGAGCATTGCGCGGGCCTGGCGGATCTGCTCGGCATTCATGGCCGGCGGGCGGCCCAGGCGTTGCCCACGGGCGCGCGCGACGGCCAGACCTCGTTCGCGCCGCTACTTGCTGTCGTTCCGCGGTTCAGTGTGCCGCGAAATCTGCCACGGCAATCCATTGATTTCCATCGGGGTATAACAGACCGATTCCCACGTTCGTGAAATTGCAGTTCTCGATCTGCGCCCGGTGAGGTGGGCTGTCCATCCACCAATCGATAGTGGCCTGCTCGGTGTTCCCGGGCGGTCCAGGGGCCCAGTAGATGATCTCACCCCACGCTGACAGCGGGCTGTAGCCAGCGGCTGTGATGCGGGTGCCCCCGTTGGTACCGTCCGTGCCGGTATGAATATCGGCCAAGGGGCTGGTTCCGGGCGTACCGAAATGGTCGGGGTGGTCACGGATATCGACGGCTTGCCGATCGGCGGCCGCACGGAGTTGGTCGTCCCCGCTGACGTTCCTGCAACCGTGCGCGACGCGCTTTTCGTTGATCTTGTCGAGCAGGTCCCCTCCGCCTGGACACGCTGTGAGGACACAGAACAACACGATGGATATCGCAAGCGTTCCGAAAAATCTGGCCCGACCGCCTAGCCAGGCCACCTTCTGGTGCGCCATGCCGACTGCAGGCGCGTTCTCGACGGTGTTCTCCTTGATGCCCACCCGCCGCCAGCGGGCGTTGTCGATGGCATCGCCGAAAGCGGCGAACATCTTGCCGACCGGATGGACGATCGTGACTATGCGAGAGGCAGTGCGCATTTGCAGAGAATCCTTTCGCGGTCGATGAATGCCTCGTCACACCAGACCCAACTGATATCGGCCCAGGCTGACTTGGCGTTCCTCCCAGATCAGGACTCGGACGGGCGAAACCAGCAGCAGATCGGCTACTTGCCCCAACAAGCATCCCGCGCAACCAGCGAAAACACTGCAATTCTCAGGATCCTATTCGGTGCCGGACAGGCCGGAGGTCATCTCCTATATAACGTCGAGCATCGCGTTAGGCATACGACCACCACTATCGGCTTCGTCAGACTCTGGCATAACCGTTTCCGCAGAATCGACACCGATTCGACTGATTGTGGCGTTGAGGTACACCACAACCGCGACCGGACCGGAATGCGTCAGACTGAAGTCGGCCTCCGGGCTACCCGAAGATTTTTTCGCACCCTCCGGGCCTGCGTAGATAACCCCCGAGTGGCCACCAGCTCCGCCGCTACCACGACCCCGCCGACGCCGCGAGCCTAGTACTCCAGCCGTAGTTTGTGATCGTTAGGTCTTGCTGTGTCGTCGCTGGTAGTGGCTGGTTTTGGCGCGGTGTTGGTGGCGTCGTCGCCA
>NZ_JBIWMX010000106.1:0-3746 GCF_044766925.1 Nocardia sp. NPDC101769 | reverse complement strand
ATAGATCCGCCGCGCCAGATCATGGCGGCCTTCCCCGAGATTGGCCTGGACCTTGCCTTCTCGGCGATACGGCTCGTCGTCGGCCAGGCGCAGGAGGATTGTCGCCTTGCTGAGGGCCCGCCGGGAGGACATTCCGCGGATGTTCGAAATGTTCTTAGCTGCCGGTGAGAATCGCGTGGAGGGTGTCGGCGACGCCGCGTGGGTGCATGGTCGGTGCGGTGTGGCCGCCGGGGAGTCGGGTGACTTCGACGTCGAGTAGTTCGGCCAGGGCGTGGGTGCATGCTGGGACCTGGCCGGTTGTGGTGGTCCCCACTGCGGGGATGATCGTGTCGGCCTGCTTCTGTAGTGCGAGGGTGTCGGGTTGATACTGCCGGACTGCGGGAGCGTCGTGGGTAAGGAAGAAGTTCAGGTTCGCAACCCGTTCGGGTCCGGGCCGGACGGGTTCGATGCCCGGCTCGTGGTCGGTGGGATCGATCTGGATCAATCGCGCGAACTGTCCCGTGGCGGCGGCGATGCCGTGATCGCGGTGGGCTTGCTCGATGGCGCTTTGGGCCTGGCGCAGTTCGGTCCGTGCCGGCTCAGGTAGCAGGGCTGCCAGTGGTGGTTCGTGGACAACGGTCCGTTGCACCACGTCGGGGTGGCGGGTGGTCAGTTCGAGGGCGATCACTGCGCCGATACTGCTGCCGAACACGAACGCGGGGGTATCGGTCACCGCGGCCAGGACTGCGGCCGCGTCGTCGGCGTGCGTTGCCACCGTCGGAGCCGCTCCCGTGCAGGTGCTACGGGACAATCCGCGCCGGTCGTAGGTGACGACGCTGAAGTGTGGTTCGAGATGCCCGGCGAGCTGGTCGTAGGTGTCGGCATCACCGTCACCGCCCGGGAGCAGCAGAAGCACGGGTCCGTTTCCGCGGGTCCGGTAGTGGATCGTGCCTCCGGCAACGTCGATCGACGCGTTCAGCACAGGCCTCCGGATTCGTGGCCGACACCCATCGGGGCGGCGGTGGTTTCGCTAGGGAAGTCGAAGGTGAGGGCGTCGGTGTCGGACAGAGTCATCCACTGCCGGTGGAGCGTGACGAGCCGGGATCGGACCGCGTCGATGAGTTCGGGAGAGCGTCCGGGAAACAGTGTTCGGATGCGTTCGATCTCCTCGGGCCGCAGCGGGGGCACGGGTGCGTCGGCGGCGAGGGTGACCACGGCGAGGACGCCGACCTGCTCGGTGCGCAGGCCGAAGGTGCCCAGGATGGCGACTGCTTCCTCGCATCGCTGGAGTTCGGAGAAGTCGATGCCGGGCTGATCCCGCAACGGTGAGTCCTCGTAGAGGAGTTCGGCGTGGTCGTCGACGATGCGGACCTCGACACCGCGGCACACCAAACCCCAGAACCCGTCCGAAATCGCCAGGGCGTCCTCGACGATCAGGTGGCACAGGTCGTGCGGCAGGCGTGACCGATGACCGGGCAGGCTCCAACTCGATGGGGCGTGTCCACGGCGTTCGACATCGATCCGCTCACTGTTTTCCGGACCTCGGCTGAACCGTGCCACACACGGTGTCGGTGGCGAGAGGACATCGTTCATGGGCTTCGTTGTGTTCATCGCATGCCTTTCACTTTGACGCCCGCGACGTTGCAGCACACCGTGGGTCGGTGATGCCGTCCGAGCACACCCACCCTAACTGATCAAATTTGATGCATCAAGATCGATGCATCAAATTTGGTGTAAATTGAGGGGTGTGGACGGAATGGAACTGTTTCTGCTCGGGCGACGGCTGATGAAGATCGGCGAGAGCGCCTTGCCGCCGACCGGCTTTCAGCAGATGCCCGCCAGCATGCGTTCGGTGATGATCGACATCTTCGAGAATCCCGATACCGCGATCCGGGAGATCGTCGGTCGCACCGGTTTCCTGCAGAGTCATGTGTCCGCATCGGTCGCGAAGTTGCGGGAGGCCGGCGTGGTGGACGTCATGGCCGATCCGTCGGACCGCCGGCGCACGCTGGTCCGCCGCACGGAGCGCATCACCGGCATCGCCGAGGCGGTCCGGTCCAACGCCCCGATCGACGAGGCGATCGCGGATACGATCCACAGCGACGACCCGAACCGGATCAAAGCGGTCACCGACGCCCTCGACACCCTCGCCTTTCTGCTGAAACAAACGCCGCTCGACGCGAAATGAGGCCCGCCACCGGGGTTCGTGACATGGATGGACGAGCCCGCAGATGGTGGCTCGCTCCAGATCGGCTGCCACTGGGCGAGCGCGGTACTCGCGGGCCGCTGCTATCTCCGATCACACAGCACCGTCAAAGCCCATAGCCCGTGATAACGACTCGTTATCTGCGGTATCTGTGGTGTCGACCTGGGAAAACGTCGTGCCACCAGGCCGCTGACTCCGCGAATTATCTGCGGTAGCGGCGGAACACCCGGCCCTACCGTGACTTTCGACCAGGTGGACCTTATGGGCCAACATCCCGGGGGGACTGGGTCGGGTCGTTGGGCGGTGACTGCCAGGTCGCCATCTGCGCCCGGAACGTCGCGCACGTCACGATGTCGGGCTTGCTGCATTGGACGGCGTGGGCCAGGAGTTCATGGGCATGCTGAAGGTCGACGATGCGGCGCTCGATCTCGACGAGCTTGGCGGCCAGCATCGCCTTGCGCCGCTGCCGGTCCTGCTGGAACTCGCGAATCTCGTCCAGGCTGAGCCCGGCTGTTTGGCACTTGCGCAACAGCACGATCCGGTCCGCGGCCTCGGCCGGATAGCGTCGCTGCCCACCGCGCCGCTCGGGTTCGGGCAAGAGCCCGTGCCGCTCCCAATATCGGATCGCCGACGCCGGGACTCCGGTGCTCGCGGCGAGCCGACCGATGGTCATCACTGCGGTTCCTCCTCGTCCGACACGACGCTTGACTTAAACCCAAGTTTAAGGCGCACGGTGGTCTTCACCGGCGGCAACCGGCCGCCGACAACCGAATCGAAAGGTCTGATCATGACGGGAACACCGGCAACGACACCCCAGGCCCAGCAGATCGCCGAGACCGCCGCGCAGCTGTTCGTGGCCGGGGTGATGTCGCACTCCGGGCACGCCAACATCAGCGCGCGGATGGACGACGACCGCTTCGCCATGACCCCGGGCTTCATCCGCGATCTGCGGCCCGAACAGGTCGCGATCGTCCATCAGGACGGTCGCGTCCTCGAGGGAAAGCTGCGGTCCTCCAGCGCCGAGATCATCACCATGCACGGCATCGTCTATCGCAAGCGCCCCGAGGTGGGGGCGGTCATCCACACGCACTCGCCCGCCTCGACCGCCTTCGCCGTGGCCAACCGGCCGCTGCCGTGCCGCACCGAGCCGATGCTGCGTTTCGGCCAGGCCGAGGACGTGCCGGTCGTCGCGTGGGGGCCGCGCGGGTCGGACGTGTCGGTCCGCAGCATCGCGCAGATCCTCGACGAACGCCCGACCACGCAGGCCGTGCTGCTGGCCAACCACGGCCTGATGGTCTTCGGCCCGGACCCGACCTCGGCCGCCGAGCTGGTGTACGCGATCGAGGAAAGCGCCGAAGCGGAAATCGCCGCGCACGCCCTCGGCGGGGCCGTGGACTTCCCCGCGGGCGCCCTCGAGGCCGTCCGCGCGTCGATGGCCCGGGTGTCATGAGCGACACCGCATCCCGCGCCGAAGCGATCCGCGACCGCTACCGCTCGACCCTCGGCACCATCCCCCGCGGCGCCGAGGACCGCCTGCGTCTGGCCGAACAACACAATCGGC
>NZ_JBIWMX010000105.1:0-3786 GCF_044766925.1 Nocardia sp. NPDC101769 | reverse complement strand
TCGCCGCAACCCTGGGAACTGCCGCACTGTCTATCATGTGGTGGTTCATCGCGGGCCGGGCCATGATCGAGGCCGCCCGGGGTTGACCCGAATTGTTCACCGTCGACTCCAAGGGCTGGGACAGTGCTGACTGTGGGCAATCTCCGGGCCGACTGGACCCCACGGGCCTGAATCACCAAGGCCGGCATCGTTTTCGGCATGGTCTAGCTGCGTCATCCTCCGTGTCTTCGCGCGCCGGGCGCGTCGCCACCCGGCGCCGGCTTCACCGACGGTGGGCAGTGTTGCCACGGCCCGGTCGAACAGGCGCGGGCCTTTCGCCCTTCGCCCCAGCTGCGCCGCTTCCATGCCTCGGGTGGCGCGTCCCGCGACGACCTGGTCGGCGCGCCGGCTTGCCGGACAGGGACACGATCGGCGCACTGCTGGGCGCCGCCACCACATACCCGATCCGCCGTCGTTCGAGCCAGCGCCGCAACTTCGAATCACCGCCGTAGGCCTCGCCGGCGGTGACCCAGCGAGCGGGCGCACCCGCATCCAGCGCACGAGCCAGCATC
The DNA here is from genome assembly GCF_044766925.1 of Nocardia sp. NPDC101769. Taxonomy (NCBI): domain Bacteria; kingdom Bacillati; phylum Actinomycetota; class Actinomycetes; order Mycobacteriales; family Nocardiaceae; genus Nocardia; species Nocardia sp. NPDC101769. The sequence goes on along the minus strand of NZ_JBIWMX010000105.1, from coordinate 3,235 downwards.
CTTTGAGCCAGAACCTGTTTCGTGGCGAAGTCGACCTCGTCGGGCACCCCCGCCTCCCGGCAACGGTCCCGATCGGCGGTCCACGACTTCGGCAGATACAACTCCCTGTCGATCAGCGTGCGGCCCTTCACACTCGTGTACGCACAGAACAAGCCCAGCTGACGGTCCTCCACCCGACCGGCCGTTCCCGAGTATTGCCTGCACCCCAGCGGATTTCACTCCTTCTTCAGGAATCCGGTCTCGTCGACAACCAGCACACCATCCGCATCGCCCAGATACTCGACGGCGTATGCGCGTGCATCATCGCGCACCCCATCGACATCCCACGCCGCCGCGTTCAGCAAGCGCTGCATCCCGTTCGGTGTCAGATGGAGTACTTGCGCGGATAGACCGCCTTCGAGTCCACGATAGACTCGAAGGCGGTCTACTGTGCACTCGGGAGGGATTGCGGCAGGCCGAATATGGGGAGGACAGTGTTCTCGAAGGCGGTCATGGCGCCGATTCGGTCGCCGGCGAGAGTGAGGACGAAGAGGCCGGATCCGTCGATGCCGGTGGAGGGGTGTCGGTAGACCCCGAACGCCGGCTGACCGTTGGCTCGCGTCGGCACCAGTTCGAATCTCTGTGCCGAGCCGAAAATGAGTGCGAAGAACCGGGCCACGATGTCTTTGCCCCGGTATTCCAGCGGTATCGGTGGCATCGACATGAAGACGTCGTCGGTCAACAGGGCCACCAACGCGTCGATGTCGGCAGATTCGTAGGCGCTGACGAACTTCGCCACGATCGCGTCCTCGGCAGGTGAGTCGCCAGCGGGCAGCTGCTCTCGGGCAGTAGTCACCGGCAGTCGGCGCTGCATTCCTGCACGCGCGCGTTTGAGGGTGCTCTTGACCGATTCGACGGTCGTGTCCAGCATGTCGGCTACTTCGTTCGCGTGGAATCCGAGGACGTCGCGCAGGATCAGGACGGCGAGCTGGCGAGGCGGCAAGATCTGCAGGGCGGTCACGAAGGCCAGGGAAATGGATTCGGTTTGCTCGTAGCGCGCCTCCGGACCGAGCGGCACACTGATCGCACCGTCCAGAAGGGCGTCGGGATAGGGCTCGAGCCAGTGGATTTCGCCGAGTCCGGTGGGTTCCGGTAATTCGATTCCCGGGATGTCCCACTGCTTTGCAGGACTTCGGCGAGCAGAGCGCAGCGCGTCGAGGCACCGATTGGTGGCGATGCGGTAGAGCCAGGTGCGAAGTGAGGCGCGCCCGTCGAATCGTTCGAGCCCTCGCCAAGCGGCGAGCATCGTGTCCTGGAGAGCGTCCTCGGCATCCTGGAACGATCCGAGCATCCGGTAGCAGTGCACCTGTAGCTCGCGACGGTGTGGCTCGGTCAGCGCTCGGAATGCCTCGCCGTCGCCCGCCTGCGCCCTCGACATCAGGTCCGTTCTCGCCAACTCCACTCCCGCCACCTCATTCCTTGTGTGCAGTTCCACGCTGTATGGACGCCGGCCAAGGCTCGAACGGGGCGGTCGCGGAGCGCCTCCTTTTCCGATGCCGCGGCGTCTAAACCAGTGCCAGCCGACAACATTGTCAAAGGAGCACGGAAATGGGAAAGATCGTCATCAGCTCGAATGCCACACTCGATGGAGTGGTCCAAGACCCGGACGGCGAGGAAGGCTTCGAGCTGGGCGGCTGGTTCCACCAGTTCGTGGGGGTCAAGGACTTCGAAGACTGGGGCGCCCGCGAGCAGGAGGAAGCGCTGAGTGCCGAGGCGCTACTGATGGGGCGGCGCAGCAGTGAGTGGTTCGCGTCCCGGATGCTGTCGGGCGAGGGCGATGTCCGCGTAAGCCCCGTGTGGGCGAACAGGATCAAGAGCATGCCCAAGTACGTCGTGTCGTCGACTCTCGAAGATCCCCGGTGGAGCAACGCCACGGTCCTCAGCGGCGAGGTGGTGAAGGAGGTTTCGGAGCTGAAGCGGAAGGTGGACGGGGAAATCCTGGTCTACGGCAGCTATCAGCTCGTGCGCACGCTGATAGAACAGAACCTGGCCGATGAACTGCGGCTGGTAGTTTTCCCGGTCGTGCTGGGAACCGGCCTACGTATCTTCGACGAGACCAGCGACAAGAAGCCGCTGCACCTGGTCAACACACGAAAGATCGGTGACGGCCTGCTGTTCTACACCTACGAATTCGTGCAAGGCTAACGGCTGTAGACGGCGACGAAGTCGCGTTCGTCGGTGTTGAAGTAGCGTCCCCCGTTTGACGGAATTAGGGGAGAAGCGTGGTCGCGGGCGGGTTGATGGGGTCGCGGATGCTGTCGTAGGTCATGAACGAGACCGACCCGGTGTTGATGTCGAGCTCCATCGCCCGCACCGCGCCCGCACGGTGCAGCAGTTCGGCGAATGTGCGCACGAACAGCGCAGGGCCACACGCTGTCCAGGTGCCGATTCGACCGAAGGTCTCCCGTATGGACCAGGCAGCGATCGAGATTGCCGTCGACGCGGCCGCGGTCCTGGAGTCGCGAGATCTCGAGGATGCCGCCGTGTCGGACCGGCAGGACGATGTCGTAGATCAGGTTCCACCGGAACTGCTGAGCAGAGTGCCAGCGCTGGATTGGTGCCACAGCGTCGACGCGCTCGCCCGCGAGCAGCAACTGCTCACCGACAACAGTGCGCTTGCTGCCCGGGTCCGCGCACTGACAGCTGTGGTCGTTGAGCTCACGCAGGAAGCCAACACCGACAAAATCGTGCCGTTCCAACGAGTCCGGGGATCACGGCTCTACACCTGCTAGCCTGGCCACGACCCGGGTTCCGACAGGTGTTGGTTGGGCGAGAGAATCTGTGACCCCTGGCAACGCGCTCACGCGTACATCGCACGATTCGATCACACCAACATCCTCCAAATAGCCGCATACCGCGCTGACCGAACCGGCCGGCCAGGGCATCGGAAGACCGACGGGTAGAGCGTCGTATGGCTGGCGGCAGTGCTCGCTCATGCTGATGTGAGATGAGTTGTGGTACAGGCCATCCGGAGTGTTGTGAGGTATGCCCTAGCTTGGTGAAATACGCCGCCTCATGTCACGTGGACGCCAGAATCGCACTTCTAATCGGCCATGTCTGGACCCTCAGCGGGGTCGCCGCCTAGTTCGGTGACCAGCTGCGGGTAGTTCGCCAGCGATGTGCCCCGAATCACATTCATGTCTTGAATTGTCAAATCTTTGTCCTGAATCGTCAAGACCTGCGGTCGGCTGGGACG
>NZ_JBIWMX010000104.1:0-3872 GCF_044766925.1 Nocardia sp. NPDC101769 | reverse complement strand
CCGGCCCGCAACGGCCCGACCCGACATCGAAGTGGAAAAGCTGGGTAGACCAGCGGCTACCCCACACCCCAAACACACTGGTCAGCGCGCCTCCGACGCGCTGACCAACCCGAAACCTGGGTCAGTGGATTGAGGCTAAGGATGCGCGACACACTGTTCTGATATCTGAAGCTCGACATTCAACCGGCGAAGCCCCCACCGGCGGCTCCGCGAATGCCTGCGGGCCGGAATCCGTTCCGATGTCAGATAATACGCCGTTATCTGACAAATTCGCCCTTAAGGACGATCTAGTCTGACGAACAGCACTCAGCTTCAAGAGCTGGCCGACAACCACCATCGTGGTCGTGGGCATCGCGCTGACGACACCGCGGATTCCGTGCGGTAGTCGGATGAGGCCCCGCCGTCATTCGTTGGGCAGCACGTCGGGCGACGGTGGCCTCGCAGGGGTAGCTTGGAAGCACTTCACGATCCAGCGGTGCTGCGCGGCCTCATCACAGCCGGCGAACCCGAGTGGTTCGACTGACCGAACCTCAGCGCCGCGCCGAAGCCGGTGCCGGAACAGCCACATCGCGAAGTTTTGCGAGGCTGCGCTGTAGTTCAGCCGATTCGGCTGGAGAAAGCACTGCCCCGACGGCGTCGGCGAGCGCGCGGTCCAGGATAGTGTTCGCCCGCGCGAGCAGTTCTTTCCCCGCGGGCGTCAACTCGATGATCGACGAGCGCCGATCACCGGGATTGGCCCGGCGGATACACAAACCCTGCGCCTCGACCCGGTCCACTGCCTTACTCATGCCGCCGACGGTGACCAGCAGCCGGTCCGCCAGGTCCTGGACCCGGGCCGGATCCGTCGCCGCGATCGCGCGCAGCGTGTCGTAGACCCCGACCGAGGTACCCAACTCCTCCTGCAGCCGCGCATCGGCCAGATTCCACAACCCGATCTGCGACCGGATCAGGTCATCGAACAAGGTTCGCATGTCGGCCATGTGACGCACCCAACTCTCGACGATATGTATTCCAAGGAATTATCTAACCACGAAGACAAGTTCTCGGTAGTGCAACCGCGAGACGTTCCATCCGGACCGAGAGGATCGACCAATGAGCAAGGCGCAGCGTGAAGCCGTCCACCAGCTGGTGCGCGAGACCCCACTGGATTTCACCGCCGACCTGACCGACACCCGCGTCCTGTTCGGCCAATTGCAAACCGCCACACCGCTTTCCTGCGACGTGCAGCTGACGGAATCGACGCTGGGCGATATCCCGGTCGTCGAGATCGACATCGCGGGCATCGATACCGGTGATGTCGTGCTGTACTTCCACGGCGGTGGCTACGCCGTCGGATCCGCCTCCGGCGGTGCCGGTTTGGCCTCTGACATCGCGCGTCGCGCGCACGCCCGCGCCATCGCGGTGGAGTACCGCCTGGCTCCCGAACACCCCCACCCGGCCGCCACCGATGACGCTCTCGCGGCCTACCGAGCTCTGCTCGACAGCGGAGTGCCACCCGAGCGCATCGCCTTCGCCGGGGAATCCGCGGGCGGCGGCCTGGTTCTGGCTACCCTGCTGAACGCGAAACGGGCCGGGCTCCCGCAACCCCGCGCCGCAATCGTCATGTCCCCCTGGGTGGATCTGACCAATACCCGCGCGAGCCGCGCCACCAGAGCCGCCGCCGACCCGGCCCTGACTCCGCGGGATCTGGAAGCCTGCGCCGCCTACTACGCGGGGACAGCCGACCCCGCCGATCCACTCGTCAGCCCGCTGTTCGGCGACCTCGAAGGGCTGCCGCCGCTACTCATCCAAGTGGGCAGTGACGAAATCCTGCTGGACGACGCGATCGACTTCGCCGCTCGCGCCGCCTCCTCCGATGTATCGGTCCAACTGGACGTGACCCCCGAGGTTCCGCACGTCTTCCAAGGCATGGCCGCCATCCTCGACGAAGCGGTCCAGGCCTTGGACCGAGCCGGCGCCTTCCTGCGCTCCCAATTCGGGGTCGAGGAACATGGCACGGAACGCTCCGGGCAGCGCCCGACGCAGCGTGAACTCGCCGATCACACCGACCTGGAGGCTCTGTACACCTCCAAGCTAGCCCGCACTCTCGACGCCGGTGGCTTGCTCCGGCACGACCGCGATACCGCCGACCCCCGGGCCATACTGCATGGCGTCACCGGCGGGGCTGCTGAGCCAGGTGTGTCATTCGGCGCGGTCTGATGTGTACCGCTTCGGCGACGTCGATCACCGTGGGCCGTGCCTGGAAATCGGCGCGATCGAGGTCGACATCGACGCCGAGTTGGCGCAGCTCGGGCCGACCGGCTATCGGCCCCTAAGAATGCGCGACCACTGTTCTGATATCTGAAGCTCGACATTCAGCTGTGGCCGTCTCGAACCGCGCGCTATGCGGCAAGAGGATGTTCGCTCATCGGAGATCGCCAAGAATTTGTCCCATTCAGGTCTTGAGTCTCCATCAAGGGGAGACGGGAAGGTTGAGGAATGGACGACGACATGCTCTTCACGATCGGGGCGCTGGCCGAGCGGACCGGGTTGACGGTCAAGACGATTCGGTTCTACTCCGACAAGGGGATCGTGCCGCCGACCGCCCACAGCCCGACCGGCTATCGACTCTACAATGCCGATGCCGCCGCACGCCTGGAATTGGTACGCACCCTGCGCGAACTGGGGATCGGTCTGCCGACCGTGGCCCGGGTGCTTGCGCACGAGACCTCTGTGACCGCCGTCGCCACGGCTCACGCCGAGGCTCTCGACGTACAGATCCGGATCTTGCGTATGCGGCGAGCGGTACTGCGAGCAGTGGCCGAGCGCGGTTCCCACAGAGAGGAAATGGAACTCATGCACAACCTGATGCGTCTTTCCGAAGCCGAACGACAGCGGCTGATCAACGACTTCGTCGACGCGGCTTACGGCGGCGTGGACGCGAACCCGGCCATGGTGGAGCTGGTGCGCACCAGCATGCCCGAACTACCGGACGACCCGACCACCGCCCAGGTCACGGCGTGGATGGAACTCGTGGAATTGGTACAGGACGCCGATTTCCGCGCAGCGGTCCGGGCAATGGCCGAGTACCAGGCTCGCGAACGCGCCGAAGGCGACACCACCGGTCTGCACCACGACCTGACCGAAGTTGTCCGCACCGAAGTTGGCAAGGCGCTCGCCGACGGACTGAGCGCCGACTCCGCGGCGGCCACCCCGGTGGTCGACGCGCTCACCGGTCGCTATGCCGACACCTTCGGCAAGCCCGACGACGCGCGACTGCGCCGCTGGATCCTGGCGCGGCTCGACGTCGCCAACGACTCACGCGTGGAACGCTACTGGCGGCTGGTGTCCGCCATTAACGGCTGGCCCGACCCTCCGGAGATGGGGCCGGTGTTCACCTGGTTCGCCACCGCACTGCGCTCCCACCCGGGCACATAGGCAGGATCGCGTATCCACACGATCTGGCAGGCCCGTGCGATATCGGCGCCTGCCAGATCAAAGACCTGCCATCAAGAGGTATGACCCGAATACGCCAGTAGGGGCAATGGCGGTGCGGAGCGGGTATCGGTAGTTAACGTACGGTCGGGCGAGAAGTAGCAGCCGAATATCTGGCCCTCACGGGCCGAAACCGGTGACAGCCGCCGTTGCTCCGGCTGGGACGGGCACGGTGAATGTCACCGTCAGCGCAAACCTGGACGGCACGAGCAACCTGGACCGCCCCGGCTTTGGATGAGACCGAACTTCCGATTCCAGTGCCTCATGCTGCCGACTCAGTGTCCCTTCCAGCCCTGGTCAGGGCCAACAGGAGTCTCAATGAGGATGTCAAGCCGCAGCTGTCGCCGGGACAGCCCTCGGAGGCTGCTCAGTGAAGTGCCGTCCGTCACGCAATAGTG
>NZ_JBIWMX010000103.1:0-3885 GCF_044766925.1 Nocardia sp. NPDC101769 | reverse complement strand
CGCTAGTCAGGTGGTCCCATCAGTGGCAAACAGGGTGGTCCCATGCCCCTGGCAAAAACCACTCCGAAGTGGTCCCTTCCCCGTGGCAGCCGACATCGTGTCGATTCAGGTGGGCAAGAAGACCAACGGCCGCAAACGCCCGGATAGCCGGTGCGCCGCGCCGAGGTGTTACCGCCGCGCGCCGCGAACCCTCAGGCCCCGCATCTGCAACGATCCAGCAAACATCGCCTCCGTACGGACGCGTCCGGAGGCGAAAACTGCCAGGATGTCGTACGACCAGGCTGATACCGTGCGGACTTGTGACGTCTGGAGGGACATGTTCACAAAACTCGCCAAGGTGGCTCGGACAGCCTGCGCCGGCGCCCTGGGCGCGACGTTGCTCGGGACAGGCGCGGGGATCGTGCAGGCCGATCCCGGTCCGCCGGTGATCGGGGGCGGTTCCGGAATCATCATCGACAACAAGGAAATCTGCACCGTCACCACCGTCGGCCATGATGCGGCCGGACGACTGGTCGGCCTGACCGCAGGGCATTGTGGCGAGCAGGGCTCCCAGGTGTGGGCCGAGCAGGACCGCGGCGCCGGCGTGATCGGGCATTTCGCCTACTCCAACCCCGACGCGGCCCTGGACTATGCGGTCATCCAGTTCGATGAGGGCAGCATCATTCCGGTCAACCGGATCGGCAACACGACGATCACCGAGATCGGCGCGCCCGCGACGTTCCCGATGACCAGCTGTAAGCAAGGCCGGACAACCGGCAACACCTGCGGAATCACCTGGGGCGACTTCCAGACCGACAATACCTTCACCCAGATATGCGTGGCTGAGGGCGACTCCGGTGGGCCCGTGGTGGTTGGCACGACGCTGGTCGCCATGGTGCGCGCCTACCTGGTCGCGGCCTGCGTCGGTCCCGAACTCGGCCCCACCATGTCGGCGATCGTCAACGACATGAATGCGCGCGCCGGGGTCGGCGCAGGGTACTACCCGATCTGACACCCAGGCGTTCCCACCTGAAAGTGGTTGTGTGGAGCGGTGATTCGAGTGCGAAAAACTCAAATCACCGGCCCGATCCGTGTTCGGGGGCGTTCGGCTGCACGGCCGGGCTGGTCACGGCGCAATGCGGCAGGCCGGTCCCGGCCGGAGACCGGATCGACGTTCGCAGCAACCCGTCTGGGTATGGTGGGGGCGACGGCTCGAAGGGCGCTCGCCCGTGGCCTCGACTCTCGGGGTGCGCGCTCGGAGTTCGGCGTCCACAACGATGACCGTCACCGGCTCCGACAACGGTGACTCGCTCATCGGGCGGCACTCGCGGCCCCGATACACGACACGATCGCCCGAATGGGCACGACAACCTCTCTCGGAGAACAGATTCCGGCCGCCTCACCGCGACCGTCGATTGCGCATAGCGCAGCGTGCGGCCCGGCGAGTCCGGATCGACCGCCACCGGCGCCAGGCACGGCCACTGCTACGGCTATGCCCACCCTCATCGGCGCCCAGCAATTCTGCGCTCTACACAGCGACATCTCCACCGCCGCCACACACGGCCGCCTACTCCTCGACACCCTCGTCGAGTTCGACCGGGGGACAACCCTTCCGCGAAGAGCAGGCCGTCGATCTCGCCGTAGTCGTGGATCGGGATGATGTGGGGCTCGTGTAGACGTGCGGCAGCGACGATCCGATCACACGCGACGAGCGCATCCTGGCGCTGCATGCCGCGGGTCGTTCCACACGCGAGATCGCAGACGAAATCGGTGTCCATCACTCCACTGTCGCGCGAGTCGTCGCACGCTACGGCGGCAGCGACACCACCCGCGACACCCTGTCGGGGTTGCGGCTGATCCAGACCCGCGCGAACCGTGTGGAAACCGCGCCCATGACCGGTATTGAATGGTCTCCGGAGGAGATTCTCGAATCCGGTTGGTACACAACCGGGGAGGTCGCTTCGTTGCTGAAGATCGACCCGTCCAGCCTGCGGCGGTGGCGAACCGCTCGGCCACCGCAGGGCCCGCCGTTCGTCCAGATCTCCGGCCGTGTAACCCGATACCGTGGCGCGGACGTGATCGCCTTCTGATGCGCAAGCGCATCGACCCGGCGGTAGCGTGATGGCTGATCAGGTGAATCTGATGCCACTCGGGGTGCAGATCCGCGGCAGTCTCGAAGAACGGAAGCGCGCCAAGCCTTTTCTGGCACGGGTTCGGTGGACGGATCCGGCGACTGGCAAACGGGATAGCAAGTCCCAAGCCTTCGAGGATCGCGCCGAGGCGGAGGATTGGATCGAGCGGATTCAGCAGGCCGCAGCTCGTGGCGTCGACCCGAAGACGGCCACCGCAACTTTAAAGGACTACGGAGACGCGAACTGGGACATCGCGATGCGCGGCGTCGAGGCCAAAACCCTGGACCCGTACCGGGCGGGATGGCGGCGACGGATCATTCCCACTCTGGGGCACCTGCCGATCACCATGATCACGGCCGGCGTCGCTGATCGAGCGGTCGGCATATGGATCGCCGAGGGGCACAGCAAGTCCACGGTCAAGAACACCGTGGCGGTCCTCGGGCGGGTCATGGATCAGGCTGTACGTGACGAGGTGATCGAGCGCAATCGGGTGGAGGTCTCTGGGGGACAGTACGCACGGCACGAGGATGAGTTGAACAATCCTCGCGCTCCAGCGCTGCTGGACTGGCAGACGCTCGCCGAGTTGGCCGACGCTCTGGTAGTAGCCTCTGCGGATCAGTTCCAGGGCTGGGGCGACGTAGTCACGTTCGCTGCTTGTACCGCAGCCAGCATCGGGGAGGTAGCCGGTTGCCAGGTCGGGGACATCGGCACCGAGACTTGGCTGTGGAACTTGCGTCGCCAAACTACGCCAGGCCCAGGAGGTTTGAAGGACAAAGGGACGAAAGGCAAACGTGCCCGGACGGTTCCGATCATCGAGGAACTTCGCCCGCTTGTGACGAAGAGAATCACCATGGCGCCCGCCCGGGTGGAATCGGATCCCGAATTCGCACAATTGGACGCGGACGCCCGCCGCCATGTGCACCGGGATGCCCGGTTGTTCGTCGGGTCCCGCAATGGTCGGATTCAGATGGGCGAGCAACTCGGTGCCAGCATCACCCGCGGCTGAAACGCACTCAATTGCCGCTGGTCGGGCGGCGTGCACGGCGAGATCGAGTGCGGCGCAGGACGTCACAGCGCGAGGATGAGCGCTCTCTCCTCGGGGGTCGCGCGGGCCAGATACCCACCGCTGAATCGCTCATCCATCGTGACCTCATTGCCGATCGGCGCCGGCAGAGGCAGTTCGAAAGATGGATCGGGCAGCTCGATCTCGGCCAGGAGCAGCCCAGCGAGGTCGTCGTGAAACTCGTCGACTACGAAGGTATGGTGGCCGACCTGCCAGACGCGGCGTGTCTTTCGCAGTGTCGCGGCCGGTAGCTGGCGGAGCGTTTTGTACTCGGCCTCGTCGAGGTAGATGTTGGTGATCGCGACAGTTGACGGGCCGTTTTCATCCGGGCGGACCTTTTGGCAGAACTTGTAGACGACCTGAGAGCCGACCTCGACGCGCCGTAATCGGAGTCTGGTACCGGCGATGTAGCGGTCCTCGATGAGCCGGGGGGCCGAGGTATCGGTTGGCATCTGCTGAAGCAGGAACCGTCTCTCGGTTTCAATCTTGGCGTATTTTCCCCGGCCAGGCTGGCGAAGCCAGTTCACCGCGTCATCGTTCACGCCGCGAGATTAGCGTCCTTTGCGCGGCACTCGCAGCCATCGGGTTGATCGTCACCGGGCGGTGAACACACTCAATTGCCGCATACCGCGCTGACCGAACCGGCCAGCGCGGGGCGCCGATGGCCGGAACCTGGTGTGGTGCAGACCATCCGCTACTGCTGATGAGCGT
>NZ_JBIWMX010000102.1:0-3947 GCF_044766925.1 Nocardia sp. NPDC101769 | reverse complement strand
CTCACCACGATCACCGGGCAACTCGACCAGGAACTCGCCCGCAAATAGCGGGCTCACCACCACACTCGCGGCGCGGCCACACACCGACCGGCTGGGCTCCGCCCACGAAGTACTCACTCGGCTCGCAAGGCACACCAATATCGTCGAGTGCTTCCTCGACTTCACCGAGCCACTCGGAACTCATCTCGTATTCGCTGTCCAACGACTTGCCGTAGTGCTCACACATCTCTTTAAAGACATAGATGTAGATCGCGGCGTCGCCGGAGAGATTGGCCACGCCATCCAAGTAGTCGGGCTCCAGGATCATCTTCGTCAATGCTTGCCGTGCTGGTACCAGCTTTCCCCATCCTGCGGCTTCCGCATCCAGACGATCGAGCCCACCCGCGAGCTGAGTCAGCAACTCCTCCAGCAACTCACGGTCACCACTACCGACCATCCGACGAAGCGCCTCTAAGTCGACGCTGTAGGCCTGCATATCGGCACCCGCGATTACCCCATCCCTTCAACAACTGGGCCAGACCGTAACATCCGTCCCCGACACAGCCTGTCAGGACCAGCATCCGAACCCTTCTGCGCCCCTTCACGTTCAGACCCGAGCGTGCGCGAACCCGGCATCGATTCACACCTCCGCGCTTCGTCAAGCCATGTCGAGACACGCTGCACACGTCGGTACCAGATGTACGAAATTCGGCATGAGCGGATATCGCGGGGCGCGAGCTTCATCGTTGACTGTCGGCAATTCGGCGGCGCTCGATGGGGGCGCCGTAGCATCGGCCGACTCTCGGGCGGAGATGAGGTAGCGGGCTGGTAGAGAAGGGTTTTCGCGTTCGTGGTGCGGGTTCTGGCGGCTCGTGACGGCGCGCCTCACGGTGGCGGTGGCCCGTCTCGCAGCACAGCTTCGGGCGGATCCGGTGGAGATCGGCTCGTACGGCAAGCGCGCCCAGACCCGCACCGAGCAGGTGGCTGGCCGCTCGTATGACGGTTACCCGGTGGTGGCTGCTGCGCCCGCGATGACCACCTCGAGGCACTCGCGGAACAGGTCGTCGACCGTGCGGCCGGGCCGGAAGTATTCGGTGATACCGGCTATCACGGTCGGGTGCTGTTCGGTGAAGGCCGCCATGTCGAAGTCGTTCATCGCCGCGGGGTCCGGGCGAGGGGCCTGCTCTTCGAGGACGTGGCCGACGGTGAAGCGCTCTACCGTCAGCACGATCACCCGAGCGCGGTGCAGCGGAACACCCTGCGCCACAAGCGTGCTCATCGCGAGCTCGGAGATGTCGGCCATCTTCAGCGAGAGCTGGGCGGCGGACAGGACACGTGCGCCATCGGGGTGGGCCAGCAGCGCGCGCCGCAGCCGCTGGGCCAGCTCGCCGAGCCAGTCCTGCCAGCGTTCCTGCGGTGCTGGCCCTGGAAGCTCGCCGAACTCCTGATCGAGGATCGCCTCGGCGAGCGCGGTGACCAGAGCCGCCTTGTTGGGCAGATGCCAGTAGAGGGTCGGCTGCCGCACACCGAGTCGCGTGGCCAGTTTGCGCAGGGTCACCCCGTCGAGTCCGTCGGCATCCAGCAGTGCGATCGCCTCGGTGACGATGCGCTGTCGGTCCAGTGTCAATGCACACCTCCCGCCATCACTCTATCACTGATAGAGTCGTCTCTATCGGTGATAGAGACACGGACGTGAGTCTCGCCGACACCGCAGACACAGAAGGACGGAAATGACACACCAGCACACGATGCGGGAGCTGCTGCACCGGGCCACTCACCGCATTCCCGGGGTTCCCGCGCACACCGAGCGGACACCCGGCCACCAAGGCGGCCCCCGTCACGGCCGGGCGTGGCGGAACCCCGCCGCCCACCACCGGTCGCTCAACCACCGGTGGAATCACTCGCCCGCCCGTCCCCCTCGGCTGCTGGTGGGCTGGCAGGCGCGGATCGCGGCGCACTTCGGTCAGGAGCTGCGATGAAGGCCGCGGTGCTGCACGAGATCGGGGGCGTTCCCCGATACGAGGACTTTCCGGATCCGGTGGCCGGTGAGGGGGAAGTGATCATCGATGTGAAGGCCGTCGCGGTCGAGAATGTCGACAAGGCGATCGTGGCCGGAACGCATTACGCCACTGGGCAATTCCTCACCGAACTCCCGGCGATCCCCGCCTTCGACGGCATCGGCGCACTGCCCGACGGCACCCTCGTCGGCTTCGGCAACCCCCGACCGCCGTACGGCGCGCTCGCTGAGAAGACCGTGGTAGCCGCGGGCGCGTACGTTCCCATCCCCGAGGGCATCGATCCGGCCGTGGCCACCGTGCTGGCCACGGCCATCACCGGTATGTCCATCACAACAGCCGCCGGTTTCGTTCCCGGCGAGACGGTGCTGGTGCAGGGGGCTACCGGCGTCGCCGGGCGACTCGCGGTCCAGGTGGCCAGGCTGCTCGGAGCCGGGCGGATCGTCGCGACCGGCCGTGACGACGATCAGCTGCGCGACGTGCTGGCGCTGGGAGCCGACACCATCATCAACACCGCTGTCGGCGACGACGCGCTGGCGCGAGCGTTCACCGAAGCCAAGGGCGACGGCTACGACGTAGTCCTGGACTATCTGTGGGGACGGCCGACCGAGATCCTGTTGCGCACCCTGGTTCCGGAGTCGTTCGCGTTCCCGAAACCGACGCGCCTGATCCAGGTCGGGGAGGCCGCGAGCCGCGCGCTCACCCTCGCCGCCGAGAGCCTGCGCACCTCCGGAGTCGAGATCTACGGTGCAGCCAAGGGACTCGACGCGCAGACCATGGGCACGGTGTACGGGCAGATCGTGGAGTGGACACGGTCCGGCGAGCTCACCTTCGACCTCGCGACCATTCCGCTGAGCGACATCGAAACCGCCTGGCAACGAACCGATCTGCGCGGCAAGCGACTCGTTGTACTGCCATAGCCCAGCAAGGCCGACTCCGCAGCACTCGCCGCGGGCCAGGTCGTCCTCGGAGACCTCCGCTGAGCGCACCGTAACCAATCAGGCCGCAATCCGGCATTCGGCATTTCCGTGCACTAACGACGTTCGGTCGGCGGACTCGGATGACCCCTGCCCGTTGATCTTCCACGCACCCGCGCTGGCCGGTTCGGTCAGCCCGGTATGCGGCAATGTAGTGCGTTCGGTACCTGGGTGATTGACAGGACACGTCCGCGCGTTACCCCTTCGGTCTGCAGATCATCGGACGGCGTCCTGCCAGGCAGGCGACGTCTGCCGGGCGCTACACCTATCGGCCGAAGGTTGCGATGATGTGGGTGCGTGCGATGGCGTGGCCGAACAGCTTGAAGCCGAGGAAGCCCGGGGACGCGTTCGCGTCGAGACCGAGACGCTCGACATCGACTGCGTGAACGGTGAAGTAGTACCGGTGGTATCCATGCCCTGGAGGTGGTGCCGCACCGACATAACCGGTGATGCCGCCGTCATTACGCAGCGCTATCGCACCCGTGGGCAGGGAGCCGCCTTCGCTGCCCGCACCATTGTCGAGCGAGGTGACCGTGACCGGGATGTCGAACACGGCCCAATGCCAGAAGCCCGAACCGGTCGGTGCGTCCGGGTCGAAGCTGGTGAGCGCAAAGCTCTTCGTCTCGGCCGGAAATCCGGACCACGATAACTGTGGGGAGATGTCCTTGCCGCCCGCACCGAAAATCCCGCTGACTTGATCCAGGCCCAGCGCCTGCCCATCGGCAACATCGATGGAGGTCAGCTGGAAACTGGGCAGCTTCGGCAGCGGTGCGTACGGATCGTAGGAATAGTCGGGCATGGTGTCGTCCTCCCTCATGTCAGCAGTGCATTTGGGGGATTTCAGTAGAGCGGATGCCGCGCACGGACCGACTCCAGTTGGCAGCCTAGTACTCCAGCCGTAGTTTGTGATCGTTAGGTCTTGCTGTGTCGTCGCTGGTAGTGGCTGGTTTTGGCGCGGTGTTGGTGGCGTCGTCGC
>NZ_JBIWMX010000101.1:0-4027 GCF_044766925.1 Nocardia sp. NPDC101769 | reverse complement strand
CCCTCCCGCTGCTCCCCTCGCACCGTCGCGAGGACACCGAACACTAACGCCCCAAGCGTGTGAATTGATGGGATTTCAGATATCGCCATCGGCTGGAGGATCACCCGGCCAACGGGGTGTTGACACTGAGGTGTCGAGGACCCGGCCGCCGGAGGTTCTTCGTGCGGCAGCTGATCCCCGGACGGGGAGCCGACAAGGTCGTATCAGCTCGGATACCGGCGATCTGAAATCCCGCCCAGGATCGACGCGCTCATCGGCAATAGCGGACGTCCCGCCGGCCTCGGATCGATACGGCCAGTTGATCTTCCATGCCCCGCGCTGGCCGGTTCGGTCAGCGCGGTATGCAGCAATTCCGGATGCGCGTGGGTCGTCGCTCTCCTAGCGAGCAACCGCTGATTCTCACGAGAAGGCATTGGCATACACACCATCTCGACGTCTCGTAACGTCAGCGCATGCTCATGCCATCTGAGCGCCTGGGCAGGGTGAGCAGGGGCGGATTGTCGGGTGGGTCAGGGGGCGACGAACATGTCGGTGATCGCGTGAGAGAACGGGATGAGCAGCATCGACAGGATTGAGAAGAACAGGGCATAGCCGGCAGCGCGCTCATGTCTCCAGTGGCCGATGCCGCTGAACAGGAATGCGGGAAGGACCAGAGCCGGGCCGATGACGACCGACAGGGTTGACAGGACGATAGAGATCACCGAGCAGACCGGTGTCGCGACACTGTGCGCCTTCCTGTTGTCCGCGTAGTCCGGATAGTGCCGAAGGTCAGCGTTGCGACGGAATGCCATGGCGGTGATCGTATGGGACACAACCTATTTGCGATGGCGACGCCCGGGCCTCCCCTCCTTATCGCCCCCCGGGGCCCCTCGACGGTTACCGACTGACCGGCCAGAACATCCCACCCCGATAGCTCGGCCCCGCGGGACGGGTCCGGCACACACGGCAGCACCACAGTGTCACAGCACCAAGGGCCGCCTCGGCTGAGAATGGGCCTGACCCTCCACTAACGACGGAATCGGCAATAGCGGACGTTCTGCACCGCACCAGGTTCCGGCCGCCGGCGTCCCGCGCTGGCCGGTTCGGTCAGCGCGGTATGCGGCAGTAGCGGATGTGTCTGGACGCCGCTGACGCGAGCCACGTAATCCCTGGCTTCATTCCGGCGGTTCCACAACTACATGCCAGATCTGTTCTGCACCTGCGCGTTTGCTGGCGCGGTAGCCCCGGTGAGATGACCGAACGTCACTACCTGAATAGACGGGTCGCGTTCACCGTACCCACGCCGGCCCCGGTGCTGCGGACCATCGAGCGTCGAGTTTTCACCGAAACTCGAAACCGGCATTCCGAAGATTGTCGAACGATTCCTCTTCGAACTTCGCGATGGCCACCTGAGCGTCCCCTCGCCTGATCTCGTATTCCAGCACCCGAGCTTCGGCCAGCTGGACCCTCATCGTCACGGTCCGAATATCTTCGGCACCGAATTGCCGACGGCAATCGGACAACAGCTGCTCGTAGATCGTGATCGCTGCCCGTGTATCCCGTGACGAGATATGGGCATGTCCGACAATGAGCCGAGCAAGCGCGAAGTTCGTGAACGCGGTCTCCCAATCGTCCTTGTAGCTCGAGTCGATATCAGCGGCGAACGCGTAGACCGCCAGAGCGGACTGTCCCAGGGCGTCCACCTCGGCTGCGCCGACCGTTCCGGAGTCTAAAGCCAGTAGTGTTGCCAGCCAAAGCTTTGCGCGGGCCGCGGCCAGTGCCAGAGTGAGCACGTCGGGCGCGGCGAGGTCGGTTGGAGAGCTCACGGTTCGTACCGCGATCGCGGACAGCCCGATCATGACCGGGTCGTCGAGGGCACCCAGGTCCGTCAGTATCGCCAGCGCGGAGCGCGCCGCGGCGATCGCCTCCGCGATCCTTCCCAGCTTGTGCAAGACCGTGGAGCGATTGAGATAGATATCGACCTCAGCGCTGGCCACATCCCATTCCCCCGTTGCGCCGAGTGCCGCCAGCAACGCCAGCGCCCTGTCGTTATATCGCAATGCGCGAGAAAAATTTTCCGCCTCGAAAGCGGCGGTCGAGCGATCGTTGTACCGAGCTATCCGCCGCTCGAACTTGTTCATCCGCACGGCCCGGTCGTCCTTCGATCATAGTGCCCGGTTTGCGCCCAGTGCCTCAAAGATACTGCTGCGGTGTGGAATACGCCATCCGGCGGCCGACTTGGATGACCATCTGAGATGGATGCGGGCGGCGTACGGGTGGGGCGTGTGCTCCGCTGATCGCGGGCCTGTGGCGGGTGACGTTGGTGCGTGCCATCTACTGCGCGTTCAACGGGCCGAGATGCTCTCGGCCCGTTGATCTTCAGAGGCCGCGGTCCAGCGCGTGTGGAACGCGCGGGTCGCGGCAATAGCGGATATTCGCAGGGACTTGTGCGTCGGAGACTGTTACAGCCGGTCTCGGGTTGACATTGACGCAACGTCAATCGGCAGGCTGATGGGTGTGAACGCACAGGAGTGGTCGATCCAGGATTTGGCGAAGGCCGCCGGAACGACGAGTCGCACACTGCGCCACTACGGCCAGTTGGGGTTGCTGGTCCCGAATCGGACCGGAGCCAACGGGATGCGGTACTACGACTCGGGGGCGCTGGTCCGGTTGCAGCGGATTCTGCTGCTGAGGGAACTCGGGCTCGGGCTTGCGGCGATTGCGGAGGCGCTGGCCGCCGACGGTTTGGACATGGCGACGACGGTCGATGCGCTGCGGGTTCATTTGGACCTGCTGCGGCAGGAGCGCGATCGCATCGATCGGCAGATCTCCTCGGTCGCCACGACTGTGCTCAAACTCGAGAAAGGACAACCACTCATGCCCGCCGAATCCTTTGATGGCTTCGACCACACCAAGTACAAGGACGAAGTCATCCAGCGCTGGGGCAAGGACGCCTACGAGTCCAGCGACCGCTGGTGGCGGTCGAAGACCGATGCGCAGAAGCAGGACTTCCAAAAGGCCGCTCTCGACATCGCCGCCGATTATGGGCGTGCTCACGCTGCGGGCCTGGCCGTCGATAGCCCCGAGGTCCAGGCCATCGTCGCCCGCCACGCGGAATGGGTGCGTGAAGGGTGGCAAGGCCGTTCCTGGGGCGGCAAGCCGTTCGAAGAGGCATTCGCCTATCTCGGCGAGATGTACGTTTCCGATGACCGGTTCCGAGCCAGTTACGACATCCACGGGGTCGGCACAACGGAATTCGCCCGTGACGCCATGGCTGTCTATGGACGAGCGCACAGCTGATATGTAGGCCTTCAGTTCAGCAAGTATCTCGGCGGTCCGCGATGGACATTGCGGACCGCCGTAACATCCTCAACTCGGCAGTAGCGGACGTTCTGCACCGCACCAGGTTCCGGCCGCCGGCGCCCGCACTGGCCGGTTCGGTCAGCGCGGTATGCGGCATGAGAGTGTGTTGCTAGCCGTGGCAATAAACCCGGACAAGCACTGTGTCTTCGGGCAGTGTTTCCAGGTACTTTTCGATGCCACCGGATGGTATCGGGCAGCCGGGCTCGTCTTCGCAGGACGTGTTCTTGTCCCGATCTTTGTGTCGGCAAACGCCGCTCGACTCGACCCACCAACCATCCAGGGTGAGCACATCGGGCCATGAGAGATTGTGTATCGCGACATTCAGCAGGGCCTTCGGGCCGCCCGCGCACTCGCCTCGCTTGGGGGGCAGCACGATGCCGAATTGGTTGGGACCGTCGTGAATCAGCCGAGGATCGTCCTCGTAACCCGGCCGGACATAGAACCCGGCTGCCTCTCCTCCACCCTGAATCCGCCAGGTGTCCCACATATCTCGCTCCGGAAACCCTCGGTGCATCTCGAACGGAGTGAGAGCTCGAGTGATCGCGGCTTCCACGTCATCGATCGCATCCGGCGGCAGGCAGATCGTCACCCAGTGAGCCTTTTTCATCCTGTGCGAATGATGTTGAGGGGCAATGGATCTGATCTCGGCGTGCCTCCGCCGGATATGAGGAAGCCCCTGGTAGAC
>NZ_JBIWMX010000100.1:0-4211 GCF_044766925.1 Nocardia sp. NPDC101769 | reverse complement strand
GGCGTGTCCTGGCTCAGCGATCGGGCCACCGCGCGGACGCGCAGACCGTCAGCAGCGTGATCGGTCGCGTGTGGCCGGCGGACCGGGCATCGCTCCCGCCGTCGGTCGCAGGCCGGCGAGTGTGTGATCCCTGAAAGTGCTCGCACTATTTGCAAACAACATTCATTATCAGTAATTTCGGTCGGGCGCGGGCACGCGACAAGGGGCGCGCACGACCTGCATGGAGACGAAACCGACACGCCCCGGCGGCGGTGTACCTCCGAAGCCCCGTGTCGCAATCGCCCGGATCCGGGTGGATGCAAAACCCCGTATGAATCCCACGGCACGTTTCTCGGTCGCGCCCCGCGACCGGTATTTGCGTGCCAATCAATCGAAGCAAGGTGTTATCGATGAGGAAGATCACCACCTACACCGTCGCCGCATTGGTGGCCGGTGCGGCGGGCCTGGCCATGCCTACCGTCAATGCTGCTCC
Source organism: Nocardia sp. NPDC101769 (assembly GCF_044766925.1). Classification (NCBI taxonomy): domain Bacteria; kingdom Bacillati; phylum Actinomycetota; class Actinomycetes; order Mycobacteriales; family Nocardiaceae; genus Nocardia; species Nocardia sp. NPDC101769. Next base: position 3,739 of record NZ_JBIWMX010000100.1, on the reverse strand, counting down.
GGCACAGCCGGATCCAGCGACGGCGACGCACGCCGACAACCAGCAGCCCGGAATCCACTGGACCGCCGACCGAGTCGGCGACTCGGTGATCGTCAAGACCGATCTGGGCTCACTGGCCACCAACAATGGCCAGTTCCAGATCCTCGACGCCGGCGGCACGGTCGTCGCCAACCTTCCGTTGGCCTACCAGTTCCAGGGCAAGCAGTTCCCGATAGCGGCCCAGGTTGCCGGGAACACCGCGACCCTGACCCCGAGCGCCGACCCCGCTGTCGCCACTGCGGTCGACATGCCTGCCACGCTGCCGCCCGAGCTGGCCAAACCCGTTGACGCGCAATCGGACCTGGACGCCAACATGTCCCGCCTGGGCACCCAGTTCGGATTGGCCACCGGCATTGGCACGCTCATCGGCACCATCGTCGGAGGCATCGGCGGTTGCGTCGCGGGCGCACTCGTGGGTGCGGCACTGATGACCCCGATCTTCGTGCCCGGCTGGGTCGGCGGCTGCATCGCCGGTGCGGCAGCCGGGACCGCGCTGGGCGCCGCCGCCGGAACCGTACTACTGGGAGTACCGGTCGGCATCGCCTCGGCCATCCAATTCTTCCAACTCCAGAACACCCCCAAACCGGCCGCCGACCAGGCACCCGCACCGGCCAACTGAAGCCGGCCATCCGGTGCACCGCCCAGCGGTGCACCGGATCACCGCGGCGCAGCGGTGACGCCGACAGATCGTCCGGCGTAGCCGGCCCTGAAATGTGGGGTGCCCGCTGCGCCTGACGCGGTGTTCGATGGCGGCGAGATCGTCGAGGCGACAACCGGAGTGCTCAGCACCGCTATCAGAGTCGGCAGCGGAGACGGTCGCGCCGCCGTTTCCCCCACACGAGCCGCGCCATATCACGTGAGGACGATTGGCAACCCCGCCGCTGAGGCTGCTGAGACCTGGCATGCCACAGCAGTCCAAACCGCACGCTCACCGGCATGAGCGTACGTCCACAAGGGTCTGGCCCTGACCGATGCCGACAGCACGGCTCTGAAGGCCAAGATGCTTGCTTGACAAGGCGTTCCGCCCGTCTACGCGCGGGTGAGCGCAGGTGTTACCGCCATCGCCGGCTGGCGGTGACACCGATTCTCATCACCATCGATCGGCGGTCTCGCGCCGGAGAGCTCCGGTGTCGAACCGCCCTGAAATCCCTTGGGGTGTTCACGTGTCTTGGATCGTGCCATCGTGTCCGTCCTGGTGCCTCGGGTACAACGGCACCGTCGGACGGCCGGGCTGCGGCGGCGCCATCCACATGGGACCAGAGATACCGGTCGGAATATCGTGGCGGCACGATATCTTTGGGCCACTTCATATCCTGGTCCAGCTGTGCGCCAGCCATCGAGATTGGGAGCGGTACGCCAGAGTCGAGTTGGTGGTTCCGGATCGCGTGTACGCCGAGATGACCATGCCGCAGGCGTTCATGGTCGCCGAAATCCTGTTCGGGGCAGCGGATCTGCACGATCTGACGTCACCAGTTCACGGAAATTGCCCCTTGTGGTGTGCGACGCATCAGGATTCGAGGCTCGATGCGGTCGGTCGCGGTGCATTCCATTGCAGCAGACAATTCTCCGTTGAGGCACATGGCCCCGAACTCCGCAAAGTAGACGTGAGTATCTCTGTCCTCGCGATCGACGCGGGCGGCCAACGGACCCTCACCATGGAACTCGTGGTAGCCGGGCGGGAGCCGATCCGGCTCACTGCCGCCGAAGCGCGTCAACTCGCGGTACAACTGCTCAATGCCGTCGACGCGCACACCACAGCCCTGGCTGACGCTAGCGCGACCCGCTGACGTCCGCCCGGCGGCCAGTTCCAGGGGCCGCCCGTAGTAGGGGTTCTGGTAGTAATCGCGTGAAAAACAACGGCAATGGCTTGACCAGCAACGATGTGCCGTAGAGGCTCGGGCTGCGGACCGGCACGGTTGCTGCTTGGCTTGGCTGCCTACACCACCAACTACGACGACGGAACGCTGTCGGTGATTGCGAGGGCGTGACGGTGCGGTACGACGCTTCCTGCTCTCCGACACCGCCGGCGGGCCCTTGTGCGCCCATAGCTACATCGGTGTTCGGAAAACATGGTCGTCCTGCACGCCACCCCCTGCCACGCCGAACACGACCTCTCCGTTCCCCTGCTTCGTCCCCGGCTGACTTCCACCGGATGCCGGCGGGGTGCGGAGTCCGTGGTCAGCGGGCGTCGGCTGCCAGCCCGAGGCCGAGGCCGAGGCCGACGAGGATGGCGGAGAGGGTGCGCTCGATGCGGCGGCGGATTCCGGTGCGGCGCAGCCAGGCTCCGGCGCGGTCGGCGGCGAGGACGACGCCGATGCACCAGGTGGTGTCGACGATCTGCCCAGCGACGGCTAGGACGGCGAAGAACATCGCGCCCATGCCGTTGGGGTCGTAGATACCAGTGAGGGAGGCCGGTGAGCAGTTCGAGCTGGATACCGCCCGTCTGGACAGCCATTTCGCCACCGAGACCGTTCCCGCGGTCGCCTCCGCCCACGCCGGCCACCCGGTGATCTAGCCCCCAAGACAGTTATCTGGCATCGAAGAATCTGTTGTGCATGATCCGGCGGATGGGGGAGAGCAGTCCGTCGAAGGTCACCCGGTCCGAGCGGACGGTGTGCAGGCTGGCGTCGCCGCGCTTGGGGTCCTCGCAGATGACGCGCAGCTTCTTGGCGTTGCCGTGCACCGCGCCCAGCGTGAGGGTGGCGGTGCCTTCGGCGCCGACGATGCCCCACGGACCACCGATATCGGACGCCGCGATCTGGCACTTGTTGTCCGGTTTCTCGCCGGTGACCCGGGCGGTCACCTCGGTCCGACCATGGATCACGGCCTTGGGTTCGCCATGGGCATTGGTGGCGGCGCCCACGGCGAGCAGGGTGCCGAGGCTGCCGACCACGGCGACGGTGAGAACGCGGGTGCGCAGTGATCGAGACATAGCACCGATATTGGACCTCGCCTCGTGAGTATTTCGTGATGGCGCGAGATGAAGGCCGAGGGTCGCTGTAGATGCACGCGTTCGTGGACGAGACCAAGCAGAACGGACTGTTGATCGTCTCGACACTCGCCGACATCGGCCGTCTACAGCAGGCCCGCAAGGTGTTGCAGGCCCAACGGGCCAAGGGGCAGAACCGGATCCACTTCAAGAAAGAAGACGATTCGCGCCGGCGCGCGATCTGCTCGGCGCTGTGCGGCCTCGAGGTCCAGGTGAGTGTGTTCGAGGCGACCAGCACCGCTCCCGCCGGCGGCCACCCCAGATACTGCGCCACCAGGAGCACATGCTCACTGCGAGTCTGCACCCCGCGGCTTGTACGAAGAAGCTGCGCCGCATCAACATTCAACTGCTCCGCCAACCAGCCCACCGCCACCGCCAGTGCGGAGGAAACCCTTCCGATAGCGGGGCCGCGCTGCGGGCGCCGATCAGCGCGCCGACGCACGGCGCGGCGAAGGCCAGGCTGAACGGCGACCAGGCGATGCTCGGCCGCGACGATCTGGGGTGAGGTGTACAGCGTGGATCCGGCCGTGGTGTAGACGCTGGTGCCGTCGCGGCGCGCCAAAACCGGTGTCGGCGCAACGATGTCGTGGTCGCCGCGCGATTCAGTCTTTCAGACGGACCTCACGAAAACCTCAAGGTTCTCTGTTGATCATGTACAGCGCTCCCGGATTCGACCTGCCCAACCGGCTTTCGCGTATCCGCGACGTGAGC
>NZ_JBIWMX010000099.1:0-4224 GCF_044766925.1 Nocardia sp. NPDC101769 | reverse complement strand
ACCGTAAGACCGCCTGCCGCAGACAATTTCCTGAGTCGGCACCGCCCGTGCGGTGCATATGTCCAGGTCGGGCATCTGAGTTGCCGCAGATAATGTGTCATTGTCTGCGGAAACTCCTTACCGAGACTTTTCGCGAATTTGGGCAGAGTGAATCGAAAACCATTCCACCCGAACAACTCTCAGCAATGACCCGAGACCTCCGGCACGTCACCGGAGGTCTCGGCATCACGCAGGGTCAGTCGTCGTCCTCGTCGTTGCGGTCGGCCGCCTCGGCGGCTCGCTCGTCGAACCCGGACTGCGCGGTCGGACTGTCGGGATCACGCTCGGCCGCGGCGGCGATACGGTCGGCCGCTTCGCGGTCCATCGGTTCCTTGCCCATGACTCCTCCTTCGATGCGAACGGACCACGCCCGAACGAAGGAATAGAGATCGGATCCGAAAGATGCCCAGGCGTGGGTGATTGACGACGGTCTCTCACCACCTGGGCAGACGCAGCGTGCACCGGGGGATTCCGTCCGCTGCGATACCCGTTGCCGCCGAAACGGCAACGGCCTTTTGTCGTACGTACCGCCGTCTGTTCCGAGGCGCACCGACCGTCGAGAGCGCACCTTGCCACCGAGAGGAACGCGCAGACGCACGGCGGATTCGTCGTCTACGTCCCGATGCCCTCAATCATCCCGCACACCTGGGCAGCTAAACGCGACTTTTCGCGCCGCCGGACCTCATGGGCCTGCACGTTCTGTGCGCGCAGATCCACCGGTGGCAGTCCATGATCGCTATCGGTGATGAGCTCTACGACCGCTACCCCTAACTGTGGCCGTTGCTGACCGGTCTGGACGGTGGCGCCGATCTGATCCAGGCCGACATCGGGATCCGCCGCCAACTCCTCGACGCGGACATCTACTGTCGCACCGCCGATTTCACCACCATCCCCGATCGGATCCGCGGTCGCTGGCGGCCTACCGCCGACGAGCTGCTCCCGGCCGCTTATCTGCGCTATCAGTGCGCCGCGATCGCCGCGGCCCACACGGGGCCCTCGATGATGGCACCGTCCTCCTGCCCCCGCTGTTCGATTGGGACGGACCTCAACCAGAACTCTGACAATGCCGAGCTGCAGAACTGACCACCGGCCATCGGGGTATCCCTTGCTTCTGCGCGAGTGTTGAGAATCGATCGATTCGCGACACCCGCGACACCTCGGCGCTGTGCCGGCCGGAACCCCAAGTCGCCGGAAGCGGCCATGCGTCGCGAAAATGTGTCGAGAAGTGTTGGTGTCCAACAAGTCTTGTCGTGCAGTGCGGATCCCGCAGTAACCCCGACTCCGGCGTAGATGGACTGGGCCGTCATGACGCGGCCACCAGACCAGGCCGCCGGATAGGCCTGAAAATGCGCGGGCTCCCGGAAATCGATTCGGAGCCCGCGCTCGAAAGCCATCTCCGGGTCGGGGTAGCCCCGCCCGCACCGCCGCCTAGACAGTCCAGATCGCCGTGATCGTGTACGAGATCGGACTGGATGTGACCATCGAGGTTGCGATACGAGGAGTGGATGCGGCCTACCGGACGTAAGCTTCGATGCGGCCTCGAGCTCTGGGGCCCCTGCTTGGAGCGGGAGCGGAGTCTCGACACTGAGCCCGTCGCTGGGTTGTCGCCGCCGGCCAGGACCCGAAGCGCACCGATCGGTTCACGGGAGCGAAAGCCAACCGCACCTGTCCTCGGATCGGACAGTGTGAAATCGGTGATGGTTCAAGAATTTTCATTCGTTCGGGGGTGGAGTTGAGTATCGATACGCAGACCGGGACCGGCAGTATCTGGCGGTGGCTGCGACAATGCCGTCGCGGCTTGCTGGGTCTGGCCGGCGGAGTGTGGATGGCCGGGTGCGTCTACGGACTGCTCACCGTTCCCGTTCGCTCCGCGGAACAGTGCATCTTCTACCCGGACGCCGACGCCCTGACCCGACAACTGCTGATCCTGGAATTCGTGCTCGCGGCGGCGCTGGCACTGGCGATAGTCGCCACCGAACGTGCCCGCCAGCCAAGCGATCCCACCGACGCCCCTGGATTTCGGCCGTTCCTACGACCTGTGCGGTCGGTGGGGATCGTGTGGTTGTTGTTCGGGTTGATCGCGCTACAGGACACCGGGATCGCACCGTTCCTCGGGTACATCGATGACCGGATGCTCCCCGAAACCCGAATGTTGGCACTGCTTGCGATGTGGGCGGCCACGATCGCTTTCGGTGCAGCCGCAGTGGTGCACACCCTCGTTGTCGCCGGAGCCGACCTGCGTGCCCGGTCGAAACAGGTTGTCCCCGTGCGACTTCGGCAGGCGTCGCCGGCCCTGATGACCGGTTTGTTCATCGGTATCGCCCTGACTGTGCCAGTGTGCTGGTTCGACTGGAACAATCCGACAATGATGTGCATTGTCTGACTGCAGTCGCCAGGTCGTTGAACGGACAGGCACCTCTTCCCGGCAAGCTCCCCTTCCGCACCAAGATCTACCGCACCGGCCAGTACCTGCCGGCCTCCGAATCCGGCGAGAAAATCGGCTACCAGGAACTGGCCCCCAACGGCCAGATCTCGCGAAGCTTGCGCTCCCGTTCCCCCCGGTGCCCTCATCGGCGATGAAGGGATGCGCGATGCGGGTGGGCGCGGCTCCAGAGTCCGACTACGGCCTCTTCGTCCTCGGGGCGGTAGGGACGGATGGTCAGGGAGGGCGGTTCGGGCAGGCGAGCAGCCGAGTCGCCATTGGGAGTCGTCATCACGAACAACAATCTTCGCTGTGAATTAGCTTTGTGCGCAAATGGTTTTGGGCGGGCGCTGCCGAGGTTCCGGACCGGACACCACCACATTCATTCGTGAGCACCGTCCGCGGTCGCAAAGCTCTCCTGCGCCGTGCGTGGAGGTCCGATCACCGTTGCGGCGCCGGTGACTATCGCGCGCAGTTCACCGGCCACGAGTGCGATCGCGACCACCATCACCACCGCGGAGATCGACGCCGCCAACACCCCGTCAGCGGCGCGGCTGCCCGTGACGATGGTGAACCCGGCATGCCACACAGCAACCATCACCACGCTGCCGCTCCTGTTGTACAGCCACGCCAAAACGACCGCGCCACAGAACAAGCCGACACCCCAACCGGCCAGCCCGACCACGGAAAAGGCCCGAAACGAGTCCAACACGAAGAACATCGGCCAATGCCATACGGCCCAACCCGCGGCAACCAGCACCGTCGCGATCAGCGGCTGCCACCGCTGTTGCGCGACCGGTTGGGCATACCCCCGCCACCCGAGCTCTTCCCCGAAACCTCCCACCATGAGCATGACCAAACCCACGCCGGCGATTCCCCACGACGACGGAAGACCGCTCACCGCAGCGAAATCCCGCAACGCAGGAATCGACCTTCCGAGCATCGCCTCTACTATCAACGCCACACAAGCGACCACCAGCGGACTCACCGATACAAGCCACCAGATCGGCCGCACCCGCCACGACAGGGCCCGACGCTTCAATTCCCACAATCCTGCACGGCCCTCATAGACGCCGGTGACTACGATGGCCGAGACGGCAGGTCCGATCAACGAAGGAAAATGCGTCGGCCATCCCGCTCCTGCGCGAATCGTCGCTCCTCGCACCACCATGGGCACAAGCCATGCCCACGACAGCAGCCAGGCGATAACGAAGAATACGGCCACGCGTGCAGGAACCGACCTCAGCCGACCTGTCAGACCTACCTTGTTCATGGCTACACCCCATCGCCTGCAACCCGACGGCACTAGAGTCCAAAGAATGTCGGCGAGCCGCCCGTTCCGGTTGCACGCCGCGCAGACAATGAACGACATCGTCGCCGACGTCACCTCACGATCAACCAGCGGCTGCTTCGCTCAGCTCGCTCCACTTCCTCGCCACCGTCGAATCTCCTCCCCTCGGCCACCTGCCGTCGAACGTACTCGGCGAGACTGCGCACGTCGCTGCCGAAGCCAGACACCACGATCGCCGAGATCAGTGATCTCTCACCGGCTGGGGCTTGCTCTCGGCATGCCGGTGCGCGCGGGCGCCGCAGTCGGCGGGTCCGAACGGCCTTACAGTCGACAAGTCGCGGATTCGCCCTAGCCCGGGGCTTTCACGGTGGTGAGGGTTAGGTGCTGTGGTAGTAACGAAGAATGGTGCTCTGAGCGGCGATAATACGGCTTGTCGAAGGTCGTATTGTTCGCGTTCTCAGGAGCACCATTC
>NZ_JBIWMX010000098.1:0-4322 GCF_044766925.1 Nocardia sp. NPDC101769 | reverse complement strand
ACTCCGAGCACATCATCCCCGCCGAGCAACCCGAGCAAGTCGCCGCCGCGGTGCGCCGACTGGTCAACGCTCGAACATCGCAGGAGCAGTGACGCTGGTGGCCACTGCTGTCGTGGTGGTGGCCACCATGGTGGGGCCTGATGTCGGGATGTGAGGTGTCGGAGGAGATTCCGAGGGTGCCGAACGAACCGCTGCGGTGGCGTGGCCGTGAGTCGCGGTGGACGATCGCGTTGAAGATTGTGTAGACGGTCAGCAGCGCGAAGAAGATGGCCAGCGGCGCGAGCACGAGCACGAGGAGCCCCAGCACGATGTAGACGAAACTTGTCACCGGCGCAGCGTGCTGCGTGTGTCGCACGTGCGGCGTCAATACCGGAGACTCATCGCCGGCACGCTGCTGCCGACAACTTCGATCGTCTTGAGGTTCCGGACTGGCGCCGGTCCTGTTGAGAATCGATCGGTTCCGGGACTCGTTGCGGCAGGGCTCGAATCCCGGGCCCAAAAGCTTTGTCTCGCGATCGATTCAGCACTACCGGAGGCGGGAGGGCAGGGGTCTCGGTAGTAGTGGCGCAGAAAATAACGAAGTTGCTGCCGGTCAGCGTAGTTGTTCGGCCCCGGAGCCGAGGAGGCGGGCGAGGTCGCGCATGGCCTGCGGCGACGGTTTGAAGTATGCGGCAGACGCCTCGATAAATCTGTCGTGGGCCGCTCGCGCGGCATCCTGTGCCTCCGTGAGCGCCTCAGTGCTCGTGTAGGAGTCCAGCATGCTGTAGGCCGCGACAACCATGGCCTGGGCAGCGTCTTCAACTCTTGTGTCCGGTATGAGGATTCGCACCGAAACGAGGGGGCGGGTAATCGCTGACCGCGTGATGTGGGAAGCACGTCGCAATTCTTGAATCCGGGCTTCGGGGTCACCTCGCAGGTGAGCCTCGCCACGCATCCACATTGCCCGTCGGTGGTCTGACCCTGCGACCGCGAGGGAGGTCACGGACTCAAGTTGGTCGCGGCGTAATTGCGTGGCGGCTGCGGTCCGTTCGGCACGGCCGGCGCTCCTTTGTTGGAACAGCCCGGCAACAAGTAGTGCCAAGCAGGGTGCCGATGATGGCCAGGATCGTGGCGGTCATGGGGCACCGTATCTTGTTCTCGGAGTCGCAGTCACGCCAGTTTTCCGCCGATGCCAGCCGATCAGAAAGTCCGTCGGTCAGAGGCTCCCGGCACGTACGTCGTGCTCTGCTGCATCAGGACTTCGGCGCTCAGCCGCGACCAACACCGGCGCGTCCGGCAAGAAATAGCAACAGCCACAACCATTTTCGTGATATCTGGGGGCTCCACAGTCCCGGGCATCACTGCGTTAGCGCCGGATTCCGGCCGGATGCGCCACTACCCCCAAACTCACTCTGGATTTGTTATCAGTGGATGCATACTATGGGCGGGTCTTGATGTCGACACGGCGAATCGGCCGTGTTTGATCATGCGACCAGCCCGAGCGTACGAGCAGGTCGCGAAGGTGATCGACGCCGCCGACCCGGAAGCGAAGCCCGGGCAGGCCATCCCCCCGATCGTGCCCAGACCGGCGATGGTGATGGAAGCGGCCAGTCGGAGCGCGCCGCCAACCCAGCCATCAGGCTTACCTCCACTTCGACGGGATTCCCCAGCCCTGGCTGAAAGAGCTGGCCAAGCGCTGGGCACGCTGGCGGATATCGACCGGAAAGACCGCAGCGACGGCAGGATTGGGAACCAACGCGATTACGCAGTTCGCCGCGTTCCTCGCCGCGCAATCGACACCTGTCAACCGCTTGGCGGAGATCTGCCGACCCCTGCTCGAACACTATCTGGCGTTTCTGCACGCCACATACGGCGAGCGCCCCATACACACCGGCACCTGATCGGCCAGCTCAACCTGTTCCTGACCGCGATCCGCCAACACGGCTGGGACACAACGCTCCCGGTCAATGCCATGTTCTTCCCTGAGGACTATCCCAAGGAAGGTGAATGGCTGCCCCGAGCGCTCAGCGACCATGTCATGGCGCAGCTCGAGCGCGCCGACAACCTCGACCGCTGGACCATTCCCGTCTATCGGCTGGTGACACTGATCCTCATGCGCGGCGGACTGCGGGTCATCGACGCACTCGGGCTGGCCGTCGACTGCGTGGTCCGCGACCGTGACGGCGCACCCTACCTGCGGTATTTCAACCACAAAATGCGTCGTGAAGCGCTGGTCCCGATCGACGACGAACTGGAGCAGGCCATCACCCAACACCTGCAAACCTTGAACACCCAATGGCCGCAGGGCATTTCGCGGCTGTTCCCGAAGCCTCGCGACAACCCCGACGGGCGACTGCCAATAGACGGATCGGCATACCGCCGCGCCCTGCAACGTTGGTTGGCCAGCTGCGCCATCCAAGACGAGCACGGTCAGCGAATCCGGATCACACCCCACCAATGGCGACACACCCTCGGGACGCAGCTGATCAACCGCGACGTCCCGCAAGAGGTTGTCCGGCGCATCCTCGATCACGACTCCCACATGATGACCGCCCGCTACGCGCGGCTGTCCGACACCACCATCCGCCGACACTGGGAAGCCGCCCGCAAGGTCGGAATCACCGGAGAGGCAGTCACTCTCGACCCCCAATGGGCCACTCGCCGAAGCGGCCTGGGCCAAACAGCGTGTCGGTCGAGCAACCCAGGCTCTTCCCAACGGATATTGCTCATTGCCGCTGGTGAAGACCTGCCCGCACGCCAACGCTTGCTTGACGTGTCCGATGTTCGTCACGACCGCCGAGTTCCTCCCTCAGCACCGCCACCAACAGCAGCAGGTCATCGAGCTGATCTCATCGGCCGAGGCACGCGGTCAACAGCGGCTCGCCGAGATGAACCGACAAGTGCTGGGCAATCTGACCAGCATCATCACCGCGCTCGCAACCGATCCCGACACAGCAGTGCAGGGCACGCCGAATGCGAGCTGACAACAGCAAGCATCTTCTCGCCGCCGCCCGCCACCGGCACGAACTGGCCCGCAACAAGGCGATCCGAGCCATCCGTGAACTCGACGCCGCCGGGGCGACTGTGACGTTTCAGACCGTTGCCGCCGCGGCCGAGGTCTCGCGGTCTTGGCTTTACTCCCAGCCCGACATCCGAGACGAAGTCCAGCGACTTCGTGAACTGAATCGTCGCGCACCGGCCACATCGCTGCCAGCGCATCACCGCAGCAGCGATTCCTCGCTGGTCCGCCGCTTGGAAGTCGCAAATGCCCGCAATCGGGAACTGGCAGAGGAGAACCAGCGGTTACGTCGGCAACTCGCCCAGGCTCTGGGACAACTACGACATGCAGACATTCGCTCCGGCCCGGAACGGGCCGATACATCACCAACTCGCAGCCGCCATCGCAACTCCGTAACGATCGGCCCCTGCTGACCAACGCTCATCGCGCCCGCACCTGTTCGTCGGCGACACCGTCCCCGATGAACAGGGCCAGGTCAGCAGTCCACGACCGCGGATGGCTCTAGATAACGATCGTTCACGAGACACTCTCGGCCGCAGTAGGTTTCCGCAGGCCAGAACTGTAACGGTTGCCGTGTACGCGCCAACGTCAACCTGTCGGGGGTTCGCAATACACTCCGCGCCATGCGAATCGGCTACGGGCGGGTCTCCACCCGCGACCAGCACCCCGAAGCCAGCACGATGCGCTCACCGCGGCCGGATGCGAACAGATCTTCATCGACAAAGCCTCCGGCAAACTGGCCTCCCGGCCGGAGCTGACCAAAGCCCTGCTAGTGGCCAACCGACCCAAAGATCAACTGGTGGTCACCAAGCTCGACCGGCTCGGACGCTCCCTCGAGCACCTGATCGAACTGTCGAAGACGCTCCAGGACCGCGGTGTAGACCTGGTCGTGCTCGACCAGGGTATCGACACCTCCACCGCCGTCGGCCGCATGTTCTTCCAAATCCTCGGCGCGATAGCCGAATTCGAACACGCCCTGATGTCCGAACGCACCCGCGACGGGCTGGCCGCGGCCCGCGCCCGCGGCCGTACCGGCGGCCAGAAACCCAAACTTGGCCCCCGACAGGTCCGGCTGGCCCGGCAGATGTACGACGAACTCGACGAACACGGCAAGCGTCGCTACACCGTCGACCAGATCGCCGCCGAGTTCGGCGTCACCCGCCCGACCATCTACCGCCGCTTGAACAAGGCGACCCCCTAGCCGCACCGCGCCTGACCAGGAACTACGAGAACTGACACGAAAATATGGTGACCACCACGGGTGACCACGGGTGTTGGTGATTTATTCGGGTTGAGTAATGGGTTGGAGGGTGACCCGGTAGCC
>NZ_JBIWMX010000097.1:0-4579 GCF_044766925.1 Nocardia sp. NPDC101769 | reverse complement strand
CCACACCGAATATCCGACACAGCCTTGGGTGCCATCCGCCCTCACCGGCACCTCCAAAGCGTATCGCGCAACCATCGAGCACACACCGGTACGAGGCTGCAACAGCACCGACAGTGAGGCGGCGGACCGCCTTTGCCGATGACCGAGCGTCGTCGAGATCAATTTGGTCAAACCGGTGACCAACGGCTCGGCCGCGCCGAGCCGTTGGTCACCCGGTCAAGGGGTTGGCGGCAAACACAGGCAGAAAGGATGACCGGCCGGGTCCAGGAGAACGCGACATTTGGCGGGTGCTGGCTGATAGTCACAGAGCTTGGCCCCGAGGCGCACCGCTTCGGCTTGCGCGGCATCGAGATCGGCTACCGCGAGATCGAGATGAATCTGCTTCGGGGTGCTTTCATCCGGCCAGGAGGGCGGCTGGTAGTTCGGTATCCGAATGGCCGTGAGGACCAGGTGCGGAAGTTTGACGCTCACGAACTTGTCTGTGCTGGTGGCGATTACGCCGCCCAGCAACTCGGCCCAGAAGTTCGCGAGAACGGCCGGATCGTTACAGTCGACGGTGATAGACCCCAGGTGTGCTACAGCCACCACCGCACGATACTGAAACGCGTTTCAGGTATGTCGAGGCGACAACGCACGCTATGCTGCGACCCGCGCGGTGTGAGTTGGTGCCGCGAGCGGAAGATCAACGGCTGGAGATCATCTCGGGCCGCTCACGTTCGCGGAAGGTCCGCAATCGCCGATGATCGAGCGGCTTCTACTGACAATCAGGGTGATTGGTCTTGTCCTGCGATGATGTGAGCCGGGTGGCTCGATGTACTCAGTAGCGAGGCCCTGCCGCTGCGACGTGTCGCATCCAGATCCGTCGGCAAACGCACCATATTGCCGCATACCACCGCGCTGACCGAACCGGCCAGCGCGGGGCATCGGAAGATCAACTGGCCGTGCCGATCCGAGGCCTGCGGAACGTCCGCTATAGCCGGTTACAGTCGACTTCGGTTGCAAGGGTTGGACATTGAGCGTTTCCGAGTAGCGGTGTGTCGTGGTCAGGTGGTGCGTCGGTGTCGGTGGTGCAGTAACACCAGGGCAGCCGCGACGATCGCGCCGATCCGCCAGGGGCACAGGCTGACTCGCCGCAGGGCCTTGAACCCTTTGAGCAGAGCGTTGCCGCGTTCGGCGACCGCGCGGGTGCCGTTGTGGGTCTTGTTGGCCTGGCGCTGCTGCTCGGACAACACACCGTCGGCCGACTTCTTGATCGGCACCGTGATCAGGTCGGATTCGCCCTCGTAGCCGAGGTCGCCAAGTAGGCCGCGGTCCTCGCCGGTCCACGCCGACAGCGCCGGGGTCATCTCGGGATGGGCGCGCAGCGCGGTGACGTCGTGGGTGCGGCCGGGCGCGACCGGCGAGGTCCACAACGGCCATCCGTCGGGGGCGGTGATGACCTGGACATTGCCGCCGTGATGGCGGTGCTTTCCCGACCACCACAGATCCACCGGCTTGCCCTTGTTGTCCAGCGTGGGGCCCGGTTCTCGGACTCGGTCGGTGTAGATCAGGGTGCCGTCGATCGAAACATGCTCGTGTCCGGCGGCTTTCGCGGCCAGCAGTGCATTGTGCAGCGAAGGGGCCTGCAGTGCGAGAGTGTCGATGACCTCGTGCAGGGCGTCGTAGGCGGTGGTCAGGCCGATGGTGTTGTCGAGGGCGAGTTGTTCGACGCGGGTGGCGTCGAGGAACCACCGCAACGCCAGTACCGCCTGCTCGAGGCAGCTCAGTGCCCGCCAGCGGGTGCCTTTCGTCACGCGGACGTCGGCCAGCAGGTCGGCGACGTAGAAGACGGTGGCCTCGGGGATCGGGAGCACGGCTGTGTATGTCACACTCATGTTGCGCGGGACCTTCTTGCGGAAGTGGGCTGTGGTAAGACCACTTTCACATGCCAGGTCCCGCGCACTTTCGTTGGTTCCCAACATGTTTCGGCGCACAGTCAGCAACATCAAACCGCGACCGTCAGTCGGAAACGCTCATTCAACCGACGTGTCGATATGAACGCCGAGAGTCTTCCGGGCATGTGTCAGAAAAGCGGAAATCGACTTCAATCAACGGCTGGGTTACCGGCCACCCTCGCACGCGGCGGCGGACGCCACGGCCAAATTGCCGTGCACAACCGTGGTCATCGGGTGGTCGTCGCCGAGGACCCGCTCACAGTCGGTGAGGGTCCGTTCGAACAGCTCGATCGCCTGGCCCAGATTCCCCATCGCCTGGTAGGTGCTGGCGAGGTTGTTGGGAATACCGACGATCGAGCGGTCGAACGTGGAAGCGTTGCGGTCGAAATTGAAGCGTCTGGTGGCGCGGGGCTGGCTGGACCAGCAGGACTCCGGGGTATTCACGATCACCGAATAATGCTGGCGTAGCGGGTGATTGACAGCTGGCTTGCGCGGTGCGCAGGGATTTTCACAGACCCCGTCGGCGGGGTGGTTGCGGGCGCGGGACCTGGTGGTAGCAACAGGAATTACCACAAACCTTTGGCTCCGCACGGTCCCGCCATGTCGTTCTACTCTGCAGCCCTCACCGTTGGCACCCTCACCCTCAGCTCCGAGGATCTCGCGCGGATCTCCGCAATCGCTCCCGCTGGCGGTCACGGTGGTCGCGGTACACCCTCGGGATGGCTCTGATCCCGCGTCGGACACAGCGGATCGCACGCCGTATACCGCTGATCGCGCTGACCAAACCGGCTAGCGCGGGGCAGCCGAAGATCAACGGGCAGAGCGCCGTACGGCCGTAGGCTGTGCGCGCTCATGCCGAATGTCGTGTGTTCACCTCGCGAAAGAACGATGGCTAATAGTGATATGTGAAGTAGCCCGAGGTCCAGTGGCCCTTGTCGACTTGGTACCTGTCGATGTGAAAACAGTCGGGTTCGTCCCGGAAACCGGGGAGGGTCCGCGCTTCCAGAATTCGTTCCTGTGCGCGCTGCTCGGTTGAGTAGACACCCAAGAATTTGACCTCGTCTCCCTCTTGCTCGTCCCAGTCGAGGTCTCCATCGTCGTCGACGTGTCGTGTCGGAGACCCGTCCAGCGGGCGCGCATGATGGATGTGCCATAGCAGGTAGACGTCCACGTTGCCGGAGCCTATACCGGGATGTCGACCCACAAGGGCCCTGATCCAGTGGTCGGCGGCGAAACGGCCGCGAGCCAAGGACATCCGCTATGCCGCATACCGCGCTGACCCAACCGGCCAGCGCGGGCATCGGAAGATCAACTG
Source organism: Nocardia sp. NPDC101769 (assembly GCF_044766925.1). Classification (NCBI taxonomy): domain Bacteria; kingdom Bacillati; phylum Actinomycetota; class Actinomycetes; order Mycobacteriales; family Nocardiaceae; genus Nocardia; species Nocardia sp. NPDC101769. Next base: position 1,330 of record NZ_JBIWMX010000097.1, on the reverse strand, counting down.
GCCGTACCGATCCGAGGCCGGCGGAACGTCCGCTATTGCCGCATACCGCGCTGACCGAACCGGTCGGGGCGGGGCGCCGGCGGCCGGAACCTGGTGCGGCGCAGAACGTCCGCTACTGCCGAGGAGCGTGCCTTCTTGCGGCTCAGCGACCGCCCTGCTGCGGGGGCCGCCACATCAACCACACTCGTGGGCCGCCGAAGTACATCGTCATCTGATCACGAACCGCAAATCCGAAGCGCTCGTAGTAGGCGAGATTTCCCCGATTGCTGGTTTCCAGGTAGGCAGAGGCGCTTTCGCGGTCGCAGGGACCAAGTCGGGACAGTGAGCCATTTTCATCCTGCGTGAATGACGTTGAGGGGCAATGGTTCTGATCTCGGCGTGTCGCCTCAGGATATGGAGAAGCCCCTGGTAGATCAGCTGTCGACCAAAACCGCTGCTTCCCAAGGGCTTCCATTGTTGTTTTACCGTGCCGCGCTGCCGTTGTCACGCCATACCCTGAACTACGTCGCTGGAGTGATCCGCCGGCACCGCAGCAAGATCGGCTCGGTGTGGCGCAAGCTCGATCCCGGTCGCCAAGCCATGCTGGTGCTGGCCTACCTGCGCAAGGCCGAAACCTACAGCGATCTGGGGGCCGGGTTCGAGATCTCGACGACGACCGCCTGGCGGTACGTGGAGGAAACGGTGGAACTGCTGGCCGAGCGTGCGCCGAAGCTGAGATCGGCGCTGCGGCAGGCGAAGAAGAACGGGCACGCGTATCTGATTCTCGACGGCACTCTGATCGCGATCGACCGGGTCGCCGCCGACCGTCCCTACTATTCGGGCAAGCACCGCCTCCACGGGATGAACATCCAGGTCATCGCCACGCCTGATGGGGACATCGTGTGGGTGTCGGGGGCGCTGCCCGGCAGTGTGCACGACGCGAAGGCCGCCTGGATCTGGCAGATCATCCACGAACTTGAGAGCTGCGGGCTGATCGTGCTGGCGGACAAGGGTTATCAGGGTGTCGGAGGTCTGCACACGCCCTACAAGGGGCGCAACAAGCCGGAATCGCAGAAGCAGGCCAACCGGGCTCACGCGAGACTGCGTGGACGCGGCGAACGCGCCAACGCGCAGCTCAAGAGCTGGAAGGTACTGCACAAGCTGCGCTGCTGTCCCCACAAGGCCGGGACCCTGGCCAAGGCCATCCACGTCCTACAAGACCACGAGCTTCAAGCCGAACGAGGATGAAAAAGGCTCAGTAGTAGCTCGCGGCCACAGCCCATTCCACGCGCACCCGGAGATGTTCCGATCGCCTGTAGGTACCAGTGTGGCTCGCTCGGGTGCACGCGCT
>NZ_JBIWMX010000096.1:0-4800 GCF_044766925.1 Nocardia sp. NPDC101769 | reverse complement strand
ATCCGCCGTCGAGGCGGGCATCACACGATGCCAACGACACCTCGGGTCGGGACCTTCGACACCGAAAGGTCCACCGCTGGGGCGCGTTCGTAAAATGCCATCGTTTCTCCGACACCCGCAGTTCGAGCCGGAATCAGCAGTCGGACAAGGGATCCGGCTGTCCAGAAAACGTGTCGTAGAGGTTGGCGGTCAACTGGGCCAGCGCCGTGTCGCGTAGTCCCGAGTCAGACCAGCAGCAGCGTACGGCAGAGTGGGTGGGCAGCTGACAGGAAGGGTGGCGCGTGGTGAAAATCGAGTGGCAGCAGGCAATTCCAGAGGATCCGCGAATTCCGGACTTCGTGCAGTGCGAACCGGATGTCGTCGGGCGGTCGTTCCCATCAGCGCTCGCTGGGGAGAAGATCACGGTCCACATGCCTGGAGTACCGGTGACGCCTGGTGCCTTGTACTTGACTCAGCCGGGCGCGTTGCTCGCCTCTGTGAGCCACGAAGACCCAGCGGCCTGGGGGATGGTCCACACTGACAACGGATCGGCTGTCGCACATATTCAGCGGATAGGGTTCACTGCAGAGGTTCCAGACCCTGAAGTCGTGGGTCCGATGAACGGTCGGGTGGCACACACGCGCCGAGCGGTAATGGAGTGCGGAAGCGCTGCGGAGATGGCAAATGTCTGTCTGCTGCAGGCCAACAACATTCCCATCGGTGCCGAGTCTGTTCAGTTCCGGCACCGCCGAGGAGGGGTTGAGTGTCGGCTTTGCTGGATCGCCCCAAGGGCCGCAGCCTCAGTCGATTACCGGCTTTCGGAGGATTCGGCCGCCGCACGTACGTCTATGACGACCTTGCCACGCCGAGTCCGGTCGCCGACCGCGCGGTGCGCCTCGCTGACCGTGCCGAGGTGATATGGCGTCGGGTCGACAATCGGTGTGATCTGTCCGGCGTCGACGAGTTCGGCGGCCGCGGCCAGTACCCGGCCGTGATGGGCGCGGTGCTCCCCGGTCAGCAGAGGCAGCAGGGTGAACACTCCCGAATACGTCGCGCCACGGAAGCTCAGCGGTGCCAGGCTGTGCGCACCCCAGCCGAGAATGCTTACCACGTGGCCGGTGTAGGCGCGCACCGCCATGAACGAAAGATCCAGTGTCGCACCTCCGATGGTGTCGAAGATGACGTCGAATCCCGCACCGCCGGTGCCTGCGTCGACATACTCCTGCACGCTGGTGGCTCGGTAGTCGATCGGCTCGGCCCCGAGTCCGCGGATGGTGTGGAGGTCGCCGGCTGAACCGGTGGCGAATACGATCGCGCCGCGCGCGGCAGCCAGTTGCACCGCGATGTGCCCGACCCCGCCCGCCCCGCCGTGCACGAGCACCAGCTGCCGGGGCTGGACGTCGGCCCGGTCGATCAGGCCCTCCCACGCGGTGATCAATGCCAAGGGCAGCGCCGCTGCCTCGAGCATGGACAGCCGGGCCGGTTTGAGCGCGAGCAGGTCCGCGTCCACCGCGGCGTATTCGGCCAGGGAGCCGGGCAGGTCGCCGACGCCGCCGGTCATGCCGTACACCTCGTCGCCGATGTCGAATCCGGTCACGCCCGACCCCACCTCGGTCACTACGCCAGCCAGATCGATGCCCAGGACCATCGGCAGCCGCACCCGAGCATGCGCCGCCGCACCGGCTTTGACCTTCACGTCGAGCGGATTCACACCACTGGCCTCAACGCGGACCAGCACCTGACCGGGGCCCGGCACCGGACGTTCGACGCTGCGCAAAACCGGTTCGGTCCCGAATTCCTCCAGAACTGTGGCCCGCATGCCGGGGCGAGACGGGGATCCGGGCTGCTCGGACGGTAATGCGGATCCAGTGCGCATGCGTGTCCTCCGTGACTGGCGACCTGACGCCGTCGACTGGTCAGAGCCAGGCTATCAGCCTGTGATCAACGATTGCTTCGGTCGTTCGGCGCGGCGGTCACCTGACCGATGCTGGGCCGAGGGCGCTCGGATACCCTCGACTCCAGGTGAATACGACGCGGCGACCACGGATGTGAAGAGGCGAGGCACGATGGCGATCCTTACGAAGCAGGTTCCGGGCAAGGTAGCCGAGGTGGTGGAGCACCTGCGGTCACTGTTGGAAGCCCGGCAGGTCACGGTGTTCGCGGTCATCGATCAAGCTGCCGCGGCCGAGCACGCCGGGACCGGCTTACGAGACACCGTCCTGGTGATGTTCGGTGACCCGGCCGCCGGTACGCCGGTGATGGCCGCGGAGCCGCTCGCGGCGGTGGATCTCCCACTGAAGGTGGTGATCTGGGACGACGAGGGCACCACCAAGGTCAGCTATCGCGACCCGGTCGAGCAGGCGGTGGCGCTGGGTGTACCCGAGCAGCTCGCGGCCCGCTTGGCCGCGGTGCATGTGGTGACCGACGCGCTGGCGGTCGGCTGACCCACCGTCGGATCGCCCAGCGCCCAGAGGTTCTCACGTCATCGGTAGTGGTGGCGAGCTTGATGGCGAGAAGGTCATCGCGTCGCCTCGGCCACCGCTTTTGCTCGCGCTGCAAGGCCTTCAGGTATGGATCGGCAGCGCCTCGCATTCGAGATGGTCATGTGAGGGGCCGGAAAGATTTCGGACAGCGCATCTTTGGTTTCTCTACGCTGCCTGGTTCCGTTCGAGCCACTCGGACTTTATTTCGTTGGGAGTGCGGTAGTCAATTGCGGAGTGGAGCCGAATCTGGTTGTACCGCAGCTCAATATAGGCGATGATGTCTTTTCGTGCATGCGCACGCGTGGGATACTCGGTCCGGTTTACTCGCTCGTTCTCCAGGGTTCCGTTGAATGATTCCGCCCAGGCATTGTCGAAGCGTGTCCCGGTGCGGCCTACAGATCGTTTCGCGCCGAGTTCGTTTGTCACGTCGGCGAATTCAGCGGAAAAGTACTGGCTGGATTCAATCGGTCGTCGCAACACCGGGTTGTTGTAGCGATTGTAGGTACTCGTTGAAGGCCTCGGCGGGTGTCTTCCATCCGAGGGTCTTGCGTGGTCTGGTGTTGAGGGTATGGGCGATGGCTTCGATCTCCTCGGCGTTCCAGCGGGACAGGTCTGTGCCCTTCGGAAAGTATTGGCGCAGAAGACCATTCGTGTTCTCATTCGACCCGCGTTGCCACGGACTTTTGGGGTCGGCGAAGTAGACCTTGACGCCGGTGACGACGGTGAAGCGGGCGTGATCGGAGAGTTCTTTCCCGCGGTCCCAGGTCAACGATCGCCGCAGCTGTTCGGGCAAGGTGGTGATCGTCGTCGCCAGCGCGTTCGTCATCGTGACCGCGCCATATCCGGCGAGGGCGGGACCGTTCTTGGTGCGAGGGACGAGGCCGTAACCGTCCTCCCTGGGCAGGTGGATCAACATGGTGAACCGGGTGGTGCGCTCGACGAGGGTGCCGATCGCGGAGCGCTGCAACCCGATGATCAGGTCGCCTTCCCAGTGTCCGGGAACGGCGCGATCGGCGGCCTCGGGAGGACGTTGGCTGAGCAGCGTTTCCGGTGTGACATGGGCCCACGCTTTCTGTTTCGCTCGCGCCCGTGGGACACGCAGGGTCCGGCCTTTGCGCAGGCAGGCGACAAGTTCACGTTTGAGTGCGCCTCGGCTTTCGACGTAGAGCGCCTGGTAGATCGCTTCGTGGCTGATGCGCATGGATTCATCATCGGGGAACTCGACCTTGAGACGGCGCGAGATCTGTTCCGGGCTCCACGCGGTCACCCATGCGCGGTCTCCTCGGTGGGGTTTGTTGCGTCCCTTCCATTCCGGTGCGCCGGGGCCGGCGACGGCCTTTCCGTCGGCGGTGCGGACGACACCGGAGAGCCGGTCCCCGACGTAGTGTCGGAGTCTGTCGTTGGCGAGGAGTTTCGCGGTCTTCGGGCGCCTCGCGCGCCGCTCGGCGTGCCACTGCGCGGTCGATGCCTTGTAGTCCAGCTGATACGTGCGCGTGGACGCGTTGCGTCGTAGCTCGCGCGAGATGGTCGACGGGTCGCGTCCGAGCCTTCGCGCGATCTCACGCACCCCGGCGCCCTGCGCGCGCCACAACGCGATGTCCTCACGCTCGCTCGAAGACAGGTATCGACCCGAAACTGATTGCGGCAAACGAGGATTCACGCCGCCAGCATGCCGGAACCACCGAAATCCGACCGGTGAGGACACCCCCGCCTCCGTGGCGGCATCCTCGGTCATCACCCCACGCGCGATCGCCGCCCAGAACCGCACCCGGTCCTCACGCCACGCCACCGTCGGCCTTCCCGGCGACGGAATCTGCCCCCTATACGCCCGAACCGCCAACTGCCGCTTCCCATACGCCAACACACACCTCCGAAATCAAGGTGTTGCGACGACCGATTGAATCCAGCCAGTATACATCGGTGAAATTCGGTGAGACACTGATGCTTTCAGGACTCAAGCCGTCGATAGGTTCGGTTGGCGACGCCTTCGACAATGCCCTCGCCGAAACTACGATCGGCCTCTACAAGACCGAAGCGGTCCGTGATGATTCCCCGTTCCGGCGAGGCCCGTTGTACCGGCTGGCTGATGTCGAGCAACTTACCCATGAGTGGGTCAGCTGGTTCAACGAGTCCCGGCTGATGCACCGGCTCGGCCGCAAACCACCGGTCGAGTACGAGGCCGACTACTATGCCGCTCTGACCGAACAACCGGTCGGAGACAGATAACCGGGTGCGCATGAAACCCAATGCCGTTAACTTACGCGGCGGTGTAGCTGGATCTCGGGTGGTCGATCGTGGTTGATGTTCTTGTGCTGCAAGTCTTTTCGAGGGAACTTGT
>NZ_JBIWMX010000095.1:0-4924 GCF_044766925.1 Nocardia sp. NPDC101769 | reverse complement strand
GGCGTTGGCGCGCCGAGTAGATCGAAACCTGTTGATTGTCAGATCATCCGGGAAGGTACGCCCTCCCGGTCATCCACAGGTTTTGATCATTGCTCGCACGCGATCTCCTGACCGAGAAGGGCATTCTCGCCGAGCTGAGGGACCACGCCGCTTCAGCGACGACTACATCGACACCGTCTGTGCCGCCAAGGAGGCCACCGATCCTGTGCAGCGGCTGCACCTGGTCGCCGCGATCGCGCGCCGCGTGCTGGATGCGGAACGCTCCGAGATGCACCTGCTCTTGGTCGCAGCCCTGTTGCGTGATCGAATCAGCGCGCGGGAATCCCTATCCGCCCTTCGACGTCGGTCAGCACCTCGTAGGTGGTGAGCAGATTGCCGTCGATCGGAGCATGGTCGGGCAAGCGGTGGGCGGCCTGGCACCAAACCCCGCCGAACAGGGCAAACATCAAGCAAGGGTAGAAATCAAGCTTGATGCCCGACCGCCTGACATTGCCGCGATTCACAGTCCCCACAGGCTGACATCGTTCGAATCGATCGGTGCGCGGCCGATGCGGACAAACCCTTGTCCGGCACGTCGTAACCGCAACGTAAAGCGCTGCAGCACACTGACGTTCAGTGCCACATGCGGCGCATCGATGGACGCGCCACCGAGGTCGACCAGCATGAGGTAACCGCATCGACCTTCGTGCCAGGATGGTGCGTTCGGGGCTGGGCCGGATCGCCTGCGCCGGAGCAGGATCCCAGTTTCAATGAGACCCCCCGGTGCATATCTTCGCAGTACCAGGGTCCGAGGCCCCGGGGCCGCTTTCGTCACTGGCGGCAGCCGATGCGCATGCCCCCACTTTTCGGGGTGTCCGCTGAACTTGCCTGTGACGCTCGGGTTTCGAATGGCGCCGGCGATCCCCTCATCTCTCTGACCTCCGATAACGTTTAGTTTTCGGTGCTTTTCGGGGCCTAGCGCTCTCCTGAACCTCCGATCGGAACTTCTCCTCCGATCCGCCCGCCGATCGCCAGTCTCACGATATCGCGGCGGAGGACGAACCGGGGCTCCTCTGTTGGACTGATCATGCGCGACACGACCGTCCGATGCCCGACGTCAGCAGGGACGGCGAACTACTGCGTCACGCCGCGCGGATCGCGCATGGCCATCACCATGGAGAGTGTGACCGACAAGGAACCGCATCTCACCATTCTCTACTCCTGCACCGCGAACTGCCTTTTGTACGAAGAGGATCCGGGTCCCGCCGAACTCAACATCGGTTCGGAGCTCGAGCCGCGGATGGTGCCACGTAGTCACGCTTGGCGTGACTATTACGCTCACCACCTGATCACTCAGATTTCCGCCGACATCGCTCGGCTCAGGCAGTGCTCCGAATGGGCTCAGCAGCAACATGATCGCGACGACCTCCCCGACGATATGACCGAGTCGGAGCGAGAAGAGGCCAAGCCCGGCCTGCCCGACGACCTGGAGATCGCGGCTGAGATGCGGTAAACGCAGGCCGACAACGGCTTCGTGGTTCACATCCGCCAACGATCACTGGCTCCACCGGCGCATGGCCGCACTGAACCTGCGACGACTGCTCAACCTCGGCCTCAACCTGGCGACGGCGCGGGCACACTCGCCGTGCTGGCTGCCGAACGGAGCCGCCCTTGGTCCTACACCTTCGCCGTGCGCACGTCCTCGGGCGGGCGGCGCCTGTATCAGTGGCCGAGAAGGCGTCGCAGGCGCTGGCGCTGCTGGCGTTGGTCGCCGGGCAAGATGTGGGCCGAACATGATTGGATCCACAGCTTCGGCGCCGCCATGCCGCAGGAACAGGTCGCGCAGCTGCGGCCCAGCTTCCCGGCTGTGCAGCATCCGATCGTGCGCGTCATTCCCGAAACGGGCCGGCGGGTGCTATTCGTCAACCCCGGCTTCACCACGAAGGTGATCGGCCTGAGCGAATCGGAGTCGGCCGACTTGCTGCGGACGCTCTACCAGCACATGAACCGCCCCGAGTTTCAGGTTCGATTGAAGTGGCAGCCCAACACAATCGCCATGTGGGACAACCGCACCTGCCAGCATTACGCCGCCAGTGACTACTTCCCCAAGCGCCGGGTGATGGAGCGCATCTCCATCGTCGGCGATCGCCCCATCGGAATCGCGTAATACCGCAATGGGCGGTTTGCCCACGGACAGAATCGAGACACGTATGCAGAACGAGCTGACTGCCGTGCCGGGCCTCATGCCCGTCCATCCGGCATCCGTGCACCGGCCCCGGCTGGACATGCTCAGCGGCCTCAGCCGCGATCGGCTGAAGCAACTCTTCACCGGCGCCGACGCGCCCGGCGACGACTCGGCCCGGGCCCTGCACGGCGATCAGGTGCTGCGCGGATTCGCCCCCGTCGGCGGTCGGGTGCTGAATCGGGTCCTGACCAGGCCCGGGTTCTTCTGGACCGGCAAGTCCTTCCGCGACCTGGGTGACGGCACGATGCTGGGCCACAACTTCTTCCAGCTCGCCGGTGGGATGCGCGCATTGCCGTTTGTCGCGACGGTCGGCGAATCGAGGACCGACGGGAGGCCCGCGGTCCGGATCGATTACGGGCATCCCCGCGTCGCCAACCAAGGTCCGAGCCGATGGCTCTATGACGAGATCCGCGAGATCGAACCGGGGTTGTGGCTGGGTCCGGGCTATCTGCGCCGCGACCGATCCCTCGTGAACGTGTGCTGGTTCGCCCTGGACACCACGGTCGAATTCGACGATCTGGCCTGATTGCCGCGGACTTGCTGGGCCCAGTCGGCCAGCGCGCAGAGTTCCGCGGTGAGAGTGTCGGGGTCAGCCCCCGGTGTCATCCTGGTTGTCCGGCCGGTTACGACTGGCCCAGGTGTTCCCCGAACCTGGCCTACTGGGCGAGGACACCGAACGACAACTGCGGGAGGTGTGGGAAGCGTCCACACCGGCGCGGCCCCGGTTGTGGCGCAGCCGAACTCGGATTCAGCCCACGGGGATGACGGAGCTGGTGTCGCGGCTACCGGCGCCTCTTCGACACCGACCTCGACGACGACCGGCGCAACCACGCCGCGGACCGGCCGACCAAACACCCCAGAGCGCTCGATGAGGATACCGACATCGAGATCCCTGCACACCCGGGCGATCTGCCGGACCTGGACGACATACCGGCCGACCCACCACACGAGCAGGCGAGTGCCGGCGCGCTCGAACCGTCCTTACCTGCGGTCCCGGAGTTTCTGAAGTATCCGCTCGCGGACTTCGTGCGAGAACCGTCCGAGCGTCCGAGTGGCGAGAAGTGTCCGAGCGACAACTCTGGTACTCCAGCACTTTGCCGCCGGAGCTGCCCGAGGGCTATGAACCAGACCCCGGCCCGATAGCAAGGAGAAGTGACCATGGAACCCTTCTAGGTCAAGCTATGCTTTCCGCTACTGCTGCCAGAGGGTTGGTGTGCATTCTGCTGCCCATCGGTTCTCCAGAGTTGGGGTGAAGAAGAGACCTTCGACCGCGTCGCAGCTTGTGGTGAGTGTTGACGGCGCGGGGGAGGTCTCTTTCTGTTATTCGCGGCGTCGGCCGGGCCGAGCATCCCCGAAATGCTCGGCGTTGTGGCGGGAGGTGGACGGGTGCTCCGTCGAGGAGTACGGGTATCGGCCGAAGCGGGGTGCACTGGACGCGCTGGCCAAGTGCCGGGAACGGTGTTGGTTCAAGGACTGGGTCATCGATTTGGATGTCGAGAAGTTCTTCGACTCGGTGGACCACGACCTGATGGTCAAGGCGGTGCGCGCCAACGTCACCGCGCAGCAGCACTGGATCGTGCTGTATGTGCCGCGGTGGCTGAAGGCCCCGATTCTCATGCCCGATGGTGAGCTCGCGCAGCGAGATCGCGGGACCCCGCAGGGGGGCTTATGCGCAGCTGCGCATAACGACCCCTGCGGGGTGCCGGTGACGGTTTCCTTGGAGGTGCCGACCTCGGTAAGGATGCCGGCCTTCAGGAACGCCTTCACCAGCGCGAGCACGCGCTTGTCTCCGATTCGCGCCCGCACCCGGTCCATTAGGGCCGGATGCGAGATCTCGTCGAAGCACGCCTTGATGTCGCCTTCGAGCACCCACTCGTAAGTCTTGGATGCCAGGAAGCGTGTCTCGGCCATCGCGTCGTGCGCACGCCGGTTCGGTCGGAAGCCGTATGAGCACGGCGCGAAGTCCGCCTCGAAAATTGGCTCCAGCACCAGCTTCAGCGACGCCTGGACCACGCGATCGGCGACAGTCGGAATACCCAGTCGACGTCGCTTGCGCGACCCCGGTTTGGGAATCATCCGCTCTCGCACCGGCGTCGGGTGAAAACTGCGGGCCTTCAACTGTTCCCGCAGTTCGGTGAGGAAGCGTTCCTCACCGATCCGTTCCCGGACGAAGGCGGCGGTCATTCCGTCGACTCCGGCCGAGCGTGCGCCCTTGTTTCCCGCGACCCGTTCCCAGGCCATCAGCAGAAAGCTGGGATCGGTGACGAGGTTGAACAGATCGTCGAACCGACGATGTGGTTCGTCGTTCGCCCAATGGTGCAACTTGGTCTGGATCTCCAGTACCCGCCGCTCAGCCCGAATCGCGGTGAGCGACAGTTCATTGTATTCACGAGCGTTCTCCTGGCCTTCCAATACTTCCGCTGCTGATTTGCTGGCTCCCTTCGCCATGTGACCGGCTTTCCCGATCTCGGACTACTACGAAGCCTCCGCCCCGGGTCAAGTCCCGGGGCGTGGTGTAACTGGGGGTAGTCACCGCATGATCCGAAATATCGGTCAGGCGGTGAGTTCTGCTGGTGTGGTCTCCTCCTGTTCGTCGGTGGGTGCGAGCCCGCGGGAGCGGGCCAGGACGTCGAGGCCGAGGTAGCGTCGGCCTTCGATCCATTCGTCGTGTTGCTCGGCCAGGACCGCGCCGACGAGGCG
>NZ_JBIWMX010000094.1:0-5487 GCF_044766925.1 Nocardia sp. NPDC101769 | reverse complement strand
AGGAGGAGACCGCACCAGCAGAACTCACCGCCTGACCGATATTTCGGATCACGCGGTGACCACCCCAGCTACACCACTCCCCGGGACTTGACCCCCAGTGAACGAGACATTCAGGCTTGGTGCAGCTCGTGTGGTGCCGAGGCTCAGACAGCCGATCTGATTGCGGCGCTTCGCAACTTGCAGGCCGCCTATATCGAGATAAACGGATGCGACTCCCGCACCGACAACGCCGATCGATCGTCTGGGAATCACAGACCAGTCTGATGCGATGGTACGAGCCGTTTTTGGTGCCTGGACTTCTCCAGACGCCCGCGTACGCGGAAGCCGTCCTCAGTCGTGCGCTGGACTTCTTCCACAACTCCCGCGAAGACCTGGAGCCTCTGTTAGCTGCCCGAATGGAACGCCAGCAGGTGTTGTACCGAGGTAATCATCGGTTCAACTTCGTTGTGGCTGAGCAGGTTCTACACACCACGGTCGGCAACGATGACATCATGCTGGGTCAACTCGATCGACTTCTAACCTCGGCCAATCACGCCAGTGTGCGTTGGCGGCGTTCCGAAATGGCGAAAGGTGCTCTGAGCTGCGATAATTCGATTTGCTGAGGATCGAATATGGCGGTTTGAGGAGCACCTTTCTGGTGAGGGAGGCTACGGGGTGGTACCCGTCGCTGAAAGTTGACGGGGACGGATCGCAGGTGGTGTCGCAGGCCGGCGCGGTCGCGCTGCTGCGTACCGCGGCGACGGTGGGGCTGGACCGGGCGTTGTCGCAGGTCCTCGCGCCGTGGCGGAAGCCGCTGGCCATTCATGATCCGGGAAAGATTCTGCTGGATCTGGCGGTGACGGTCGCCGTCGGCGGTGATTGCGCCGCCGATGTGGCGTTGCTGCGCGGCGAACCCGGCGTGTTCGGGGCGGTGGCGTCGGACCCGACGGTGTGGCGGCTGATCGCCACGCTGGCTGCCGAGGCACCGAAAGCGTTGGCCGCCATCGCTTCCGCGCGGGCGGGGGCCCGGGCGCAAGCCTGGCGGGCTGCCGGTGAGCGGGCCCCGGACCACGCGATCACCGCCGGGAACCCGCTGGCCATCGACCTGGATGCCACCCTGCTCGACGCGCATTCGGAAAAAGAATGCGCAGCACCGACTTTCAAGAAGGGCTTCGGCTTTCACCCGCTGCTGGCGTTCGCCGATCACGGTGGCGATGGCACCGGCGAACCCGTCGCCGAGCTGCTGCGCCCGGGCAATGCCGGTGCCAACACCGCCGCCGACCACAAGAAGGTCCTCGCCGCCGCATTGGCACAACTGCCGTGGCGACCGGGCTATCGGGTCGGACCGAAAGTGCTGGTGCGCACCGACTCCGGGGGCGGCACCCATGATTTCGTGGACTACTGCACTGCCCGGCGGGTGCAGTACTCGCTCGGGTTCACCCTCACCGACACCATCGTCGAGGCGGTGAATATGATCCCGAAAAAGGTGTGGACCCCGGCTTACAACGCCGAGGGTGAGGTCCGCGACGGCGCGTGGGTCGCCGAGGTCACCGGCATGCTCGAGTTGACCGACTGGCCGCACGACATGCGGCTGATCGTGCGCAAGGAGCGTCCGCATCCCGGTGCGCAGTTGCGGTTCACCGACGTCGATGGCCTCAGGTTGACCGCGTTCGCGCACCTTCACCCGCCGCGGTCAGCTCCCGGACCTGGAACTTCGCCACCGTCAGCGAGCCCGTTGCGAGGACCGCATCCGCGCCGCGAAAGACACCGGGCTACGCAACCTGCCGTTCAAATCCTTTGACGCGAACCGGATCTGGGTCGCGATCGTCGCGCTCGCCCTGGATCTGACCGCCTGGCTGCAGACTATCTGCTTGCACGATCATCGGGCTCGCCGCTGGGAACCGAAAACACTGCGCCTGCAACTGTTCTCGATACCGGCCAAGCTCGCGCACCACGCCCGCCGCGTCCATCTGCGCCTGTCACGGCACCACCGCGGCACCGGTCTGCTCTTGACGGTCCTGGACCGCCTGCGGCCCGACTGACCAGCACAAACCACCCCGACGATCACCGAAAGGACTCCCCATCCGGGCCCGTGGAACCCGGCAGCCACCCGCTGACCGGGCTACCCTGTGTTGCCCACCGGCCGCTGATCAGCGGCCGGACACCAATCCGAAACCGATCAAGCCAGGCCGACGGCCCGGCGAAAGATCGAGGCTAATCGCGATGACGTTGCCTCGCGTCGTACTGGGAATCGTCCCATCGGAAGCCGAGTTCAGGGTGCCCATATCGAACTTCTGCATGTTTGAGCGCAAGCGGGTATTGGTCGAAACCATCACCGCTGAACTGACGATCACGCAGCCTCGCGAGCTGATGCTCTATGAGAAGAACTTCAAAGCATTGGCTGAGCAAGCGGTACTCGGCGATGCGGCCCCTGCTCATCCGTAAGGCCATTGAATCCCGCTCCGGGTAGTGCGCCTGGGAGGGAAATCAACTCCGCCGGAAGCGACTGCTCGGACAAGTACCGGTAGACAGTCGCTCGGGAGCATCCGAGAATCTTCGCGATATCCGGCACTGAGGTTCCCTGCGCCTTCAGCGCTCAAGCGTTTACCCCCGGTTTCGATTCAATCTTCATCGTGCTGTGGTGCCGACGTTGGACGGCCCGGTCGGAAGCAGTGCGGATCCGCGTTGATCCGAGCTGGCGCGGATCAACGGCTTCCCATATGTGGTGAGGTCGATGCTCGTCACCTGCCATATCGTTTCTTCGGTTCGGAACGGAAGAGCTCGAACCTCTTGACGTCGAACACCTCTCGGACCGTAGGAGGCAGCATGGCGGAATCGATGAATGCCGACCCCGACTGGTGGCGAAGGATGGGAGGCCACAATCACAACCATGCGGCCGGCCTGCGTGAGTGGGCAGAGCCGCCGGCACAGCTCGACCATAATGGGAAGGCAATGGGTGCGGCCGGCCAGGCCCTGAGCGCCCGTATGCAGCAGTACTGGGTCGATGCCCGTCACCCCGGAATACACGGGCTGGCGGACGGGTGGGTCGATTCCGCCGACAATTGTTACGCGACGGCCGACGCCTTCATCTGTGCGGACCACGGTGGCGCCGATCGGGTGCGCGCCTCCGGAGCGTCGGAACCATGAGTGGCGCGGCGGTCGGTGGTGGCCCCTTGCAACCTCCTCCCCCGGTCCCGGATCAGGACATCTATTCCCCTAATTCCGGCGACACGCTGACCAACACCGATAACCAGCAGGATGCCCAGGCCGGCCTGTCCGACCTGTACCCCGGCGATTCGCTGGTGTCGAAGAACGGCCTCTACCGGCTGACCTTCGAGCACAACGGCCAGGTGGTCATCGCCGGGCCGGGCGGTAACGCCTCCTCACTGTCCGCGAAGAGGGTCGCACCCGACCCCGCGCACCCGAACGCCCGCCCGGTACTTCGGTTCCAGAACGACGGGAACCTGGTTGTTTACCCCAGTGCCGCGGATGCCACCGCCAAGAACGCGGTCTGGGCGGCGGGCTCGAACTGGAGCGGCGACCACAACGGCACCAAAGGTGAGTTACTCAGCGAGGATCGACGCCCTCGCTCGGTACAGCTCAGCGACGACGGCCGGCTGCTGTTTTGGGACAACACGAACCCCAGCAGTGGCAAGCTGATCGGGTCCATCGATCTCGGCCCTCTGACCCTAAACGGCGGCCTCGCTAAACCGGAAGACGCATCCCATCACACCGGCAAGTGGGACACGATTCTGCCGGTGCCGGTGAACGTCAAACCGGACGATCCACTCGCGGCATCCATCAGCGAAACCTCCTGGCATCTGCAGACTCTGGTGGACATGATGGGCGGCGACAACCCCATCGTCGTTCCCTTTGTCAAGAACACGTTGAAGGCCAAGAGCGAGGCGGATCTTCGAGCCGAATTCGAAGCAGGGGCAGCCCAGGGTCTGTCTGGTGCCGCGCTGACCAGCTACCAGCAGGATCTCGCGTCGAAACTGCAGCAGGCAGCGGACTGGGCGAATATCGACAAGAAATACCAGGACGCCGCCCATAAGGCGGACCTGGAGAAGACCGCACAGTTCAAGACCATCAAGAATGCGGTCGATACTCTCAAGGGAGAGCTCGAGCAGATCGGCCCACGGTCCGGGCGCAAAGACGACCTCACGTGGCCACCGCTGACGAAGGAGACCCAGGACTACATCTACCGGCGGCTCAGCGACGTACTGGCCACAGTGATCGACGCCGTGACGAGCTACGAGCGAACCTTCCATGGTCTGGCTGCGGGCCTGCCGCTGCCCACCGAGCGCGACCCGAAGGCCCCGGCAAACCTGCCCGGCAAGCCGCCCGAAAAGCCGAAGCCGCCGCACCACAGCACGCCGCACCACCCCGGGTCCGCAAAACACAAGCCGGCGACCACCCACAAACACGCCGCCACCCATCATCCGGCCACTCACAAACCCGCCGCTGCTCATAAACCGGTCGAGGAACCGGAGGAAACACCCGATTCAGACGATCGGACAACATCACCGGTCGTCTCACCGCCGAAGGCGCAGCGTCCCAACCCGGTACACCGGAAGGTCCCTGTGCCGAGCGGAGCCGCAGGCTTCCCGCAGCAGGGGCACTCCAACCAACAGAAGAAGCACCCCTGGCAATCCCGGGGCGCGGTATCCAGCCAGCCGCCCGCCAGTACCTCGCGCGGTTCTGTAACCCAGCCCAGCAATCCGGGGCGCAGTGCGGACGGCTCGGAGGCTGCGTCGACCTAATTGGCGACGAGTCAGTTTGTTGTGACTGGATGTTTGATATGGCGACCGCATTCACACGATCCGTCTCATCCTCAACACCGACAAGATCGCCGACCTCGCCTGAATCTCAGCATTCCGGTTGAAATGGGTAGCAGGGGTGGCGGGTGGGCAGGTCGGGCGGGGTGGTGGATTGGCTGACCTGGATCGAGGGCTGGCTGGGTGGGCTGGAGCCGTCGGTGGGATGCGGGCCCAGGAAAATGATCAGTAGTAGTGCGCCACAACCGAATACGACCGGAAAGGCGAGAGTCGCCAGGATCAGGTAGCCGATTCGTGGCCGGAAGGAGCGTCGGCTCGCGGGTGCTTTCGGGCGTTGCGGGGACGGGTTCACCGGAGGGACGCGGCGGTGAGTTGGGCTACCTCGGCGGAGGTGAGGGTCAGTTCGGTGGACGCGAGCAGGGCCGAGAGTCGGTCGACGGTGCGTGCGCTGGCGATAGGGGCGGCGATGGCGGGTTGGGTGCGGAGCCAGGACAGGGCGACGGCTGGCTTGGACCTGCGCGGTCGTCGAAAATGTCTCCTCGTCCTGGAGGGCAACCGATGACTGACCGGACCTCGTGGCCGTTGCTGCGCGAGCAGCTCATCTGGCAGTGGACCAACGCGCCGCGCACCCCCCGTGTCGCCTGCCAGGGTGATGGGACCACTGGTTTGCCATGAGCATGGGACCGGGTTGCGTCCGGTCGCGGGGCCGTGTTGATGGTGGCCGACGACC
>NZ_JBIWMX010000093.1:0-6636 GCF_044766925.1 Nocardia sp. NPDC101769 | reverse complement strand
ACGGCCACGCCCCCGAAGAACCCAGCGTGCCCGCGTTCAGATGGTTCGCCCAAGCCCTGAGCGTGCACCGATGAGCGCACCTCGGGCAAACGCACTCATCTGCCGCATACCGCGCTGACCGAACCGGCCAGCGCGGGGCGCCGGCCGCCGGAACCTGCTGCGGCACAGAACGTCCGCTACTGCCGAGTTCAGGACATCGGCCGAATCAACTGCGGGGGAGTGTACTGATGCGGTCAGAGATTCGTGGTGAGAGAACGTAATTCGGTGACCACGTCCTTGCTGGAGGGTGCGTGCTCTGGGTCCACCAGCCATTGCAGCATCAGGCCGGTCAGCAGTGCGAGTGGTACCGAGCCGCCGAGTCCTGTGCGTGCCTCGCGTTGTCCGCGGGCGAGGTGTTCGCGGATGTCGGGTGACCTTTCGGCTTGTACGACGGCTTCGAGTTGGGCCACCCACAGGGATCGATGGGTGGTGAAGGTGTCGATCAGGGCCTGCCAGCCCTGTTCGGGACTGTCCGTCGAGTCGTGGTGGGCCAGTTCGGCTCCGAGTTCGTCCACTGCTTGCACCAGTGCCTGAGTGAGCAGTGCGTCACGGGAGCCGAAGTGGTAGCCGATGGCCGCGTGGTTGACCCCGGAGGCTGCGGCGATGTCACGGACCGTGGTGTGCGCCCAGCCGCGTTCGATCAAACACTGCTTGGCTCCGGCCAACAAGGCTTCTCGGTTTCCCACCTGCGCAGCATACCCACAATCTTATCCATATGTTTTATCCAAATGGATTGACCATATGGATAAGACGTGGTTATGGTCCTGATCATGACCAAGCCGAAGGTTCTGATCTCGGGCGCGAGCGTGGCCGGACCCGCCCTCGCCTACTTCCTGCATCGCAGCGGGTACGACGTGACCGTCGTCGAGCGTGCGTCGCTGGTCCGCGACAGTGGATATGCGGTGGACTTCCGTGGTGCGGCGTTCGACGTGCTGGCGGAGATGGGCGTGCTCGACGAGATCCGCGGACATGACACGAAGATGCGCGGCACCGCCGTGGTCGACGGCAGCGGCACCGAGATCGGGCAGCTACCCACCGAGACGTTCGCCGGCGAACTGGAAGTGCCCAAGCGTGAACTGACTCGAATCCTGCACGAGGCCACCACCGGCGATGTGGCATACGTGTTCGGCGACCCGATCACCGCATTGACGCAGCATGAATCCGGTGTCGCGGTCGAGTTCGAGCGTGGCGTGGCTGCCGATTTCGACCTGGTGTTCGGCGCGGACGGGGTGCATTCGAACGTCCGGCGCCTGGCGTTCGGTCCGCGGGCCGACGTGCTGCGGCATCTGGGGATGTCCGGTGTCGGGTTCAGCATCGCCAACTACCTTGGACTCGACCACACGGGCCTGTTGCGGCCGGGGCAGGGCACGACGGTCTACCTGTTCAGCTCGGCCGACTCGGACCGGTTGACGGTGAGCCTTTCCTTTGCCACTTCGTCCCCCGAGTGGGACCGGCGCAGCCGCGCGGAGCAAGAACAGGCGGTGCGGTCGGCGTTCGCGGGGCAGGGCTGGGAAGTGCCCCGCCTGCTGGACGCGATGACCGATGCCGAGGACTTCTTCTTCGCCTCGTCCTGTCAGGTTCACCTCGACCGGTGGTCGTGCGGCCGGGTTGCGCTGGTCGGCGATGCTGGATACTGCGCCGCACCGACCAGTGGCATGGGCACCTCTCAGGCGTTGATCGGCGCACAGGCCCTGGCTCGCCAGCTGGCCGCGGCCGATGCAGACCCCGAGACCGCGTTCGCCGCATACGAAAAAGAGCTGCGGCCTTATGTCACGGACAACCAGGACAAGGGTTACCAGACCGCGGTGATGTTCGGCGGCGCGGCCGAACCGCCGAGTCTGTGAACGTCGTCAATTGCCGCATACCGCGCTGACCGAACCGGCCATCGCGAGGCGCTGGCGCCCGAAACCTGCTGCGGCACAGAACGTCCGCAACTGCTGATTTCAGCGTGCTGAAGGGCGATTGGGGCTTGCCTTGACGCAAAGGTCAACGTTTACGGTCGGGGCATGAGGATCGGGGAGCTGGCGAAGCGGGCTGGGACGACGACACGCGCCCTGCGTTTCTACGAATCGCAGGGGTTGATAACAGCGCGGCGAGAAGCCAATGGATATCGGGAGTACAGCGACGATGATGCCAGGCTGGTCGCTGAGATCCTGGCGTTGCAGGCGGTCGGGATGAGCTTGGACGATACTCGCCCGTTCGTGGAATGTCTCCGGGCCGGACACGAGTCCGGGGACTCGTGCACGGACTCGATCGATGTCTACCGCCGACGCCTGGCCGAAGTCGACGCCCTTCTAGCTCAACTCACGCAATTGCGCACCACGCTGGCCGACAAACTCCGCGCCGCGGAGGCCCGGCCGGACAATCCGTGCCGGGCCGCTACTAGGCCTGACCGACACGAAGGAATCCTGATGTCGTTCGATCACGCCACTGCCGAGGTAGTCACCGTCACTGACGAGACTTTTGCTGCTGTCGTTCTCCAGCACCAGCAACCGGTGTTGGTGGATTTCTGGGCTCCACGGTGCCCGCCGTGTCATATGATCGCGCCTGTGCTGGCCGAAGTCGCTCGAGAACGGTTTGGCGACCTTATCATCTGCAAGATCAATTCCGATGAAAACCCGGATTCTGCAAGGGATTACCAGATCATGTCGCTGCCGTCTCTGGTGCTCTTCCGAGATGGCCGTCCGGTTCGCACCATGGTCGGCGCTCGTTCCAAAGCCCGACTGCAAGCCGAGCTTGACGCTGCGCTACGTGCCTGAGGACCCGAGGGCCTGGCAAAACGCACTCTGGCGTGACCCGCACTGCCTGAACCGTCCAGCGCGGGCGGCCGGAAGATCAACGGCCCTGATCTGGGCGCCCGACTGCCTGCACTGCCGAGTTGCGGATGATTTCAGTGCCGCCATATCCTTCGGCCAGTTGGCCATGCGGACGACAGGCAGATCCAAACCAACCAAAGGATCGAGTTGGCAATGACCTGGTCGAGACCACGAATCACCATCGGCGACGAACGTCGAATGCTCGAGAACATGCTCGACCGCAACCGAGCCGAATTGGTCAACACGCTGCGCGGCCTGTCCGAAGAAGACGCCCGCCGCCGCCTCGTCGCATCGATGACCACCCCGATCGGACTGCTCAAGCACGCCGCAGTCGCCCAGCGGATCTGGTTCCAGCACATCCTGGCGGGCCTACCCGAGAACGAATGCGACGGCGGCATGACGCCGGGCGATGCCAGTTTCGTCGTCGACGACAACGAAACCGTGGCCGACGTGATCGCCGAATTCGACCGCGGCAGCGAACGTTCCCGAGCAATCGCCGCAGATTTCGCACTCGACGACGTCCGGACCCACCCTCGTCTCGGCGAGGTGAGCCTGCGATTCATCTACCTGTTCCTGATCGAGGACTTCGCACGTCACGCCGGCCACGGCGACATCTTGCGCGAGCAGATCGAACATCCTTGAGCATTGTGCCGCACGACAATCCAACGACAGTCGGTGCAAGTGATCGCTCACGCCACTTCCCGCGCTGCCCGAACCGGCTGGCGCAGATGAGCGAAGATCAAGTGGCCGTGTCAATCCCGGGCCGACCGGATGCACTGACATGCCGAATGCAGCGCGTTCTCCGGGGCTTCAGTGGAATCACCAGCGGGTCGGCCGATGGGAAACCCAGTGCCGCTGCGCCGCCGCCCCAGGATTTGGGGTGGCGCGGGAGGCCGGGATGTACCGGATTGTGAAACGTATCAATTTTGCTTGATTGAAAGGTCTTGTCCGATGCGTTCTTTCCTTGTTGCGGCGGCTGCGCTGGGGGCTTTGGTGGTGGGGGTCGGCACGGCTGCCGCCGCGCCGGTGCCGGTTCCGATATCGACGTCGGAGTCAGGTTCGGGGGCACCTCTTTTTTCGGGATCGAGTTCTTCGGGATCGAGTTCTGCGCAATACCTGTATACCCATCCGATTGTGCGGATTCTGGTTTGCGCTATCGGTGGGTGGACGCCCGAGCAGGTGACGGCATGTTTCGGTGCGGCCAACCCGGGTTCCCCGATGATGTAGGTTGCGGCACGCTGGGGAATGCCGAAGCCTGCGCTGACCCCGAAGTCGCCGAGAATATTGCCGGGAGTTTCGGCGAGCGGGGGCTCGGTGGCGGGTAGCTGCGTCCAGCGTCGAGGAGCGCGGGCCCACGGCGTGAACGCACTCTCTTGCCGCATGTCGCGCTGACCGAACCGGCCAGCGCGGGGCGTCGGCGGCCGAAACGGGTAAGAATCGTGTCACCTGGTACATGAAGCGTCGCAACTCCATTTGATGCTGTTCATTGGGGGCTGGACGGTGGTGATTCGTTCCACCGTGCGGCGACGCACCACGCTGGGGTCGGGTACATCGCGTCCGTAATCTGGAGGGTCGGAACCAGCCACGCGATGAGGGGGACGTGTTGAACGACTACGGCAGTTTCGCGACACAGCCGTTGCCGATCCAGCGATTACCGCGCCGCACCACCGAACCGGTCAAGCTCAAAGGTGTTGGCAGCGAAGGGCGCGCGGACGGTGCGGGGCTCGCTCGCGCGGGCGGGCATGTGGCTCTGGCCGGCGTGGTCAGTCGGGTCACGGGGTTCGCTCGAACGATCGTGGTGGCCGCGGTCCTGGGGACCGCAGCAGTGGGAGATGCCTACAACGGCGCGAACAATCTGCCGAACATGCTCTATGAACTGCTGCTCGGCAGCGTCCTGGCCAGCGCCGTCGTCCCAGTCCTGACACGGGCGCGACGTCAGGGCCGCAAACGGTCCCGCGAATTCACCCAGCGGGTGATGGTCGCGGCCGTGCTGGCGTTGGCGGTGGTCACAGCGCTCACGGTGGCGTGCGCCCCGCTGATCGTTCGAGTGTTCGTCGCCGACCCCGAACAACGTCACCTGGCCACCGGGTTGGCGTATCTGTTGTTGCCGCAGATCTTCTTCTACGGGGTGTCCGTGGTCGTGGGAGCGGTGCTCAATGTCCGCGACAGTTTCGCCACCGCGGCCTGGGCGCCGGTGGTCAACAACGTGATCGTGCTCGCCACCTGTGGGGTATTCGTCCTGCTTCCCGGGCCGGTCACCCTGACTCCCACCTCCATGACCACCGCCCAGGTGCTCACCATCGGCGTCGGTACGACAGCAGGAATCGCCGGACAAGCCGCCTGGGTGGTTGCGGCATTGCGGCGCAACGGTTTCGCGTGGAGTTGGCGAGTACGGCCGCTGCCCTACACCTGGCGTCCGATCCGCGCCGGGCTTCCGATCCTGGGGTGGCTGCTGGTGTATGCCGTGATCAGCCAGATCGGTGTGGCGATCACGATGCGGGTCGCTTTCGACCATGGTGGGGTGTCCATCTACACCTACGCCGAGCTGTTGTTCCAGGTCCCCTACGGCATTCTCGCCGCGTCCGTGCTGACGGTCCTGATGCCGCGCATTTCTCGCGCCGCGGCTCTCGGTGATCACGCTGCAGTGATCGCCGATCTCTCCCGTGGTGCCCGCTACCTGTCGGTGGCGCTGATCCCGGTGACCATGGCGATGAGCCTGCTGGGTCCGGGATTCGCGGCGCTGGTGTTCACCGGTCGTGTCGACGCTGACGCTGCCCGGCTGATCGGGCTCGCGGTGGCGTGCTCGGCGTTCGGGCTCGCGCCGTTCGCGCTGGTCATGCTGCAGATGCGAGTGTTCTACGCCTACAACGACACCCGGACTCCCACCGTGATCAACGTCGTCATGGTGGTGACGAAGGTGGCGATTCTGGTGTTGACGGCGACTGTCCTGACCAACCAGGTCGTGATCGTGATGCTCAGCGTCTCCAGCTCGCTGGCCTACGTCGCCGGTGCGGTGACCGGGCACATTCTGCTTCGCCGGCGGTACGGGCTGCTCGGCTTCTCCGCTGTCGCCGCCACCGTGCACCGGGTGATGTGGGCAACCGCCCTCGCCGGCGCCGCCGGACTGACCGCTATCGCGCTCTCACGCACCACGATCGGCACGCCCAGCATCGAACAGCTCGTCACCCTCGCCGCAGGAGCTGCCGCTGGCACGGCGGTGTTCCTGCTCGCGGCACGAGTGATCGGGATTCCCGAAATCCGTGCAGCACGAACCATGCTGAGCCGTTCATGACGCCGGAGACGCTGTTCTGACCCATGTCGGCAAACGCACTATATTGCCGCATGGCACGCTGACCGAACCGGCCAGCGCGGGGTGCCTGCGGCCGGAACCTGGTGCGGTGCAGAACGTCCGCTATTGCCGATTCCAGGATATCGGGACGTGCTGTAAGCGGTCGTTCTTGCTGATCGGGGCTGTTATTCGGCTGGCTCAAGGCAGCTGGGCCGGTGTAAGGACCGAGAATGGCGACGGATGGTGGGCAGGAGCAGTTCCGGGCGCGGGTGTTGGCTTTCGAATCGGCCCTGCGGCCATCCGGAAATCAACAGGTCGAGGTCACCTCGGGCGATCACACGAGCGTCGAGCATCGAATGTTCACCAGCGCAACACAACTCCGGATGACCTTGTGAAATCTGTTCTCCCGAAACGAGATACGTAGATCGTCTGCCCGCATTATCTTTGTGACGCGGCGGTCGGCGATCCGGCTGTGGCACCTACCAGCGAAGG
>NZ_JBIWMX010000092.1:0-6676 GCF_044766925.1 Nocardia sp. NPDC101769 | reverse complement strand
TCAGCCAATCATGCCCCGCAGCCAGAAGCCGGCCGCAAAACATCAATCCGAACCCGAACAGGCCAGCACATCAGCCGCACGAAAGATCCGGGCTAATGCACTCCCCCTCAACCGATTACAGGACCGCTCGATAGTTCGACGCCGCACGCGCCGCCGATTGCTCGACCCGAATCACCACCCCACGGCCACCGATCCAAAAGTGCCATTCCGACGTCCACGGGCGTCGGATTCCCGAGAGTCCGGCCGGTCGGTGCCGGCACGCCTGTCGTTGAGCAGCAGTGGAAACGTCTCCGGTGTGACCGCCGGGCTCGTCGGCGAGAACTGGGATATCCGCACGATCGCCCCAGGCCGCACAACAGTTTCCGAGTTCGCAGGGACAGGCTGGACCGGTCTCGTCTACTGATCGTCGATCAGCTCGAAGAACTGTTCACCGCCTACGAATTCGACCGCGAGCGCATGGAATTCCTGGTCGCACTCGAGTCGTTGTGTGCCGCTGGCCAAGCGGACCCGACCAACGTCGTCATCGCTATTCAAGCCGACTTCTACGCCCGCTGCCTGGACTATCCTGTAGTGCTGTCCACCCTGGCTGAGCACAGTTATCTGCTGGGCCCGATGAGCCGGGACGAACTCACCCGCGCAATGACCCGACCAGCCGGGTTAGCTGGTTGCACCCCCGCGGAAAGCCTGCCGTAACTGCAATGCCGGGCGCCATCACGGGGAGGCGGCGGTCAACTGACAACCTCGAACCGTTCGGAATGGGATTTCTCACAATGGCTTTGGATGGGTTGCGATGGGGGTGGTAGATACCCGTACTGTCGGGTGCGCGGGTCAACTGTGGATCCCCCCAACAGAATTGGCCCGCAGTGGTGGTCGATTTGATTCTATGGAGTCACCGATCGCCAGCGATATCGATGTCGCCGGGCCAACTCCCCCCTTCGCCCGGCGGCATCGGTCTTTTCAAGTACTTGCAAGGTCAAGGACTCGGCCTTGCCCGACAGTCATGTTCGTGGGCTACGTCAAGCCCTCAATCTCGTCAGGCGCGCGCTATGGTTACCGCAGGCGCCTTCCGTTGCGTCCTCCCCCCGGGGTTGGGAAGCCCGGTCCGTGATCGGATCATGACGCGCTTCCTGCTCAGGGCCAATCTGGGGTGGTGGTTGTCGGCTTCGACAACCGCGTTCGTTGCCGAGGTCCAGCCAGCCGATTCCGCTGTGGGTGCGGGGTTCTGCAAGATGGTCTTGAATGAATCAGCAGTGCTCTCTCGAGACGGTGAGGGGTACGTGCCGTCGACACATGGATGGGCAGGGATCGGACGTGGATACCTCAGCGCAGCGAGTGCTGGCCGCGCGTGAGTCGGTACTTCCGCTGGTTCCCTCGCCGTGGAATCGCGAGGCTTTCCTAGCGCGGCTGGGTGATTGGCGAGGGCGGCCGATTCAGCTCATGCCGGTGACTTCGACGCCGGACCCGCGGGGGGCGATGCAGAGTCGCACGCCGTGCGGGTTGTGGCTCAAGTGTGAATCGGTGGATCTGATCGCGTTCGATTCCGAGACAACGGATTTCCATATCGATCAGATCATCGCGCACGAGACGGGCCATATGGTGCTCGATCACGCGGAGGGGTCGGCCGGGTTGGAAGGAATTCATCAGCTGCTGCCCGATCTCGATCCCGCGTTGGTACGGCGGGTGCTGGGCCGATCGGAGTTCTCCGATCATCAGGAAGATGAAGCGGAACTGTTCGCTGATCTGTTGTTGTCAGAGGTATCTCGGTGGCGTTCGTCGCGGCCGATGCGGTCGTTTTGGGGTGATCGGTGACATCCTCGGCGCCAGCGACGGTGGCGTGGGCGATCATCGCTTTCAGCGTGTTGTCGGTGATGTTGCGCCTGATGTGGCTGCACGGTCGACGTCGGCCGGGGGAACGGTTGGTCACCTATGGGTTGCTGTTCGGCGTGGGTGCGGCAATGCTTCGTGAACGCGCGGTGCAGAACGCCTTGCAAGACGCGGGAATATTCCAAGTCGGCTTCACTCGTCAGCTGGGCACAGTGTTCATCGTGCTCACCTTCGCGCCGCTGGTGCTTCTGGCGTTGTCCTGGTCAGAGACCTGGCCCGACCGCGCTGTGCGTACCAGCCGGGTCGTGTGGGTCGCG
Source organism: Nocardia sp. NPDC101769 (assembly GCF_044766925.1). NCBI lineage: Bacteria > Bacillati > Actinomycetota > Actinomycetes > Mycobacteriales > Nocardiaceae > Nocardia > Nocardia sp. NPDC101769. The sequence continues at coordinate 4,535 of NZ_JBIWMX010000092.1, read as the reverse complement.
GTTTACCTGTCGGTCGCGCTGATGCTGTCGGCGGGGACACACGCGCGGGACCTTGGGCAGTACATCGATCGCACCGAGGGCTGGCAGACGGTGCTGTACTTCACGCTGTTCTCCTTATGGTGCGCGACAACGGGCGTCGTTGTCACCTGGGCGAGTATCCGGGACCTACGTGCCGGTCACCTGCGTCCGAGTCATCGCCTGACATATGGTCTGATCCTGTTTGTCGGCGTGTGGGCTACCGAGGAAGCCGTCTCGATTCTGGTCAGTGCGGTGTGTGCTGCGACCGGAACCGGGCGCGCGTTCGTCGACTTCCGATTCGCCGCCAACGAGCGCAACTTCATCTATCTGTTGCTGTTGGGCGCGATTCCCGCCTCGGCGCAGGTGATGGTGGAGATCGCCCGTCGGCTTCGTATGGATCCGGCCTCCCGCGCCGTGCGACGCCTGACGCCACTGTGGACGGCGCTGGTGACGGTGTGCGCGGCGGAGATCCCGCGCCCCTCGCAGCAGGATCCCGCTGTCGGCCCAGAGCGGCGCTTGCATCGCATGACCGTTGAGATCCGCGACTGTCTGCTGGTGCTCGGCCGTTACTCCGAGCCACCACCGGATGATTTGCCCGAGGATCTGGCAGAGACCGTGCAGATCGTGCAGGCGTTACGGCGCAAAACATCCGGGGCGACACCAGGGCGCCATGTTCGCCTGCACGCCTCTGCTCCGGGGCGCGACATCGTTGACGAACGTCGTACGCTGCGCAGCATAGCCGCGCATTGGGACGAGGCAGCCGCCCACGTGGACGGTGCCGGACTACTGGATGGAGCACGATGACCACGACCACGCCGCGGCCGATCCGGGCACAGGACCGGGAGCTACCGCATCCGCCGTACCGTCTGCCTGTACTGGGTGATGTGTGGGATCTGCATGTCACCGACTCGAGTCAGTGGGGAATGCGCGGCGCGCAGAAGTTCGGCGGTATCTACGAGCGCAACATCTTCGGGGCTCGAGTCACCTATGTGTCGGATCCGGACCTGTTGCGGGAGATCAACGACGACGAGTTGTGGTCGAAATTCCTGGGGGTGCCGATCCGGGACCTGCGTAGCGTGGCGGGTGACGGACTTTTCACCGCGCACAACTCCGAGCCGAACTGGGCCAAGGCGCACGCGATTCTGGCACCGTCGTTCACCGCGGCGGCAATGAAGGGCTACCACACGACCATGCAGCAGTGTGCGGGCGAGCTGGTCGAGCATTGGGCCGGGCGGGCCGGCGAGTGGGTCGATGTGCCCTCCGACACGAACAAGGTTGCGCTCGAGGTGATCGGCCGCACCGGGTTCGGCTACGAATTCGAGTCCTTCATCCGCACCGATCCGCATCCGGTCGTCTCGGCCATGCTGCGTGCCCTGACCTATATCAATAGGTCCGCGTACTCACATCCGCTGATCGAGCGCACTGTGTTCCGCCAGCAGCGAGCCCAGCACCGAGCCGATGTCGCGATGGTGAACGCGACGATCGACGAAGTGATTGCGCGCCGCCGCCGTGAGGGTGCCGGCGAGCACAGCGATCTGCTGGACCGGATGCTGACCGCGGCGGATCCAGAGACCGGGGAACTGCTGGACGAGAAGAACATCCGCAATCAGATCCTGACGTTCCTGGCTGCCGGGCATGAAACCTCGGCGGGAGTGATGGCGTTCGCGCTGCACTACTTGTCGCGTCATCCCGAGATCGCCGAACAGGCGCGGACCGAGATCGCGCAGGTATGGACCGGTAACGAACTTGAGGTCGAGCAGGTCGCCAAGCTGCGGTACGTGCGGCGCATCGTCGACGAGTCGCTGCGCCTATGGCCCACAGCCCCGGGCTATTTCCGCAAGGCACGCGCGGACACGATGCTGGGCGGGCAGTATCCGTTCGAGAAGAACGAATGGGTTTTCATCGTGCTGCTGCAGCTGCATCGCCACGAACTTTGGGGCGGTGATCCCGAAACCTTCGATCCGGACCGATTCCTGCCCGAGCGAGTACGTGCACGCCATCCCGAGTTGTATAGGCCCTTCGGCGTCGGAATGCGCGCCTGCATCGGGCGGCAGTTCGCCTACCACGAGATCGTGCTCGTCTTGGCGACGATCCTGCGCAATTTCGATCTGACCGCGGATCCCGGCTACGAGCTGAAGGTGAAGGAGACGATCACACTCAAGCCGGATGGCTTGCGGCTCAAGATGTCTCGCCGTCAGGACTGATGGTCTCGGGCCTGCTGCTCGCCCCGCGCGCGAGCAGGCCTTCGATCAGCGCCTCGCGGTCGGAGCTGGTGGGCCGACCCCGCAGGCGCACCCGGCTGACGCCGGAATCGCGCAGCGCGCACAGCAAGCCAAGCTGGACGTGGACCCCGATCACCTGTTCATCGTTGGCTGGGCCGGTCAGGTACCAGCCCGGCTGACTGAAGTTCGTCGCCAACGCCGTGAGCAGTTGTGGCGGTGCGCAATCGAGATCTCCGGAACGTAAGGCTGTGAGTGTCTCGGGGGCGACCTCGACATTCGAACTGCGCAGAGCCTCGGCGATGGCCTCCGCAGTGGGCTCAGCGTCGGCGCTGCTGTGCGATGCGCGAAAGAGCATGTCGATACGTTCGGCCAGGGACAGCAATCCACTCATCTGGCGGCCTCCAATCTTGCCTCGAACCGAGCGCGGGTCGCGTCATCCATGTCGATGTGGATGCCCGCGAGCCAGCGTCGGTATCGGGCGTCTTCCCAATCGGCGTCGTCGGGGTGGGCCGGGCGGTCCAGGAACGGGCCCAGTAGCGCCACCAACGGACCGAGCGCTCCACCGTGCAAGCGATTGGTTTCCAATAGCTGTGTGACGTACCGGGCATACAGCGGCTGGATGCACTCATCGAGCCGCTGAGAGGCTGCGTGCAAAGCCGAGTCCGGCGTCGCAAGCTCGGAGATCTCACGAGCCACAACGACGAGTCCAGCGATGGTCTCGGCCGGTACGACGATGTACGAGGGCGCGACTTCGATACTGGCGTTGCGCCGCAGCGGAATCGGATTACCACCGACGATCACCTGTTGGGCCGACCCCGGTTCCCACGCCAGGCCCACATCAAGTTTGTGCATGGTGTTGGTACTGAGTCGCCCGGCTTCACCGCGCTCGATCTTTAGCAGGGTCGGCTCGGTTGGCCCGCCCATCAGCGCGACCTGGCGGCGACTGCGGTTCAGCTGTTCGCGCCGCTCTACCACGGTTCTCCCCAGCTGTCGCGCGGTGTCCCTATCCATAGGTGGCACTGAAATTTGCGCACATGTACGAAAGCATAGCGGATGGGTCCAGCAGCACAATATGCACAAGTCGCCAACATGCCGCATCGGTATGGTTGTTCACCTGCTGAGATGATTGCCGACTGCGGGTCGTCATCGTTCCACTGTCGGTGATGTGCCAAGTGAACGACTTGACTTTCACATTTATTTTCGTAGTATTTGCGTACGACAGTGGCGCATATGGGTCCCGCCGAACGAAACGGGTAGCCCGCCGCGGCAGGCCCCGTGGCCACGCCGATTCCGGAGCGCAAGCACGCAACCCGGAATCTTTCCCACGCTGGTCTGAGGCCCGATCCGAAGGGGGGTTCGGGCCTCGGATCTGCGTCCTCCACGCATATCTTGCCGACCAGAGCCCTGACCTGCGGCAACCACATATCCAGGGCGCACTGGGCAGCCGACACCACCGGCTACCGGTATGACGATCGAAGGCGCAAGTCCAATAACTGTCGAGTTCAACGAGGGCAGTGCACCGTGTGGATACCGGTGTCCCGCAGTGCCGCAGCGGCTTCGACCCATCCGCCCTCGCCGCAGCGACGAATCTCGACATCAGCCACGGCAAGATGTCGGGACTGTGGACCGGCACACCCACGGTCCTGCGGCCCGAGGAACTCGACGTGTTCTGGGCTGTGCTCGACTGCGGCATCGGCGAGCTGATGACCGCCGAACCCGCCACCGTCGTGCCACCGGCAGCGACCACCCAGACCGAGCAGGACCGGGCCGTCGGCGCGCACGACGCCTCACCGGTCCGGCGGATAGTTCCCAAACCCCGCTCCGGCCGCTCGCTGCCACCGCGATGACCACTCGACAGGCGCCGGACTGTCGCGGATGTGGTGGCCCGGTCGAACCCAACACCTGCCCGCGCGGCGGCCGGCCTCGCCAGTTCTGCCTGACCTGTCGGCCGTCGAAAACTGCGCACCGGCGCTTGCATGGCTCCGAGCCCAGCTACACCGACCAGGCATGTCGGCAGTGTGGCGGGTCGGTCGACCTCAGCGACCAGGACAGCGGCCGGCCCCGGATCTACTGCGACCGCTGCATCACCCGCAAGCACCGGGCGCGGCGCGCCAAGCACTGTGATGACGTCGCTCCGAACGCGGCCCCGTCGGCTACGCGATGGCCGAGCACATGCGCACGGAATTGGTGTCCGATGCGTTGCGCATGGCCGCACGCAATGTTCCGTTCCGGCGCGAGGTGACGATATTCCACAGCGACCGCGGATCGCAGTACCAATGCCGCTTAGTTAAGCTG
>NZ_JBIWMX010000091.1:0-7207 GCF_044766925.1 Nocardia sp. NPDC101769 | reverse complement strand
GAAGGTCGAACTGTTGTCGCCGAGCCCGTTGACGCACACGACCAGCGGGCCATCATCCGGGCCGATCGACTGGTAGGCGATCCGGCCGTCCGCCAACTCCAGGAAGTGCGTATTCATCGTTCCCTCTTTCGAGATCAGTCCGGTCAACTTGAGTGAGCACTGCTCTCCACTGTGATCAGTGTACTGATCCGGGCGTCATATGCAAGAGCATTGCTCACTTTTATGAGCATTGATCAGAAGTGTCCGCTGATCCGCATGAGCGCTGCGGGAACCGCCAGGGCTGACCGAACCGGCCAAGCGCGGTCCCTCTGAATGCATGTGGGGCTGTCGTTTTGGGGTACACCCCAGCACCACAACCGCGACCGGGCCGGAACGCGCGTCATGAGCTCCCAGGACGCACCATGGCGCCATGCAGGTCGACATCGATGCCGAGCTCGCCGTGCTCGGCCCTGACCGGCTACCGGCCACTGTGCGTGCGCGACACGCTGTTCTGAAACCCGGCTGGCGTTGTGGCGGGCGAGGTCAGGGCTGGCGTGGGCGTCCGGTGAGGGCGGCGGCCGGGACGACCGCCAGGGCGAGCACGCCTCCGGCGAGAGCCAGGGTCGGATAGCTGGTGGCGGCGACGATGAGTCCGGAACCCATGCCGCCGGTGGCGCCGGCGATGGCGATGGAGACGTCCACCGCGCCTTGAGTTTTGGCTCGTGTGGCCAACGGCACCGTGTCGGTGATGATGGCGGTGCCCGCGACCAGGCCGAGATTCCAGCCCAGACCGAGCAACGCCAGCGCCAGAGCCAGCAGCGCGATGGAATCACCGGGCGCGAGGGCTGCGAGCACGCCCGCAGCCAGCAGCGTCACTCCGGACGCGGCGGCAACGGGTAGTCGGCCATAGCGATCGACGAGCCAACCGGTCACCGGGGACGGCAGATACATGGCACCGACGTGCACGGCGATCACGACACCGGCCGCGGCGGTGCCGTGGCCGTGGGCGAGCATGTGGACCGGTGTCATGGTCATGATCGCCACCATGATCAGCTGCGTCAGCGCCATCACGAACCCGCCCACGGTGACACCGGTTCCGGCCTTGTCGGCGAGTGGAGTTTCGGTGGCGGCCGGGGTCGAGGCGTCGAGTGTTCCCAGGTGGCGCGCCAACAGCAGGGGATCGGGGCGCAGCCAGGTGGCGAGCACGAGCGCGGCCAGCCCGTAGGCGAGCGCGGCGAGCAGGAACGGCCCGGCCAGATACGGAATACCCAGCGTCCGGGCCAGGGTGCCGGTCGGGGCGGCGAGGTTGGGTCCGACCACGCCGCCGAGGGTGGTGGCCACCAGCACGGTGGACACGGCTTGGCCGCGGTGGGAGGCGGTGGCCAGGTCGGCTCCGGCGTAGCGGGCTTGCAGGTTGGTGGCGGTGCCCGCGCCGTAGACGAACAACGCCAGGAACAGCAGGACCGGATTGTCCAGGACGGCGGCGGCGATCACGCCGAGGCTGCCGACCGCACCGGTGAGATAGCCGGCGGCCAGGCCGGGGCGGCGGCCGCAAGCGTGCGAGAGGCGCCCGACGGCGACGGCGGCAAGTGCCGATCCTGCGGTGAACAGCCCGCTGGGCAGTCCGGCCAGGCTGGTGGAGCCGAGCATGTCCTGGGCCAGCAACGCGCCGACGGTGATCCCGGCGGCCAGTCCCGCACCGCTGAGAATCTGCGCGGATACCAGGACGGTCAGGACACGGCGTTGCACTCGTGCGGTGTCGGGGAGGTGGGCATCGGCGGTGGTGTCGGTGGCGCTGTGGGACACGAGCGGTTCTTTCACTGGCAGGGCGAACCCGGGCGGGCCCTCACATGGGCCCGCCCGGGGGTGATGGGATCAGGAGCGAATGTTCCAGCGAGCCAGCCAGTCTCGCTCCTGCTGCTGTTTCTCCTCGTGGTAGACCGCCGACGGCTCGCGCAGGCTCACCTGGGGAGCGGGCACGGCCAGGAAATTGCCTTCGCCCTTGGCCGCCAGGCCCTCGCCGAGTTCCACATAGCACGCGCCCTCGCCGGTGAACCGGGTATCAGGGGCGTCGTAGCCCAGATAGCGGGCCACCTGGTGCGCGGCGACCTGGCCTTCGGCCTCGGCGAAGATCGCCGCCTTCGGCAATGGCTTGCCGTTGGCCAGCATCAGAACCGTGCTGTCACCCACGGCGAACACCCCCGATGCGGTGGCGGCGAGCGTGGCGGGATCGACCGGGATCCAGCCCGCCGGACCGAGGCCGGTCGAGGTGAGCGCGGCTCCTGGAGCATGTGGCGGCACGACGGCGAGCAGGTCGAAGGATTCGCTGGTGCTGTCGGCGAATTCGACCGTCCGAGCGTGCGCGTCGACGGCGGTGGCGGACCTGCCACCGTGGAATCCGATGCCCTTGGCCTCCATCATGGCCACCAGAGCGTTACCGACCTCAGCACCGGCCACCGGCATCGGCAGCGGGTCCGGGGTGACGACATCCACCCGTACCGCGCCGCTGGTGAATCGCTGGCCGAGTTGATCGGCGAGCAGGAACGCGGCCTCGAACGGCGCGGCCGGGCATTTGAACGGCACCCCTGCTACCAGCACCATGACCCGCCCCGACTCCAGCGCCTCGACCCGGTCGTGCAGGTCGGCGGCCCCGTCGACGGTGTAGAACTGGCCCACCACCCCGGTATCGAGGGCTTGCGGCAGGCCCGACAACCGGGCGGGGTCCAGACTCGCGCCCAGCGCGATCACCAGCGCGTCGTAACCGATTTCCCCGGCGGCCCCGCAGTCCACGGTCCGCGCGTCGAGGTCGATACCCGCGACCTCACCGGTGACCAGCTCGACCCCGGGCAGCGCCGCCGCCGTGGCCCGGGCGGTGACCTGGTCGGGGGTGCGCCAGCCGCGCAGCACCCACAGCATCGACAGCCCGAGGCTGCCGGTGAACGAGCGGTCGACCAGCACGATCCGATCCTCGGCGGGGAGGACCGTGCGCAGTTCGGCGGCGGCGGTCAGCCCGCCCACGCCCGCGCCGAGAACAACGACGGTTTTGCTCATGAGTCTGGTTTCCTCTTCCCGCTCGGTCAGACGTTGATGACCTGGTCGGCCCAGGCAGTCCATTCGGCCAGCTCCACCATCGACGAACGGTGTGCTCCTTCGATGAGCTGGTCCTCGGTCATGCCGCGGGCGTCCATACATGCCCCGCAGTTACCGATCTCGCCGCCGTTGTTCGTCAGCGCGGTGGTCATCTTGGCCAGGTTGTAGTAGCCGTTGGGGACCTTCTGCCCGGCGGTGACGGAGATGACCGCGTCGGCGAAGTTGAACACCCGCACCGCATGCCCCGCGTCGAGCATCTGCCGCGCCCAGCGGATGCCGTTGTAGGTGCGCTCGGTGCCGTAGGGCGGATCATGCAGGACGAACAGATAGTTCACGCGAATGCTCCCTCGATCGGGTCGATGTCGGTACCAGATGGCGAATACAATCACCACGTTCTACGTTGTTCCAAAGAACTATGGAATAATGTATTCCAAAGAGTATTGGAGAAGCAAGCGTGAGTGAACTGCCCGATCGCAAGGCCGCCCTTTTCGACGAGATCGCCCGCGTCGGCAAGGCGCTGGGCAACGGTCGCCGCCTGCAGATCCTCGACCTGCTCACCCAGGGGGAGCGCACCGTCGAGGCGATCGCCACCGCCACCGGCATGAACCTCACGACCGCATCGGCGAACCTGCAAGCACTCAAGGCCGGCGGGCTGGTCGAAGCTCGCCGCGACGGCACCCGCCAGCACTACCGCCTCGCCGGAACCGACGTAGCGCGACTGTTCGCACTCGTGCAGACCGTGGCCGAAGCCCATCTCGCGGACGTCGCTGTCACGGCCGCCGCCGTGCTCGGCTCACCCGAGGACGCGATCACCCGCGACGAACTCATCCGACGCCGCGACGCCGGCGAGATCACCCTCATCGACGTGCGCCCCCACGACGAATACGACGCCGGACACATCCCCGGAGCCATCAGCATCCCCATCGCGGAACTGGCCACCCGCCTCGCCGAACTGCCCACCGACCGCGACATCGTCGCCTACTGCCGCGGCGCCTACTGCGTCATGGCACCCGACGCCGTCCGTATCGCCCGCACCGCCGGCCGCGACGTCAAACGCCTCGACCAGGGCATGCTCGAATGGACACTCGCAGGACTACCGGTGGACGCCCCATCAGCCTGACCGGCATCCGCCATTCAGACAGCCACGCGCGTTCTGCAGCAGGGCTTTTCAGATTCCCGGGACCGAATCGACCGGGATGCCAGCCCGTCTCCCACTCTCGCGTTCGAAAACCTGTTCCGTTTGGGGCAGACCCCAGCACCACACCCGTAACACGGCCGAAGTGCGTCAAGTTGAAGTCCACTCCGGAATTTTCTGACACATGCACGCTGGGATCTCAGATGTCAACCTGACACCCTGGCTGTGGTCCGCGTAGCCACCCGGACCACAGTCCCGGAAGGTCATCGAGAGGGAGTCCGGTCATGCGCGTGGGGTACGTCAGGGTCAGCACGGTCGACCAGAACACCGTCCGCCAGCTCGACGGGATCGAGGTCGAGAAGACCTTCACCGACAAGGCATCGGGCAAGGACACCGCCCGGCCGAGGCTGGACGAGATGATCGCGTTCGTCCGCGACGGTGACACCGTCATCGTGCACTCGATGGACCGGCTGGCCCGCAACCTCGACGACCTGCGCCGCCTGGTCCGGTTGTTCACCGGCAAGGGGGTGCGGGTGGAGTTCGTGAAGGAGAGCTTGACCTTCACCGGCGAGGACTCGCCGATGGCGACCCTGCTGCTGAGCGTGATGGGTGCTTTCGCCGAGTTCGAACGCGCGCTGATCCTCGAACGCCAGCGCGAGGGCATCGCCGCGGCCAAGGCCCGCGGCGCCTATACCGGTCGCAAACCCGCCCTGACCGATGCCCAGGCCGGCCGGCTGCGCGAGCGTGCCGCGGCGGGTGAGTCGAAGTCGTTGCTGGCCAAGGAATTCGGCATCAGCCGCGAAACCGTCTACAACTACCTGCGCGCCGACATCGTCACCGGCTGAGCCGCCATTGCGTCGGCATCCCGGATGAGACGGAAACCCGTTGCCGCCGAAGCCGAGAAAAGTGGGGGCACCTCAAATCTGTGAAGTATCAACGTTTCAACTTCGTTGGTGGTTAGTGTCGGGCGAGCTGTTTCGATCGACCGGAGGTACTCGTGAAACGTTGCGTGGCAGGTCTTGTCGTGGCGGGTGGGTTGATGAGCGTTGTGCTCGCCGGGTCGGCGAGCGCCGACCCGGTGAGTGTTCAGAACGTCGCGAGCACCGGCAGCTCCGACCTGATGACGTCGATCATGCCGCCGGCCTGCGTAGGGAACGGGGACATCTATGCGACGGGATGCGGTCCAGGAGGCGTTCTCCTGTCCGACTTGCTCGACTTGCTCATCCTCGGTGCTGGTTCCACCTCCAGGGTGCATCCGACTCATTGACGAGGCATCGGGGCGTGAGGAACAGTGGCGCGGAATCCGGCGGTAGCGCGAGTCGACCTGGTGTTTGCGGCCGGGCGAGCCTTCGAAGTCGTCGGTACCGCGCATAGTTTCGAGGGTCGACCCACTGCCGACCCGTCAAAACACCAGGTCGCTATCCGAGCTGTCGCGCATAGCGAGTAACTATGCGCGGTAACCGCTAAGCGCCGGATTTCTCAACGATGTTCCTCGACCCCCTAGTAGCGATCGCGAGAATCGGTGATGTCCGCTGGGTAATCGATGGCGGCACGGAGACGAAACTCCAGCAAATGTGAAGTTTCGCCACATCCGTCACGGAGTTCTGGCCACGGGGATCGGGCGGGGATATGTTCGGGTTGTCCGTCGGCGCGCCAGAGACGTGGGTTGTCGAGGCGAGGCTGAACGGCTTCGTTGCTTTCGCGAGACGGTCGATCCCAAAAGGGTGGGGATCTCGTCGACCGGAGGACGACCAAATGAACAGCTTCCCGACATCGGCTTCCAGGATCGGCCGAGTGCGCTCACGACCGGCCGAGGATCCATTCCCGCCGGCGACGATTCTGGTGGTCGAGAGCAACCCGGCCGCAGCGGAGATGCTGGTCATGGTGCTGGCCACGGCGGGCTACCAGACCGTTTCGACGGCAAGCGGTGAGCGGGCTCTGAGCACCCAGGCGAAGCTGAAACCGGATCTGATCGTGGTGGGGCCGTCACGGACCGATATGTACCCTGCTGCGCTGTGTGGTGCGCTGCGGGCGCGTACCGGCGCCCCGATCCTGGTCCTGAGCAGCGACATCGACACCGGAACCGTCGAACAGGTCCTGGCCGCCGGCGCGTGGGAATGCCTGCTGGTCCCGATCCCGGCCCGCGACCTGCAGACCCACATCACCGCCCTGCTGCACTCCTCCCGCGGCCGGAAGTCGATCGCGATCGCCGTCTGAGGCCGCCGCGCGGCCTGCACGGGTGGACGGATTCGATTGGTTGCGTGGCCGAAGCTGGCATACTTCCCGAATCCCGCTTTCCCGTCGACGGCAAGCGCGGTGAATTATGCCCGTGCGCTATGAAAGCCGGTGATGAGGACCATCAGATCAGAGAGCTTGTCGCTCGCCTGGGCCGCAGGTATCCCCGGCACACCGGCGAGGCGATCAGGGCCGCCGTCGGTGAGGCGCATCGGCGTTTCGTCGGCCTCCCGGTCCGCCATTTCGTCCCCCTGTTGGTGGAGCGCATCGCCGAACAGGCACTGGCCACAGTCCGCTGACCGTCCGGCCCGCCTATGAGCGAGGACCCCGAAACAGCACAAGCTCGGGTGTTTCTCGTGGAGCTGGAAAGGCACGCACAGACGGTGGCCCGCCGGCGCGCAGCAGCAGGAGCGGGCAGTCACGACGCGTTGACCGCGGAGCTGAGCGACATCCGCCGCCAGATCGACAGGATCTGGCGGCGATTCCCCGAGCTGCGGCCCGAACGCCCGTGACCGGACCGCGGGCCGCGTACGTCGGGTTGCATCGATCGGTCTCGTTGCCACGACTCGAGACGGCCGGGCTGTCGTTTGGGGCCCGGACCGACAGCCGTTCGGAAACGATGGCTGACCGCCCCCGGCCAGCGGGTCAGTTGCGCTCGGGAATCGCGATTTCAGCTGGTGAGTGGTCGAAGCGCAGGCCACGCCAGGACGGGTGGCGCAGGCCGGTGGCGGTGCGTTCGCGGTAGGCGACATCGCCGACCAGGTGCGG
>NZ_JBIWMX010000090.1:0-7659 GCF_044766925.1 Nocardia sp. NPDC101769 | reverse complement strand
CTGCTCTACCAGGGGCTTCCTCGTGCCTCATAGCGACACGCCGACATCAGATCCGTTGCCCGTCAACATCATCCGACCAGGATGAAAAGGGCTCATTGTTGCTGTCTACGACGTGGAGTTGCCTTGCCGTGGTCCGAGCCGATGTGTTGTGCACTCATAGTGGACCGGCGGTGGTATCCGGCTTCCGCTGCGCGCCGGCGGGATCCACCACACGTTCCAGCGCCTGCAGATCGGCCTCGATCGACCGGAACAGCACGTAGGCGATGATGAACGCGGCGATCGCGCCCACGCACACCACCCGTACCGCTACGACCACCAGCGGCATATCTTCCGGAGGCAGGACCGTCACCCCCGCCACCGCCAGCAGCGGCACCGACGCCGCCACGGCCAGATACAGGGTGCAGTGGCGATCGAGTCGATGCAGGTGCGCCACATCGCCTGCGCCGATGTCGCCGTGCCGCAGGAACAACGGGTAGATGCAGCGCACCATGTAGAACGTCACCAGGAAGAACGGATACGCCACCGCCATCGCGCCGAAGACGAGCAGATCCACCAGTAAATGCAGGACCGCCTGTCCAGTGAACTCACCGGTCGCGAAGTGCATCACGATCGGAAATACGATCGCCGCGAGGCTCCACATCGAGAACGCCACCAGCACAGCGCGGTCGCCGAACAGCAGAGCATCCGATCGAGCTCGAGCCAGCACCCGCGGGTCGTACCGGCGTCCTCGGCGCAGGCCGGGTGGGACCGTGAGCAGACGCCGCGACAGATACAGCACGGTCGCGATGCCGACCGGGAAGAGCACCACGTTGAACGCGCCGACCATGATCCAGAACGTGTGCTGCGCCGGCAGACTCAGCCGGTCGACGATCAGCGACTTATTGTATTGGATGTTGGCCAGCGATGCGAGCAGGCTCGGTCCGGCCATGGCCAGCACCGCCAACGGCACCAGCCACGGCCGCAGCCGCAGCCGCCAGCTGTCCGGCGGCGGGTCGACCAAATCGCGGGCCCGCTCATCCAGGCATAGCTCCAACTGCTGAGCCAGTGCCGCGCCACCGGCCCAGCGCTGGTCGCGCTCGGGCGCCAGACAGGTCAGCAGGACCCGCTGCAAGGCCGCTGGGCAGTCGGGCGGGATGCGTTCCAACGCCGTCGAATCCACTCCGGCGCGGCGGCGCTGCAGCATGGCCGCCAGCGTGGCGGCGTCGCTGCGTTTGCCTGCGGTGCTGTCCTCGAACGGCTTGGCTCCGGTGAGCAGCTCCCACAGCACCACCCCCAGCGAGTAGATGTCGGCGCGGGTGTCGAGATCGTCGGCGCTGCGTTCGTACCTTGGATGACAGGCCTCCAGCTGCTCCGGCGACATGTACGACAGCGAACCGCCGAAATACGTGACCGGGTTTGCGCCTGCCAGATCCCGGCTGAAACTGATGTTGAAATCGGCCAGTTTCGGCACCGCCTCCGCGGTGAGCAGCACATTGGCCGGTTTGACGTCGCGATGCAGCACTCCGTGTGCGTCGGCGTAGGCCAGCGCCTCGGCCAGTCGGCGGCCCAGCCAGGCGACCGTCTCCGGCCACGACAGCGCCGCGATCTCCGCGCGCACACTGGAATCGGTGGGCCGGATCTCGCCCTTCTCCTCCATCGCCGCGTCGACCGCAGCCAGCAGCAGCCGCCCGTTGCGCTGCTGGGGCGGGGTGGCCCGCACCCAGCGCAGCACGCCCAGCAGTGTGCCGCCGGGTAGGAACTGCATGTACAGCAGCCGCAGCCGCCGTGCATGGGGCTTGTCCGGGCTCGCCTCGTCGAGCAACCGCTGATCGAAGACCCTCACGATGTAGTCGTGATCGAGCTGCGCGAGAGTTTGCGGTTCGGTGCCGCGATCGGCGGAGATCTTCACTGCCACCAGCCGCTGCAACGACCGCTGCCGAGCGAGGAACACCCGCGCGAAGGCGCCGCTGCCCAGGCCGGTGAGCAGGTCGAAATCATCGATGCGGCGGCCGACTTCGATCCGGTCCAAGCCGTCGACAGCAATCGCGCTGCTGTCCACCGCGCTGGACAGGTCGGCGGTGGTGCGGGTGGCATCCGCCAACCAGGTCGCCGAAACGGCGGAAACCTTGGCCGTCGATTCCGGACTCGCCCGCTGCGGGCTCTGATCCTCGTCTCCACCGGTCGCCATGTTCACCGTCCCCCGCCCGACCTGTACGGCATGATCGGCGAATCGCTCGTAATACCGGCCGAGCGAGGTCAGATCGACCGCGGCGGTAATCCCGCCGGTCCAGTTGTCGGCCCACACGGCGGCCAGCAGGTCGTGATGTAACCGATCCATGGTGTCGTCTTGGCCCTCGAGTTGTGCAGCATCGCCCGGGTCACCGGACTCGAGCACCGCAGCAGCGCTGGTCGCCATGGCACTGGCGGCCGCGCCCATGCGGGCCACGACGGGCTTCACCAATTCCGGAATCGCAGGCGCCGGGTGACGGCGGCGGCCGACGTCAGCGATGTGTTCGGACAGGGTGGCCATCTTGGCAAGGTCGCCGATGAGCTGAATGGCCGTGACTACCTGCCGCAACTCGCCGGCGACGGGCGCTTGCACAGCCAGCAGCCGCATTGCCTCGCGCTCACAGTGATCACGCGTGAGGTCGATCTCGCGGCAGATGTCGATCGCTTGCTCGGCCAACTCGAGATCGGCGTTCAGCAAGGAGTCCGTGGCAGCGGCGACAGCCGCGCAGTCGCGCAGGCACATCATTCGCAACCGCCCGGCAAGCTGCTCGAGGTCCTCCTGGAAGCGAGTCCGCATAGCTAATCATCAGCCATCGGCGGCACCGGCACTCGCACCGGACCCCAAGCCACCCGATAGGTCTCCGGATTCACCGGGGCGGTTCAGAGAGCGCGGCGCGCACTCAGCCACGCGGCCGCCTCGAAAGACATACGGCCAGAGGGTATTTGCGGATTGTAGCCATCCGCGTTTCACTCGTCCATGACCGCGCGGGGTGCGCGGAAGCCCTGCTGTGGCGTGCGGGACGGCCTCATGGTTGCCTAGCGATACGATGAGGTATCAAAGCTGACCTCTGGACTCGTTATCCCTGCGCGATACAGCTGGTGCTTGGGTCCAGATAGGTTTCTGCGGTAACCAGTTGTCGGACAGTCGCTTTAGTATGCCGCCGTGGGTTCCATCATGAACGTGTATCTGGTTGACATCGCCACCGTCGAGGCCGCAATCGGATCGAAGGACGATGCGCTATTCGAAGCGATCACGAAGCACTGGCACGACGCCGGGGAAGAGGACGACCGCGAGTGCGGGTGCGGGGGCGTGAAGCTCGATGCCAGGAGCGCGTTGCGAGCTGTTATCAACGGCGGCCCCTACGACGAGGACTGCGGGTATGCCTATCTGGAAGCGTGCGAGAGCATCTGCGCGCATTTCGGTGAAGACATTGATCAGGAGGTCTTCCACCACTCCTTCCAGCGAACGCTCGACGAAGCATTCGGGGAGTTGGGGATGTGGGACGAGGGCAGGATCGATCTGCTCTACAGCTTCCGAGAACACCACGGTCTTCCCGACCCGGAGTGGGCCGACGGCGGCTCGTGGAGCAAAGAATACTGCGCCGAAGAACTGGAACAGTGGAACAACTCGGACCCAGCAGTACGGGCCACGTTGGGTGAGTACGTGCTCCGGGATGTGGAGTCACGTGTCAATTGGATGCGCGCGTCGAAGGCGGCTGACAAAGACATCATGGTGTTCTGGGCGGGCTGATAGTCGAAGGCGGGTCGTCGAAGGATCAACCCGCCACCCCGACGGTTGCCGCACCACTCGGCGTGGCCGCCATCCTGGGATGGGCACTCGCCATCGCTGCAATGACGAAGTATCGCGCCCGCGTCCCGTACCGGGTCTAACGGACCAACAAGACGCGCTGCATTCGGCAGTTGCGGACGTTCCGCCGACCTCGGATCAAAACGGTCAGTTGATCTTCCGATGCCTCGCACTGGCCGGTTCGGTCAGCGCGGTATGCGGCATTTCCGGACGCCGGTTCGAGGGATTGTCTATTTCATCCCGAAGGCGCGGAAGAGACGATCGTAGATCTCGCGGATCACCTGCTGCTTGCGTGCGTTGTAGTCCATGACGTTGCCGCCTCCGGGGATGGCTGCTCGCTTGGCGTCCTCGTAGAGCGCGCGATCTTCGGGGTGGTCGCGGAGCCAGTCGCGGAACATGCGCAGTCGGATGGTCTCTGGACAGTTGGGGCCGAACACGTGCAGGTTCACCCGAGGGTCGGCAAGCCGCAGGCACCGATGCTCGTGGAACGACGGTTCTCGGACTGTGAGGTAGTAACCAACACATTCGAGCGGGTGGACGTACACGCTCTCCTGCCGTGAGTCGGTCACGGTGAGAACGATGTCGATGACATCTTTGGCGGCCAACCCCTCAACGGAGGTGGATCCGACGTGCTCGATATCTAGGACTGCATCGCCGACATCCACCGATTCGCCACCCGGGCACGGTTCCCCCTTGAGTCCTTCGATCCCGGTCCAGCGGTTGGTGTCGTCGGCGAAAATTGCGTGCCAGCCAGGCACTGCGGACTGATCCTGGAGCGCCGTCGTCGGCAAGGTGGTCATGAGCAGCTCGAAGGTGCTCAGCGATGCAGGAAGCCCGCCCGTGGTCTCGATGAGCTCGAGTTCCATGTTGTCGACAATCGCTACCAGCGGAGACGGGTTCAGACCTGCAATGAAGACGGCGGCCCGGAAGTTGTCCGGTCGATCCCGGAGCAATGCCTGTGCGGTAAACGCTCCGAGTGAATAGCCGACGACAATGACGTCACTGGTGAGGGCAAGCTCGTCGAGCAGGGCCCCGGCGTCTGCGGCGAGATCATCGACGGTGTAGGGCGCCGGTGGCGCGGATGCGGGCGGGATGCCTCGCGCGGTGTGCGCGATGACTTCGAAACCGGCTGCGCTGAGTTGGCTGGTCAGCCCCGAGATCTCCCATACGATCGACGGCATCCCCAAACCGCCGAGGAGTAGGACGGCTGGTCCCGATCCAGTCCTGCTCACACCGACCGTCAGACCTTCTCGTAGTCGAATCTCCTGCATGGCGTCCCCTCCCAATCGCCGGATCAATATCGCCGGGGCCGGTCGCGCCCGGTTCGAATTGCTCAGTTCGTCTCGGCCGGAACGAGGGCGCTCTCGTGCAGGTCGCTCTTGCGGGTGAACAGCAGCGCGATCACGGTTGCGACCGCGACGATGACCGCACCACCGGCGAAGACCTCCTGCACCCCGGTGACGACGGCGGCGTGCGCGGCCTGCACCGCAGCTTTGCCCGGACCGGCCGGCGGGCCGAGCAGCGGAGAGCCGGTCGCCGCGACCGTCTCGCCCAGATCGTGCGCGGGCCCACCGATCCGCTTGCCCACCTCCGAGTCGGCGAAGTGGGTGGCGACCCGTGACTCGAAGATCGCACCGGCCACCGCGATACCCAGCGCGACTCCGACCTGTTGGAAGGTCTCGCTGACACCGTTGGACAGACCGGCCCGTTCCGGCGCCACCAGGTTGATGGCCTGCGCCGCACGGGTCGGGTTGAATACACCCAGGCCGACACCGATGAGGAAGAAGCAGGGCAACAGCGCGGTCCAGCCGCTGCCGGCACGCAGCATCAGCGGCACCGAGAGCAGTGACAGTCCGGTCGCGAGGCCGGCGACAGTCAGCAGCCAGCGCGGCGACACCTTCACCGTCAGCGCACCGGCCACACCGCCCATGACCATCATCACCGCGGAGATCGGCAGCATGCGCACACCGGTCTGGATCGGGGTGTAACCCAATTCGGCCTGCACGAACCACATCACCAGAAAGATCGCGGCCAGCGCTGCACCCATCAGCAGCGTGGTGACTACCGCCAGGCTGTCGACGCTGACGATCTTGAACAGCGACAGATCGAGCATCGCCTTCGCGCCCCGAGCCCGTTCGACCGCCACGAATACCGCCAGCAACAGGGCCGCGCCGACGAACAGGCCCAGAATGAGCCCGCTGGTCCAGCCCTCGGCATTACCCCGCAGGATGGCGAACACCAGCATGGTCATGGCGATCGAGAAGGTCACCAGGCCGAGCAGGTCGATCGGGTGCGGGCTCCGGTCGCCGCGGTCGGGAATGCGCAGCCAGCCGATCACGATCGCCAGCATCCCGAGCGGGACGTTGACCAGGAAGATCCACCGCCAGTCGAGCCACTGGGTGAGCGCCCCGCCCACCACGGGGCCGCCCGCGATGGCCATACCGTATCCACCGGCGAACATGCCGAGTGCCTTCGCCCGGTCCGCGCCGGTGAACTCCTGGGCGATCAATGCCGGGCCGATGGCGAACAACGCCGCCGCACCGATACCCTGCACGCCCCGGGACAGGTCCAGGGCCTGGCCGTTGCCCGACAGACCGCAGGCCAGCGAGGCCATCGAGAACATGGCGAACCCGCCCAGGAACATGTACTTGCGACCGAACTTGTCGGCCAACGAGCCGGCCGTGAGCAGGAAGACACCGAGAGTCAGGGCGTAGGCGTCCAGCACCCACTGCAGGTCGGCGAGGTTGGTGATGCCGAAGTCCGCGCGCAGCTCGGGCACTGCGACGTTGACCGCGGTCAGGTCGATCATGAGCATGGACGTCGCGAGGGTGACGACTCCGAGCGTCCACCAGCGGGCGCTCGGGGCGACCTGCGGCGGTGCGAATGCTCCTCGGGTCGTGCCCTCATCCAATACGGACATCGCTTCGGCTCCTTCCGGCCGGGATGCCGAACGACTTCCGGCCACTCGATGGTCAGGGTTACGATTTGTAACTGAGGCCATCGTCTGTGACCAACGATCCGAGCGGAAGAAGGCACTTTCTTGTCACGCAGTTACACCGATGTATCCGACAAGGCTGCAGCCTGCGAGGCGCCGGAAACTGACGATTGCCCGTTCGCCGATGTACTCGAACGAATCGCCAGCAAATGGAGCGTGCAGGTCATCCTCGCCACGGCGGAACGCCCTGTCCGATTCACCGAACTGGAGAATTCCATCGAAGGTGTGAGCCGGCGGATGCTCACGCTCACCCTGCGCCGCCTCGAACGCGACGGTTTGCTCACCCGGACCGTGTACCCGTGTGTTCCACCGCGCGTGGAATACACGGCGACCGATTCCGCGCGCGAATTGCGCGACGCGTTGCAGGCCGTCGCGGACTGGGCCGAACGGCACCGTCCCACGATCGCGGCGGCGCGCCGGAACTTCGACGCCGAGGCCCGGAACCCGGTGGTATGAGAACAGCCGTCGCCCCGCCTCGCGAGGGCGACGGCCGAATACCGCCTCGAACGTCGGTGTCCCCGCGGAAACCGTTGGTCACCACCGTTACTCGTTCCGAGCGGGCTGCCCTGATCGCTAGATCTGATATACACCCACGATGACCAGGCGTTTTCCGGTTGCTCATGTTTTCGGCGTCCTGCCGGGGAATCGAACCTGCGACGCCCCGAAATTCCTCGCACCAGGCCCCGACCCATACAATTCCAGGGTTCTTCCAGTGGGACTCATCGGCAATAGCGGACGTTCTGCACCGCACCAGGCTCCGGCCGCCGGCGCCCCGCGCTGGCCGGTTCGGTCAGCGCGGTATGTGGCAGAAGAGTGCGTTCGCCAGGACCTTGGGAGCGTTCCTTGGGCGAACGCGGGAGCGGCTGGG
>NZ_JBIWMX010000089.1:0-8453 GCF_044766925.1 Nocardia sp. NPDC101769 | reverse complement strand
ACTCCGAGCACATCATCCCCGCCGAGCAACCCGAGCAAGTCGCCGCCGCGGTGCGCCGACTGGTCAACGCTCGAACATCGCAGGAGCAGTGACGCAACTGGATCACCGAGAATTACTCGGCAGGCGTCCCGGGCTCGCTCAACCCGGCACTACCGCGCGGTCTCAGGCGATCTCACCAGCTGTGGCGACAGCCTTTTGACCAGTGAGAATCTGCCACGTCCTTGACACGAGACACCGGAGCAGTTCACGTCGTCCCTACGGCGTGTCCTCACCCGACCGATCCTGGTGATGGTCGACCTCGCGCTCGCGGTGCCGCACATCTGTGAGTCTGCCCGCGTTCGTGCATGCGAGACCTGGTGATGCGCGGTATTGCGGCGTGCGCTGTCGCGTTCACAGGCTTCCCGATCCCCATGACATCACCGAAACAGCCAAGCGGACCAAGCTGATTCGGATCAGCCTCGCTTCGCCCACCACAGAAAGATAACCGCTACTACAATTGGTAGTAATTCAGATCCGTAGGGGGAACTCATGATCGACTCGACACTGCCGCAACAGCGCCTTTCCTCATCGCCGAACGCCGTCTTGCGATGGACGACCATCGTGTTCACGATCGCCCTGGCCGTGCACGCCGCCGATCATCTCCGGCGGGGCATGGGCATCCTGTCGCCGCTCGTCATGACACTCGGCAGCATTCAGCAGGTACTGGCGATCGTGACCATCGTGCTCGTGTTCACCCGCCATCGCTGGGCGCCGACCGCGGCTATTGTGGTCGGCTTCTTCAGCGCGGGCGGATTCACTGTCGTACACCTGCTTCCGGACTGGTTCGGACCCCTCAGCGACAGCTTCATCGCCGCACCCGCGTCAGCGCGTGTCACTGGATTCTCTTGGTTCGCAGCAATATTCGAGATCGTGGCCGATATCGCGATAGCGATCGCCGGACTACGTGCACGCAATTCGTGGCTGTGAGGGCCGTCAGAAAGCCGTGACCGCCTCGCTGGTTCAGTCGGCGCGTTATGCGCTGTTGCGGACGTTCTGTACCGCACCACGTTCCCGGCCGCCGACTTAGACGATGTCTCACATGGATGTAATTCGTTTCGCTGACGTTGAAATCGGTTGTGTTGCATGATGTTAGGTCGTGGTGGATGGGCCGACGTGGCGTTCGTGAGCCGCGCCGATCCGCTCGTGCGGGATGAGCCCGCCAGCGGCCTGAACCCGTCGACGGAACGGCGAGCGCCCGACCCCGTGGACCCATGTCGGCGACGCCGTGGTCGTCGCGACATCGATGCGGGTGGTTTGCTCCGGCTCTCACACGCACCGATTCTTGGCTGCCCAGCGGGGACCGAAGCACCCGGCGAAAGGGGCGATCGGCCCTACTGGGCCGGAGCGGTCCGGCGGCAGTGTGAATCGGGCCGATCGAGCGCCGAGGTCGACGGAACACCGCGAACAAGCGTGGGCAAGACCTGGACGATCGGCACCCCACCGGCCGGGTCGTTCCGGATTCTCGACACCATCGGTCTCACCACGTTCTACGACATCGTGGTCGACAGACCAGAGGCAGGAGTTCTCATGTATTACAGCAGTGGCAATTACGAGGCGTTCGCCCGCCCGCGCAAGCCCGCGAACGTGGACGGCAAGAGGGCGTGGTTCGTGGGCTCGGGTCTGGCGTCGCTCTCGGGTGCGGCCTTCCTGATTCGCGACGGTCGGCTGCCCGGTGACCAGATCACCATTCTGGAGGAGCTCAAGCTGCCGGGCGGTGCGCTCGACGGCATCAAGAAACCCGAGAAGGGTTTCGTGATTCGCGGTGGCCGCGAGATGGAGAGCCACTTCGAGTGTCTGTGGGACCTGTTCCGGTCGATCCCGTCCATCGAGATCGACGACGCGAGCGTGCTCGACGAGTTCTACTGGCTCAACAAGGACGACCCGAACATCTCCCTCGAGCGCGCCACCGTCAATCGCGGTCAGAGCGCCCAGACCAAGAACCTCTTCGCGCTGAACGACAAGGCGCGGAAGGACATCACCAAGATCTTCCTCGCCACCCGTGAGGAGATGGAGGGCAAGCGCATCAACGAGGTGTTCTCGAAGGACTTCTTCGAGAGCAACTTCTGGATGTACTGGCGCACCATGTTCGCCTTCGAGGACTGGCACAGCGCGCTCGAGATGAAGCTGTACATACACCGGTTCATCCACCTCGTCGGCGGAATGCCGGACTCCTCGAACTTGAAGTTCACCAAGCACAACCAGTACGAGTCGCTGGTGCTGCCGCTCTACCGGTGGCTGCTGAGCCAAGGGGTCACCTTCAAGTTCGACACCACGGTCACCGACGTCGACTTCGATATCACCGCCGAGCGCAAGCAGGCCACCAGGATTCACTGGATCTCGGAGGGCGTCGAGGGCGGCGTCGATCTGGGTCCGGACGATCTGGTGCTGATTACCATCGGCTCGCTCACCGAGAACTCCGACGAGGGCGATCACCACACTCCGGCCAAGCTCGACGAGGGACCGGCCCCGGCCTGGGATCTGTGGCGGCGAATCGCGGCCAAGGACAAGGCGTTCGGCAATCCGGATGTCTTCGGCGGGCACATTCCCGAGACCAAATGGGAGTCGGCCACCGTCACCACGCTGGATGCGCGTATCCCCGAATACATTCAAAAGATCTGCAAGCGAGATCCCTTCAGCGGCAAGTTGGTCAGCGGCGGCGTCGTCACCATCAAGGACTCCAGCTGGCTGATGAGCTGGACCGTCGGCCGTCAGCCGCACTTCAAACAGCAGCCCAAGGACCAGATCGTAGCCTGGGTCTACTCGCTGTTCGTCGACAAGCCCGGCGATTACGTGCGCAAGCCCATGCAGGACTGCACGGGCGAGGAGATCACCCAGGAATGGCTGTACCACCTGGGCGTTCCCGAATCCGACATCCCGGAGCTGGCCGCCAACGCCGCCAAGTGCGTCCCGGTCATGATGCCCTACATCACCGCCTTCTTCATGCCCCGCAAGGCGGGCGACCGTCCCCAGGTGGTTCCCGAGGGCGCGGTGAACTTCGCCTTCATCGGCCAGTTCGCCGAAACCTCCCGCGACTGCATCTTCACCACCGAATACTCCGTCCGCACCGGCATGGAAGCGGCCTACCAACTCCTCGACATCGAACGCGGCGTCCCTGATGTCTTCAACTCCACCTACGACGTCCGCACCCTGCTGGCCGCCATGACCCACCTCCGCGACGGCGACCCGATCGATCTGCCCGGCCCCGATCTGCTCTGGCGCAGCCTCGCGAAACGCCTGGGCAACAACGAAATCGGCGAACTCCTCACCCAATACGGCGTCATCGAGAAGTAGGCGCCAGCGCCACAGCGGCATACGAGCAAGAGGACGAGGTGGTGCCCAATCCGGCGGCGATGGTCAGGGTGCGCGGGCTGTCGTCGCCCAACAAGCGCACGATCGTGGATTTGCGCACCACGGCCTGCACCATCGCCGAGAGCACGAATCCGAGAATGAGCGCCCCGAGAATCTCCCAGGTCATCGACCCTGCTTGGGAATCACCGGGCTTCCGTCGGCTCGTTGTCGCCCGCAGCGTCGTCGGTGTGCCAGTCGATGGTGAACTCGCCGTGTCCGAGATCGATCGCGGATTTCGTGGTGTCGTAGGAGGATTGCACCACGTCGAGCACCGCGAGTCTGCGCAGGCCGTGGCTGTGACGACCGGCCGGTAGCGACAGGACCGCGTCGGCGGGATAGATATTGCGCCGACCCGGCGCGCGCAGTGCGCAACGACGCACCCTCACCGAGCCGACCACGGTCGCCAACTGTCGGATATGGCCGTGTTCGAGGCGATTTCGCCCGCGAACCGAGCCGCTCGCGTGTCTGTCGGTCAGTTCGGCTTCCTCGCGTGCTGCGCGGAGATCGAGATGGTCCTGCAGCAACTGCCGCAGCACCTCGCGGCCCTCTCCGAACCCCACCGGTGCGCGCGATTTCGCGCCGGACTGCCTGTTCGAGGCGGGCCTGGCCGAGCCTGTGAGTGCGGGCCAGGTCCCCGTTGTCGCGTCCGCAGATCACCCGCAGCGTCGCCACCCATGATCGCGATCGGAACGGTTGACGCGCTGTTTCCAGCGCGGCCGGCCACACGCATTCCAGCAGGGCCCGAATCTGCTGGACCTGGGAGACCATCTCCACCAGCAATTGTTCGCGGCGGGCCCCCAGATGCCGCAACCGGCCCCAGGTCTCGTCGACCGGCTCGGGCACATAGCAGCGCAGCTGCGCGGTCAACCGGGCGATGAGCACCGCATCCTTTTCGTCGGTCTTGTCGCAGGTGAGATCCTCGGCGCGGCGTGACCATGACGTCATCGCCGGTTGCACGCACACGAACGCCATGCCCCGATCGGCGGCCAGCTGGCCCAGCACCCGCCAGCGATGCCCGGTCGGCTCGCATGCCACCGTCACCCCGGCGAACCCGGCCGCCGAGGCGCGCTGCCCGGCCCAGTCCAACGCCACACCCATATCCCAGGCGCGGCACCGGAATATTCTGCGGGCCAGCACTTTCGAATCGTGGTCGGTCACTACGACCATCTGCTTGCGGTCGGCCAGATCGACACCGACGATCGCATTCGAGGTCGGCACCAGCACCCGCAACCTGCTCAAACGCGCATTACGGTTGCGATCACCCCGCGACAAGCGACTACCGTTACCCATGGAACGTCCTCCTACCCGCGATGGGACACCAAGCCCGACAAGCGCATCAGCAGGACGTTCCCCATGTCCAGACACCCGAGGCGCAGAACATCTTTCTATGCCGGTACTCGCGCGCTGTGCACTGCTGTAGGGCAGTTGGTTCTCGGCTGATCTGAGCGGCGTTGGCGGCCGGATCGTCGCGGCCCGCTTTCGGGTCGGCCAATCGGAACCGGGAAATAGCCGTAGTCTGCTTCGAGCACGATGCGAGCGACCTGTTCGAATCCGGTTCTGTGGCAAGCGCACCCGCGCGGGGCGCCGACCGGGAGAACGGCTCGGCGACAACTCTGACGGCGCAAGAAGGGAGTTTCACTCAACAGGTGCGTTCGCCTGAGTCGAGTGCGTCCCTCCGAGAAGAGGGATGGACCCGCATTGTCCGATGGTGTTTCGGGCGGCGTGTCCTGGTCGGTAACACGCTGCCGACCTGTGGTTCCGGGATCGTCGTCACAGTGTCCGTGCTAGGCGGACTCGCGCAAAACCTCCTGGTTGTTGTCGCGCGACAGCTCCTCCAAGGGCACGGCTGTCTCTTGCGAGATCAGTTGCGTGACGAGCCATCCATGGGAATCAAATATCTTGTCTCGACGATGATCTGCGTGGCCGCGACACTCGCCAGCGCCCTCATCACGCATAGCCGGACATGAAACCACCAGTGCGACAACCACGCCTCGTCCTTTGCTCAGGACTTGCCCAGGCGGATCGCGATACCTCGGCGGGGGCCAGGGATTCCATGCTGGCGCAGGCGGCCGACACCGGTGGAAGCCGTGGTACGTATTGAAGAGATGCGGCGTGGGAAGAAATGGCCAGCATCCCGCATCGCCTCGGCGCGTTGCGGTGTATTGTCGGCTCGACGGGCCGGTCGCTGGGCGGCCGCAGAGCCGCTGATCGCGTCCGCATTCGGTTCCGGTTGCTTGGCCCGATCGTTGGTCGAGTAGCGCGCCCGGCACGGGTGCGGGGTTCGCAAGAGCCACCAACTGACCAGGAGCGCCACGATCGTGCACAGCGTCGAAGCGGATCCGAGCAGGGCGAATGCGCCCGCATACGTCCCTGGCCGAAGGTACTGGCCGGCTGCGACCTGGGCAGCGAGGGCACCGTCGCGAAGGACGACGGCAACGACATGGCTGATCCCGGCGCCGAAGGCGGCGATGACGATTGCTTCGCTCCCCAGGCGTAGGAAGTTCATGACGCCTGCTGCCGTGCCGGAATGGTCGTCAGCAACAGAGCCGATGGCCTCGCGGTCGACCATGCCCATAGGAAGTCCGAACCCGCACCCCAGGAGCAGCATCCCCGGTACGAGCAACCCGGCAGGCGCCGCAGGTCTGAACGCAAGAAGCAAAAGGACGCTACCGGCAGCCATC
Organism: Nocardia sp. NPDC101769; assembly: GCF_044766925.1. NCBI lineage: Bacteria > Bacillati > Actinomycetota > Actinomycetes > Mycobacteriales > Nocardiaceae > Nocardia > Nocardia sp. NPDC101769. Next base: position 2,385 of record NZ_JBIWMX010000089.1, on the reverse strand, counting down.
AACGCGGTCGCGATGAGCATCAGGCGTGCGGGGCCGCCGAACAACCGGGTCAGACGCGCGGCCATCAGGGGCGCCAGCACAGTCGACACGGTCATCGGAAGCATCAACATCCCGGCCTGGCCTGCGGGAACGCCTTTGATCGCCGAGAGCGCGACCGGAAGGTAGGTCAGCAACGTGACGTACCCGAATGCCCCAGCCACAGGGATCAGCGCGAACCCCAGGAACCTCCGATTGCCGAGCACGATCGCAAGCCCGCCCACACGAGTTTCCGGCGGCGTCCCGACAGGGATCCTCGAGACAATCCCGGCCAGCCCCGACGCCGCCGACACCACCGCGATCGCGACGAACACGGCCCGCCAGCCCCCAAGGCTCACGAGCAAGCCGCACAGGGCCGGCCCGAAAGCGAGTCCGCAGCCGAGGACGACCCCGAGCGCGGTAAACGCGCGGGCGCGCGCAGCTCCGCGCAGACCCGAGGACATCAAAGACGTGGCTCCCACGAATACCGCAGCACAGCCCGCACCCGCGACCACACGCGCGAGATCCAGCATAAGCAACGAGACCGCTGCAGCCGCCGCGAGATTCGCGACGACAACGAGCAGCACCCCGCCAAGGAAGACCGATCGGCGCCCCACGCGATCCGCGAGACGGCCGCATCCGAGCGTCGCGAGCGCGAACGCGAAGTTGAACGCATTGACGACCCCCTGCAAGCCGACGGCGTCGCTGCCGAGCGTTGCCCCGATCCTCGGCAGCGTGACCGCCGCGCCCGCAATCGACACCGGAGTGCCCAGAACCGCGAACAAGACGACGACCACCCACCAGCCCTCACGATGCATCCGCACTGGCTTCGGTTCCATCACACCATCTCCCCGCCTCTGCTCGACCATGTGGAAGACGCTAGAATCTAGACCTCGCTCTAGGTCAAGATCGGAGACGTCGCGATGACAATGCCGGCAGCCGGGCTCACGATCGGGCAGGTCGCGACAGCGACCGGATTGAGCGTGCACACGTTGCGCTTCTATGAGCGCGAGGGCCTGTTCCTGCATCCGCCCACCCGGACGGCCGGCGGCCACCGCATCTACAGCCCCGACGATCTCCAATGGCTTCAGCTGTGCAATCGGCTACGCGACAGTGGCATGCCCCTCATCCGGATCAAGGACTTCGCCGACCTCATCCGCACCCGCCCCGACGACTACAGCGAAAGGCTCCGGATGCTCCGCGAGCACGAAGCCGCTGTGATCGCCAAACAGCAAGCCCTCGCCGAGAACCTCGACGCCATCCGTCACAAGATCTCGATCTACGAAGACCACCAGCGCACCGGCGACACCACGCAGATCTATACCGACCCGCGAAACTAGGTGATGCCCGAAGTTCAGACCGCGGGCGCAAATAACCTCATTGCCAACAACACCTGGTTGGAGACGGTCTCGCTGCTGATGCCGAACTCCCTGGCGTGGGCCGCTCGAACCGTCACGGACAACGATCTCGACACCCGAGTGTTCGCGTAGCCATGCCTCGAGTGTTTCCGACCGGCGATCGGGCAGCACATCGACCCGCTGATGGGTGACGGCGTCGATAAGAACTGTGCCATAACGGTTTTCGCGGTGAATGGCGAAATCGTCCACGCTCACCACTCGGGGAACCGGCCGTTGCGGCGTCGGGATGCGCAATAGCATCCGCACCGCGGTGTCTCGGGACATGCGAACCGGCAAGGCCGCGAGCACCCGGATCGCGGCTCGGCCGGCCAGCTCCCGCACGACCGCCCGAACTTGGCCGGTCAGCCGGGCAGTGCGGCGCTGATAGCGTTCGAGAACTCCCGGAACCTGCTCGCGAAACATCTTGCAGCACTGCGGTATCGAGCACATCAGCCGCCGGACACGCACCCGCACGAACACCAGCCGACCATCCAGCGGCAGGTCCGCGACTGTTGCGAAGATCATCGGTGAGACGGCCGACGTCGATCGATTCCACTCCAGGGATGCCTTCGCCCGCCACAACGGGACCGCACCACTTCCCGTCTGGTCGTCCAACCGGGCACGACATCGACTGTCTCGCACCGGGAATCGACAACTCAACGCAGCTCTCCATAGGATCGCCCTCCCGCAAGCACGTTGCCATCCAGGCGCCCGAGAGCTACTGGCGCGCCGCAAAGCTGCAGGTGACGGTGGCCTGGAGGCGCTGCGGATCCCGAAGCGCCGACTCTCCGACGTCGTCTTCCGCGCCATGCTCGCAGACCAGCAACCCGGTGAAACCCCCGCAATCTCTTTGGGCCGTCCCCGATGAATGAGACCATTCGGTATTAGAGTCCCTAAGATCGGAGATGTCCGGGTTCGTTGCCTGGATGCCCAGGTCGGTGGGGTGTAGCTGATTAGAGTCTGCCTTCGTCGT
>NZ_JBIWMX010000088.1:0-8696 GCF_044766925.1 Nocardia sp. NPDC101769 | reverse complement strand
GTCGGCATGTACGCCGTCACGGTCGCCGGTGGCGCGTACGTGCCGCTGGACCCCGACCACCCGGCCGAGCGCAACCAGTACGCGCTCGACACCGCACAGCCGGTCTGCGTGCTCAGCACCTCGCGCGATGGTTTCGAGCTGACCGCACCCCGTCATCCCGGCGCGCTTCTTGGCCGGGATCCACACGATGCAGCGGTGGATTCCGGCCAAAAGCATGCTGGAATGACGGGTGAGGCACTGCTCATCGACAAGATCGATCTTTCGGGCTACTCAGACGCCCCGATCACCGACGCCGACCGCATCGCCCCGCTGCACAGCAACAACATCGCGTACGTGATCTTCACGTCGGGTTCGACCGGACGCCCGAAGGGTGTGGCGGTCAGCCACAGCGCCATCGTCAACCGCCTGGTGTGGATGCAGACCGAGTACGGGCTGTTCGACAACGACGTGGTGCTGCAGAAGACGCCCGCCACCTTCGACGTATCGGTGTGGGAGTTCTTCTGGCCCTTGCAGATCGGCGCTTCGCTGGTCATCGCCAAGCCCGACGGCCACCGCGATCCCGCCTACCTGACCGACCTGATCATCGAGACCGGCGTCACCACCGCGCACTTCGTGCCCTCGATGATGTCGGTGTTCGTGGCGGGCCTGGAAGCCGACCCGGACAAGGCGGCAGCGCTGACCTCGTTGCAGCAGGTCTTCGCCTCCGGCGAAGCACTTCCGGTGGCTACGGCGCAGAAGCTGCGCGAGCTGACCGGTGCCCGTCTGCACAACCTGTACGGCCCCACCGAAGCGGCTGTCGACGTCACCTACCACGAGGTCACTGACGCCGATATCACCTCGGTGCCGATCGGTGCGCCGGTCTTCAACACCCAGGTGTACGTGCTGGATTCGCGTTTGCATCCGGTTCCGGTGGGTGTGGCGGGTGAGTTGTACCTGTCGGGCGATCAGCTGGCGCGCGGCTATGTCGCGCGACCGGACTTGACCTCGGATCGCTTCGTAGCCAACCCGTTCACCCCGGCCGGTGAGCGGATGTACCGCACCGGTGACCTGGTCAAGTGGACCGGTCGCGGCGAGCTGGAGTACCTGGGCCGCACCGACTTCCAGGTCAAGCTGCGCGGTCTGCGCATCGAGCTCGGCGAGATCGAGTCCGCGCTCACCGCCATCGAGTCCATCGCGCAGTCGGTGGTCGTGGTCCGGGCTGACGAACGCCTCGGCGAGCAGCTGGTCGGCTACGTCATCCCGACCGCCGGCCACACCGTCGACCTCGACGCCGTGCGCGCCGAGCTCCAGGACGGCCTGCCCGGCTACATGGTGCCGACCGCCTTCGTGGTGCTGGATGCCTTCCCGCTCAATGCCTCCGGCAAGCTGGATCGCAAGCGGCTGCCCGCGCCGGTGTTCGAGGCCAAGGTCTTCCGCCCCCCGTCCACCCCGATCGAGGAGATCGTGGCGGGCACCTTCTCCGACGTCCTCGGCGTCGGACGGGTCGGCCTCGACGACGACTTCTTCGAACTCGGCGGCAACTCGCTGATCGCCACCCAGGTGGTGGCGCGCGTCGGCCAGGCGCTCGACACCCGGATCCCGGTCCGCGCGCTGTTCGACGCTCCGACCGTGGCCGGACTGGCCGCCCGCGCCCAGGCGCAGGCGGGCACCGGGACACGCCGCGAACTGGTGACCCAGCAGCGTCCCGCCGAGATTCCGTTGTCGCTGGCCCAGCAGCGCATGTGGTTCCTCAACCGCTTCGACACCGCCTCGGCCGTCAACAACATCCCCCTCGCGGTCCGCCTCACCGGCGACCTGGACGTGGATGCGCTGCTGGCCGCCGTCGGCGACGTGCTCGAGCGGCACGAGGTGCTGCGCACCGTCTACCCGGAGAACGCGGAAGGCCGTGGCGTGCAGGTCATCCTGCCCGCCGACCAGATCCACCTGGACGCTTCGGCCGACGCCGGCATTCACGGCGGCGACACCGGTCTCACCCCGATCGCGGTGACCGAGGCCGAACTGCGCGACCGCATCGCCGGACTCGTGCTCACCGGCTTCGACGTGACCGCGTCCGCGCCGGTGCGCGCCGGACTGTTCCGGGTCTCCGACGCCGAAGTGCCCACGCACGTCCTGGTTTTCGTGGTGCACCACATCTCCGGTGACGGCTGGTCGGTGCGTCCACTGGCCCGCGACGTCATGGTCGCCTACATGGCGCGCGCCAATGGCGGAGCGCCGCAGTGGGCTCCGCTGCCGGTGCAGTACGCCGACTTCGCGCTGTGGCAGCGCGAAACCCTCGGCTCGGAGGACGAGGCCGACTCGCTGATCTCCCAGCAGGTCTCCTACTGGAGCGACGAGCTGGCCGGGCTGCCCGACCAGATCGACCTGCCCTCGGACCGCCCGCGCCCGGCGGTGGCCTCCAATGCCGGTGGCGTGCACGAGTTCTCGATCGCCGCCGAGCTGCTCACCAAGCTCAACAATCTGGCGCGTGAGCACGGCGCGTCGCTGTTCATGGCGGTCCACGCGGCCTTCGCGGCCCTGCTGGCCCGCCTGTCGAACGGCGACGACATCGCCATCGGCACCGCGGTCGCCGGTCGTGGCGAGCAGGTGCTCGACGACGCCATCGGCATGTTCGTCAACACCCTGGTGCTGCGAACCGCCGTCGACGCCAGCACGAGCTTCGCCGACCTGCTCTCCGAGGTCCGCGAACGCGACCTGGAGGCCTTCGCCAACGCCGACGTGCCGTTCGAGCGGCTGGTCGAGATCCTCAACCCGGCCCGCTCGCAGGCGCGGCACCCGCTGTTCCAGGTCATGCTGTCGTTCCAGAACACCGGCGCGGCGACCTTCGCCCTGCCCGGCCTGGAAGTGGCGGGCGTGCCGCTGGACGTGGTCACCGCCAAGTTCGACCTGCACCTCAACCTCACCGAGCGTGTCGGTGCGGAGGGCGACGTCGACGGCATGGTCGCAGAATTCACGTACGCCACCGACATCTTCGACGCAGCGACGGTGTCGGCGTTCGCGGATCGCCTGGTGCGCCTCTTCTCGGCTGTGGTCGTGGAGCCGGCCGCGCTGGTCGGCGATATCGAGCTACTGGACGACGCCGAGCGTCGCCAGCTGCTACGCGGCCGCAATGCCACTGAGTACGACGTCGAGCGAGTCGTATTGGGCGGCAGTGAGATCGGTACCGAGGTCACGCTGGCGTCGATGTTCGAGACCCAGCTACGGCAAACGCCCGACCTCACCGCGCTGGTGTTCGAGGGGACGAGTCTGTCCTATGCCGAGTTCGCCTCGCGGGTGCACAAGCTGGCCCGGCACCTCATCTCGGAGGGCGTCGGACCCGATTCCTATGTGGCCCTGGGTATGCGCCGCTCCTTCGAGCTGCTGGTCGGCATGTACGCCGTCACCCTCGCCGGTGGCGCGTACGTGCCGCTGGATCCGGATCACCCGGCCGAGCGCAACCAGTACGTGCTCGACACCGCCCAGCCGGTCTGCGTGCTCAGCACCACCCGCGACGGCTTCGAAACCAGCACGCGCACACTGCTGATCGACGAGCTCGAAGCGCAGGGAGGTGGAGCGCTGTCGGGCTACTCAGACGCCCCGATCACCGACGCCGACCGCATCGCCCCGCTGCACAGCAACAACATCGCGTACGTGATCTTCACGTCGGGTTCGACCGGACGCCCGAAGGGTGTGGCGGTCAGCCACAGCGCCATCGTCAACCGCCTGGTGTGGATGCAGACCGAGTACGGGCTGTTCGACAACGACGTGGTGCTGCAGAAGACGCCCGCCACCTTCGACGTATCGGTGTGGGAGTTCTTCTGGCCCTTGCAGATCGGCGCTTCGCTGGTCATCGCCAAGCCCGACGGCCACCGCGATCCCGCCTACCTGACCGACCTGATCATCGAGACCGGCGTCACCACCGCGCACTTCGTGCCCTCGATGATGTCGGTGTTCGTGGCGGGCCTGGAAGCCGACCCGGACAAGGCGGCAGCGCTGACCTCGTTGCAGCAGGTCTTCGCCTCCGGCGAAGCACTTCCGGTGGCTACGGCGCAGAAGCTGCGCGAGCTGACCGGCGCCCGTCTGCACAACCTGTACGGCCCCACCGAAGCGGCTGTCGACGTCACCTACCACGAGGTCACTGACGCCGATATCACCTCGGTGCCGATCGGTGCGCCGGTCTTCAACACCCAGGTGTACGTGCTGGATTCGCGTCTGCACCCGGTCGCCCCCGGCGTCGCGGGTGAACTGTACCTGTCGGGCGTCCAGCTGGCGCGCGGCTACGTCGCCCGCCCGGACCTGACCGCCGATCGCTTCGTCGCGGACCCGTTCCACGACGGCGAGCGCATGTACCGCACCGGTGACCTGGTCAAGTGGACCGGTCGCGGCGAGATCGAATACCTGGGCCGCACCGACTTCCAGGTCAAGCTGCGCGGTCTGCGCATCGAGCTCGGCGAGATCGAGTCCGCGCTCACCGCCATCGAGTCCATCGCGCAGTCGGTGGTCGTGGTCCGCGGCGACGAACGCCTCGGCGAGCAGCTGGTCGGCTACCTGATACCCGCGACGGGCTTCGCCATTGAGCTCGACGCTGTGCGCGCCACGCTTCGGGACGGGCTTCCTGGCTATATGGTGCCGACCGCGTTCGTGGTGTTGGACGCCTTCCCGCTCAACGCTTCCGGCAAGCTGGACCGCAAAGCGTTGCCCGCGCCGGTGTTCGAGGCCAAGGTCTTCCGCGCCCCGTCCACCCCGATCGAAGAGTCTGTCGCCGCCGTGTTCGCCGAGGTCCTGGGCGTCGGACGGGTCGGCCTGGATGACGACTTCTTCGAGCTCGGCGGTAACTCGCTGATCGCCACCCAGGTGGGCGCCCGCCTCGGCGCGGCCTTGGACACCCAGCTGGCGGTGCGGGATCTGTTCGAAGCGTCCACGGTCGCGGCGCTGGCCGCACGTGTGGAACGCAATGCCGGATCCGGTGCGCGCCCGCGCCTGATCGCCGGCAACCGGCCCGAGTTCCTACCGCTGTCCCCGGCGCAGCGCCGTTACTGGTTCCTCAACCAGTACGACACCAGCATCTCGGCGGTCGACAACATCCCGGCGGCAGTCCGTCTCATCGGCGCGCTGGACCTGGACGCCATGAAGCAGGCCGTCGGCGATGTCATCGCCCGCCACGAGGTGCTGCGCACGATCTACCCGCAGGTGGATGAGGGACCGCATCAAGTGATCCTGCCGGTCTCGCAAACCGACCTGTCGCTGGCGCTGGAGGAGGTGACCGAGGCCGAATTGCTCGGCAAGGTCATCGAATTCGCCATGACCACCTTCGACGTCACCGTCGAGGTGCCGCTGGCGATCAAGATGTTCCGCATCACCGACAGCGAGAACACCGAGCATGTCCTGGCGTTCACGGTGCACCATATCTCCGCCGATGGCGCCTCCATGGGCCCGATGGCACGAGACACCATGGCCGCCTATATGGCGCGTGTGAACGGCGATGTCCCGCAATGGGCTCCATTGGCGGTGCAGTATGCCGACTACGCCTTGTGGCAGCGTGCGGTGCTGGGTGCCGAGGACGATCCGGAATCGCTGACCGCCGAACAGATCGCGTACTGGACCCATGCCCTGGCCGGGCTGCCGGACCAGCTGGAGCTGCCTGCCGACAGACCTGGTCTGGCTCAACGCCGTCGATCCCACGCGGCCCAGTCCGTGCAAGGCAAAGCGTTGCGCTTCGACATCGACGCAGAGCGTCACGCCAAGCTGCGCGAGCTGGCGCGGGCCAACAACGCCTCACTGTTCATGGTCGTGCACGCCGCCCTCGCGGTGCTGCTGGCGCGGCTGTCGGGCACCGAGGACATCGCGGTCGGCACGCCGATCGCGGGCCGTGGTGAGCGTGAACTCGACGATCTGATCGGCATGTTCGTCAACACCCTGGTGTTGCGTACCCAGGTCGATCCTGGAACGAGTTTCGCTGAGTTGCTCTTCGAGGTTCGTGAACGCGATCTGGAGGCCTTCGCCAACGCCGACGTGCCGTTCGAGCGCCTGGTCGAGGTGCTCAATCCAGTCCGTTCCGTGTCGCGCAACCCGCTGTTCCAGGTAGGCCTGTCGTTCCAGAACCTGGCCGAGACCGTCTTCGAACTACCGGGCCTGCGCGTGGCTCCGGTCGCCTTCGATGCGCAACTGGCCAAAACCGACCTGCAGATCACGGTCTATGACCTGTACGCCGAGGACGGCAGCCCGGCGGAGCTTGTGACCGAATTCGGTTACGCCGCCGACCTGTTCGACGAGCCGACCGTGGTGTCGTTCATCGACAGGTTGGTGCGAGTGCTCGACGCTGTCATCGCCGATGCCGGCGTCGCGGTCGGTGAGATCGAGCTGCTCGAGGCCGAGGAACGTTCCCGGACGCTGGTGGACCGCAACGACACCAGGCACAAGATCGAATCCGAGCTGTTGCTCGACGGCTTTCACCGGGCGGTCGCGGAATTTCCCGCACGGGTCGCGGTTGCCTTCGAAGGCCAACAGCTGACGTACTCGGAGTTCGACGCTCGGGTGAATCAGCTCGCGCGCCTGCTCATCTCACAGGGTGTCGGTGCTGAGTCCTTGGTGGGCTTGGCGATTCGCCGCTCGTTGGATCTCGTGATCGGTATGTACGCGATCGTGACGGCGGGCGGTGCCTGGGTGCCGTTGGATCCTGATCACCCGGGTGAGCGCATCGCCCACATTCTCGAGACCGCGCAGCCGTCGTGTGTCTTGACCACCACCGCGGATGCGGTCGCGGTCCCCGACGGAATCCAGGTGCTGCACTTGGATGCCGTGGTGCTCGACGAGTTCTCGGCCGAGCCTGTGGCTGATGCCGAACTGCGGGTTCCGGTCCGTCCGGAGAACCCTGCCTATGTGATCTTCACGTCGGGCTCGACGGGGCGTCCCAAGGGTGTGGCGGTCTCGCACAACGCCATCCACAACCAGATCAGCTGGATGCTGAGCCAGTACCCGATGAGCTCGCGCGATGTCTATCTCCAGAAGACCGCCACCACCTTCGACGTGTCGTTGTGGGGCTACTTCATGCCGCTGCGCGCGGGTGCGATGCTGGTGGTCGCGACCCACGATGGCCACCGTGATACCGACTACATCGCTGAAACGATGGCGGCACAGGGTGTTACGGTCACCGACTTCGTGCCGTCGATGTTGTCGGTCTTCGCCGCGCATGCGCGGCCGGGTTCGATGCCGAGTCTGCGTGATGTGTTCGCGATCGGTGAGGCGTTACCGCCGGAGACGGTCGACGCGGTGCTGGCGTTGGGTACCGGGATCAAGGTGCACAACCTCTACGGTCCGACCGAGGCGGCGGTGTCGATCACCCATTGGACCGCTGAGGGCGGCGACGCTCATACCGTTCCGATCGGTTTGCCACAGTGGAACAGCCGTGTGTACGTGCTGGACGCACGTTTGGGTCCTGTTCCCGCCGGGGTGCCGGGTGAGTTGTATCTGGCCGGCGATCAGCTGGCCCGCGGTTATGTGGGGCGTCCGGAGTTGACCTCGGATCGTTTCGTGGCCAACCCGTTCGAGCCGGGTGAGCGCATGTACCGCACCGGCGATCTCGTGGTGTGGCGTGCCGAGCCGGACCGTCTCGAGTACATCGGCCGCACCGACTTCCAGGTGAAGTTCCGTGGCCAGCGGATCGAGCTCGGTGAGATCGAGACCGTGCTGTTGGCGCAGGCTTGTGTCAGCCAGGCGGTTGCGGTGGTGGTGCAGAACGCGCTGGGCGACCAGTTGGTCGCCTATGTGGTGGCGGCGCCGGGCTACACCATCGACCAGCAGCAGCTGCTCGCGGCGACGGCCACAACGCTGCCCGCCTACATGGTTCCCGGCGCGATTGTCGCGCTGGAGGCTTTCCCGCTGAACACCAGTGGCAAGCTCGATCGGAAGGCGTTGCCCGCGCCGGTATTCGCTCCTCGCGAGTTCCGGGCCCCTGAGGGCCAGACCGAGATCGCCGTCGCCGCCGTGTTCGCCGGTGTGCTCGGTGTGGACAGTGTCGGCGCCGATGATGATTTCTTCGCGCTCGGTGGCAACTCGCTGCTGGCTACCCAGGTCGCGGCGCGGCTCGGTGCGGCCCTCGACACTCGGGTGCCGGTGCGCACCTTGTTCGAGGTGTCCACGGTGGCCGGGCTGGCGGCGACCCTGGCACCGGAAGCTGGTGCGGGCGATCGCCTGCCGCTGGTTGCGCGGCAGCGGCCCGAGCACTTGCCGCTGTCGTTGGCGCAGCAGCGTATGTGGTACCTCAATCAGTTCGACATCGCCTCGGCGGTCTACAACCTGCCGGTCGCAGTCCGCTTGACCGGCGAGCTCGATGTGTCCGCCCTGCAACTGGCCGTCCGCGATGTCGTGGAACGTCATGAGACACTGCACACCATCTACCCGCAGGTCGACGGTGTGGCGACTCAGGTGATCCTGAATGCGGCCGATGTGACGCCGGACCTGACTCCGGTCGTGATCGCGGCCGCCGAGCTGCAGCAGCGGGTGACCGCGCTGATCACCACCGGTTTCGACGTCACGGTCGAAGTTCCCGTGCACGCCAAGCTGTTCCGCGTGGAAGGGACGGACGAGGTCGAGCACGTGCTCGTTTTCGTCACCCACCACATCGCGGCCGACGGCTGGTCCATGGGCCCGCTCACCCGCGACGTCATGGTGGCCTACGCCGCCCGCGCCGCCGGTGTCGCGCCCGGCTGGGCGCCGCTGCC
>NZ_JBIWMX010000087.1:0-8771 GCF_044766925.1 Nocardia sp. NPDC101769 | reverse complement strand
GGCAGCGGCGCCCAGCCGGGCGCGACACCGGCGGCGCGGGCGGCGTAGGCCACCATGACGTCGCGGGTGAGCGGGCCCATGGACCAGCCGTCGGCTGCGATGTGGTGGGTGACGAAGACGAGCACGTGCTCGACCTCGGCGGCGGAGCCGCCAATGGACTCGGCGGCGGAGCCGCCAATGGACTCCGTGACGCCATCGACGCGGAACAGCTTGGCGTGCAACGGCACTTCGGCGGTCACGTCGAAGCCGGTGGTGACCAGCGCGGCGATCCGCTCGGTCACCGCCTCGGCCGAGACGACAACCGGCGTCAGATCCGGAACCGCCTGCGCCGCCGGCACGATCACCTGCGTGGCCGCGCCGTCCACCTGCGGGTAGACGGTGCGCAGCGTCTCGTGGCGGCCGATCACGTCGGCCACGGCCTGCTGCAGCGCCTCCACATCCAGCGCACCGGTCAGGCGCACCGCCACGGGGACGTTGTACGCGGCCGACGCGGTGTCGAACTGGTTGAGGAACCACATACGCTGCTGCGCCAGCGACAGCGGCACATTGTCGGGTCGCGGTCCGGCCGTGAGCGCCTTGCGGTCTCCCGCGCCGGCGTGCTGCTCGACCTTGGCGGCCAGTCCGGCGACGGTCGACGCCTCGAACACGGCGCGCACCGGCACCCGCGCGTCCAGGGCCGCGCCGATGCGCGCGGCGACCTGGGTGGCGAGCAGCGAGTTGCCGCCGAGGGCGAAGAAGTCGTCGTCCGCGCCGATCCGCTCGGCTCCGAGAACCTCCGCGATGACACCCGCCACGATCTCCTCGATCGGGGTGGACGGCGACCGGAAGGCGGTGGTCTCGAACTCGGGCTCCGGCAACGCCTTCCGATCCAGCTTGCCGTTCACATTGAGCGGCAGGGCATCCAGGACCACGAAGGCCGACGGCACCATGTACGACGGCAGCGCCGCCGAGAGGGCCGACTTCACCAGCGGCACATCGACACCCGACCCGGACGGCACCAGGTAGGCCACCAGGCGGTCACCCGTCTTGGCGTCCTGCTTCGCCAGCACCGCGGTCTGCGCGATCTCCGGCAGCGCCAGCAGCGCAGCCTCGATCTCACCGAGCTCGATACGGAAGCCACGGATCTTCACCTGGAAGTCGGTGCGGCCCCGGTACTCCAGCTTCGCGGTGCCTGATTCATCGCTCGCGGTGGCGCCGGACCAGGCGACGAGGTCGCCGGTGCGGTACATGCGCTCGCCGACGGCGAACGGGTTGGCCACGAATCGATCCGCGGTCAGGTCCGGGCGCGCGAAGTAGCCGCGGGCCAGCTGCGCACCGGCGAGGTACAGCTCGCCGGAGACGCCGTCGGGCACCGGGTTCAGGCGCGCGTCGAGCACGTAGACCCGCGAATTCCATTCCGGCGCACCGATGGACACCGAACCCTGATCGGCGTCGGTGACCCGGTGGCTGGTGATGGACACCGCGGCCTCGGTCGGGCCGTACAGGTTGAACAGTCGAGTTTTCCGGTTCAACGCACGGAAGCGTTGCGCCACTGTCGCGGGCAGCGCCTCACCGATGGCGAGGACCCGCCGCAGCGAATCGTTCAGCGTCCCTTCGGCCTCGGTGAGCAGCGCGTCCAGCATGGACGGCACCACGTGCAGGGTGGTGACCCGCTCGCGCGCCATCAGCTCGTTGAGGTACGCCGGATCCCGGTGCCCGTCGGCCGCGGCGATCACCAGGCGGCCACCGGACACGGCGGCCGACCAGAACTCCCAGACCGACAGGTCGAAGGTGGCGGCGGTCTTGAGCAGCACCGCGTCGTCCGCGCCGAGCCCGAATTCCGCGCTCTTCCACTGCAACTGGTTGGCGATGGCCGCGTGCGGCAGCGCCACGCCCTTCGGGCGACCGGTGGAACCGGAGGTGAAGATGACGTAGGCGGTGTGCTCGGGCCGCAGCGGGGCGACCCGTTCGGCGTCGGTGACCGGGCCGGGGTTCGCGCCGGACAGCGTGAGCTCGTCCATCCGCACCAGCGGCGCGATATCGGTGGTGAACTCGGCCGCGGCATTGGTCAGCACGCACACCGGCGCGGCGGTTTCCAGGATGTACCCGGTCCGCTCGGCCGGCTGGTCCGGATCCACCGGCACGTACGCGCCACCGGCGACCGAGACCGCGTACATGGCGACGACCAGGTCGACGGAGCGCCGCAGCGCCAGCGCGACCCGCGCCTCCGGGCCCACGCCCAGCGAGATCAGATGGCGGGCAAGGCCGTTGACCCGCGCGCCGAGTTCGGCATAGGTCAGCGTCTCGCTGTCCGGTCCGATGAGCGCGATGGCGGTCGGCTTGGCCGCCACCGTCGCATTGAGCATCGAAACCAATGTCGCGGCCGAATCCACCTGGTGTGCGGTGGCATTGCGCCGCTCCAGGATCTCGGTCCGCTCGGCCACGGCCAGCAGCTCGATCTCGCCCACCGCGGTGCGCGGTGCGGTCACGATCTCGCGCAGCAGGTGCACGAACCGATCCGCGAAGCCCTGCACGGTGTCCCGGTCGAAGATATCGGTGGCATAGGTCAGGATGCCGGTGATGCCCTCGGCCGCACCGTCCTCGCCGTAGATGTCGGAGACGATCAGGTGCAGGTCGAACTGTGACAGCTCGGTGTCGACGTCCAGGCCGGCCACGCTCAGGCCCGGCAGCTCCAGGGTGGAGCGGGTCAGGTTCTGGAAGGACAGACCCACCTGGAACAGCGGGTGCCGCGCGGTCGAGCGGGCCGGGTTGAGCACCTCGACCAGGCGCTCGAACGGCACGTCGGCATTGGCGTAGGCCTGGATGTCGGTCTCGCGCTGGCGCGCCAGCAGCTCGGCGAACGGCTGCCCGCCATCGACCAGCGTGCGGAACACCAGGGTGTTGACGAACATACCGATGAGGTCGTCCAGCACGGCCTCGCCACGACCGGCCATCGGGGTGCCGATGGCGATGTCGTCGGAGCCCGACAGACGCGACAGCAGCACGGCCAGCGCGGTGTGCACGACCATGAACAGCGTCGCGCCCTCGGTGCGGGCCAATTCGACCAGCGCCGCGTGCAATTCGGCGTCGATGCGGACGTCGATCTTGCCGCCCGCGAAGGACTGCACCGCCGGACGCGGCCGGTCGGCCGGCAGGTCCAGCTGATCCGGCAGGCCGGCGAGCGCCTGCGTCCAGTAGGCGACCTGCTTCGACGCCAGCGATTCCGCGTCGTCCTCGCTGCCCAGCAGTTCGCGCTGCCAGATGGAGTAGTCCGCGTACTGCACCGCCAGCGGGGTCCAGCCCGGCTTCTGCTTGATGGAGCGCGCCGCGTAGGCGGTCATCAGGTCGCGGGTCAGCGGGGCCACCGAGGAACCGTCACCGGAGATGTGGTGGATCACCAGGGCCAGCACGTATTCCGCGGGCGCGGGGCCGTTCGGGTCCACGATCGGGAACTGGCCGGTGGGCTCGATATCGGCGAAGTCGAAGGTGTAGGCCGCCGCGTGCGCCGCGGCTTCCGACGGCCCTCGCGTCGCGGAACCGGACTCGGCCGCCGGAGCCGGCGTCTCGCCCTCGATCTTGAACAGTGCCACCTTGATCGGCACCTCGACGGTCACGTCGAAGGCGGTGGAGGTCAGCTCGACCACCGCGCCCACCACCTCGTCGGCGGTGACGGTGCGCACCTCGAGCTCCGGCACGGCCTGCGCCGGCGGCAGGATGACCTGTACCGGCCCGTCCTCGGTCTGCGGGTAGATGGTCCGCAGGATCTCGTGGCGGGCAACCACATCCGCGATGGCGGCCCGCAGCGCGTCCTCGTCCAGCAGGCCCGACAGGCGTACCGCGACCGGCACGTTGTAGGCGGCCGAGGCGGTGTCGAAGCGGTTGAGGAACCACATGCGCTGCTGGGCCAGCGACAGCGGGATGTTCTCCGGCCGCGATCCGGCGGTGAGCGCCTTGCGTCCACCGGCGCCGGCGTCGCGTTCCACGCGGGCCGCCAGCGCGGCCACCGTGGACGCCTCGAACAGCAGTCGCACCGGCACCCGGGTGTTGAGCGCCTCGCCGAGGCGCGCGGCCACCTGGGTGGCGAGCAGCGAGTTGCCGCCCCACGCGAAGAAGTCGTCGTCCAGGCCGATGCGGCCGGACTCCACGCGCAGCACCTCCGCGAACACGCCCGCCACGATCTGCTCGATCGGGCTGACGGGGGCGCGGAAGACGGCCTTCTCGAAGGTGGGCTGCGGCAGCTCCTTGCGATCCAGCTTGCCATTGGCGTTGAGCGGCAACGCGGTCAGCGGCATGAAGACCGACGGGATCATGTACGACGGCAGTTCGGCGGCCAGCGCCGACTGCAGCTGCTGCTTGTCGGGCTCGCCGTCGCTGCCCACGATGTAGGCCACCAGGCGGTCGCCGAGGACCGGATCGGTGTGCGCGACCACGGCCGCCGAGGCGACGGAATCCAGGCGCAGCAGCGCGGATTCGATATCGCCGAGCTCGATGCGGAAGCCGCGGATCTTCACCTGGAAGTCGGTGCGGCCCCGGTACTCCAGCTCGCCGTTCTCCTGCCAGGCCACCAGGTCACCGGTGCGGTACATGCGGGAACCGTTGCCGGCGAGCGGGTTCGCCACGAATCGGTCGGAGGTGAGGTCCGGACGGCCGTAGTAGCCGCGCGCCAGCTGCGCGCCGGCCAGGTACAGCTCGCCGGAGACGCCCACCGGCACCGGCCGCAGACGCGAATCCAGCACGTACACCTGGGAGTTCCACTCGGGCGAGCCGATGGACACCGACAGCTCGTCGCGGACGGTGACCCGGTGGTTGGTGATGGACACCGCGGCCTCGGTCGGGCCGTACAGGTTGAACAGCTCGGTGCGCGGCCGCTCCCGCAGCACGCGCTGCGCCAGCGGGCCGGGCAGCGCCTCACCGATGGCCAGGATGCGCCACAGCGAATCCGGCAGCCCGTCGGTGAGCAGCGCGTCCAGCATGGACGGCACCACGTGCAGGGTGGTCACCCATTCGCGGGCCATGAGCTCGTTCAGGTACGCCGGGTCCTTGTGGCCGTCCGGCGCGGCGATGACCATGCGGCCACCGCAGGCGGCGGCGGACCAGAACTCCCAGACCGAGAGGTCGAAGGTGGCGGCGGTCTTGAGCAGCACCGCGTCGGCCGGGTCGAGGCCGAATTCGGTGACCTTCCACAGCAACTGGTTCACGACCGCGCCGTGCGGCAGCGCCACACCCTTGGGGCGGCCGGTGGAACCGGAGGTGAAGATGATGTACGCGGTGTTCGCGGCCGTCAGCTCGCGCACCCGCTCGGCGGCGGTGATCGGCTTGGCCGAGTGGCCGGACAGGTCCAGCTCGTCGATGCGCAGCACCTGGGCCGGCTCGGCAGCCCGTTGGGAGGTATGGGCGTCGAAACCGACTGCCGCCGTGGTGAGTACGGCCTTGGGCGCGGCCGTCTCGAGGATGTAGCCGACACGCTCGGCAGGCTGATCCGGATCGATCGGCACGTAGGCGGCACCGGACTTGGCGACCGCGTACATGGCGACCACCAGGTCGGTGGACCGTCGAATGGCCAGGGCCACCCGGTCTTCCGCGCCGATGCCGCGTGCGATGAGCTCGCGGGCGAGCTGGTTCACGCGGGCGTCGAGCTCGGCGTAGGTCAGCTGCTCGGTGCCCTCGGCGGTGTCGGCGACGATGGCCACGGCCTTCGGGTCGTCGGACACCGACCGGTCGAGCAGCGAGACCAGGGTGGCCTCGGAACCGCCGTCCATGACCGCGTCCACGTCCTGCGCGGTGTTGTTCCACCGCTGCAGGATTCGCGCGTTCTCGTCCTCGTCCAGCAGGTCGAGGTCGCCGACCGCGACGGTGGTGTCGGCCAGGATGGCATCCAGCACCCGCACGAACCGGTCGGCGAAGGACCGCACGGTCGATTCGTCGAACAGGTCGGTGGCGTAACCGAATTCGGTGAGGATCTCGGCCGGGGTGCCGTCCTCGGTGTACCGGTCGTAGAGCGTGACGTGCAGATCGGTCTTGGCCAGCTGCGAGTCGAATTCGACCGCGGCCACGTGCAGGCCCGGCAGTTGGAAGGCGGTCTCGGCCAGGTTCTGGAACGAGAGGCCCACCTGGAACAGCGGGTTGCGCGCGGTGGAGCGGACCGGGTTGAGCACCTCGACGAGGCGCTCGAACGGCACATCGGCGTTGGCGAAGGCCTCCAGGTCGCGCTCGCGGACCTCGGAGAGCAGGTCGGCGAAGCTCGCGGCGCCGTCGACCTGGGTCCGGAACACCAGGGTGTTCACGAACATGCCGATCAGGTCGTCGAGTTCGCGTTCACCGCGGCCCGCGATCGGGGTGCCGACCGCGATGTCGTCGGTGCCGGACAGGCGGGCCAGCAGCACGGCCAGGGCGGCGTGCACGACCATGAACAGCGAGGCGTTGTTGGCCCGCGCCAGCTCGTGCAGCTTGGCGTGGCGCTCGGCGTCGATATCGAAGCGCAGCGCCTTGCCGTGGAACGACTGCGCCGGGGGACGCGGCCGATCGGTCGGCAGCTCCAGCTGATCGGGCAGCCCGGTCAGCGTGCGGGTCCAGTACGAGACCTGCTTGGCGGCAAGCGATTCCGCGTCGTCCTCGCGGCCGAGCACCTCGCGCTGCCACAGCGCGTAGTCGGCGTACTGCACCGGTAGCGGAGCCCACTGCGGGACGTCGCCGTTCACCCGGGCCACGTAGGCGGCCATGATGTCGCGCGCCATCGGGCCCATCGAGGAGCCGTCGGCGGAGACGTGGTGGACGGTGAAGGCCAGCACGTGCTGGGTGGTCTCGACGCCTATACCTCCCAACCGGCTGTCCGCGATGCGGAACATCTTGACCGCCAGCGGCACCTCGACGGTGACATCGAAGGTGGTCATGGCGAATTCGATGACCTTGCCGAGCAGTTCGCCCTCGGTCACCTCCTCCGGCACCAGCGACAGATCGGTCTGCGAGGCGGGCAGCACCACCTGGTGCGGGCCCTCGGCCGACCGCGGGTACACCGTGCGCAGCACCTCGTGGCGGGCGATCACGTCGCCGATGGCCTGCTTCATGGCGTACAGGTCCAGTGCGCCGGTGAAGCGGACCGCCAGCGGAATGTTGTCGACCGCCGAAGTGCTGGTGTCGAACTGGTTGAGGAACCAGTAGCGCTGCTGCGCCGGGGACAGCGGCAGGTGCGCGGGCCGCTCACCGGCGACCAAGCTCGGACGCCTACCGGAACCGGCATTGCGCTCCACCCGCGCGGCCAGCGCCGCGACCGTGGACGCCTCGAACAGATCGCGCACCGCCAGCTGGGTGTCCAGGGCCGCGCCGAGGCGGGCGGTGACCTGGGTGGCGATCAGCGAGTTGCCGCCGAGCTCGAAGAAGTCGTCGTCCAGGCCGACCCGTCCGACGCCGAGCACGTCGGAGAAGGTGCCCGCCACGATCTCCTCGATCGGGGTGGACGGGGCGCGGAAGACCTTGGCCTCGAACACCGGCGCGGGCAGCCGCTTGCGATCCAGCTTGCCGGAGGCATTGAGCGGGAAGGCGTCCAACACCACGAAGGCGGTCGGCACCATGTAGCCGGGCAGGCCGTCCTGGAGCTCGGCGCGCACGGCGTCGAGGTCGACGCTGTGGCCGGCGGTCGGGATGACATAGCCGACCAACTGCTCACCGAGCCGCTCGTCGCTGCGGACCACGACCACCGACTGGGCGATGGCATCGATGGCCGTGAGCGCGGACTCGATCTCGCCGAGCTCGATGCGCAAACCGCGCAGCTTCACCTGGAAGTCGGTGCGGCCCAGGTACTCCAGCTCGCCGCGACCGGTCCACTTGACGAGGTCGCCGGTGCGGTACATGCGCTCGCCGTCGTGGAACGGGTCCGCGACGAAGCGATCGGCGGTCAGCTCCGGGCGCGCGACGTAGCCGCGCGCCAGCTGGACGCCCGACAGGTACAGCTCGCCCGCGACGCCCGGGGCGACCGGGTGCAGGCGCGAATCCAGCACGTACACACGGGTGTTGAAGACCGGCGCGCCGATCGGCACCGACAGCGTGTCGGTGTCCTCCACCTCGTGGTAGGTGACGTCGACGGCCGCTTCGGTCGGGCCGTACAGGTTGTGCAGACGCGCGCCGGTGAGCTCGCGCAGCTTCTGCGCGGTCGGCGCGGGCAGCGCCTCACCGGAGGCGAAGACCTGCTGCAGCGAAGTGCATTCCGCGGCCTTCTCCTCCGCCACGAACACCGACATCATCGACGGCACGAAGTGCGCGGTGGTGACACCGGTCTCGATGATGAGGTCGGCGAGGTAGGCCGGATCACGGTGCCCGTCCGGCTTGGCGATGACCAGGGTCGCACCGATCTGCAGGGGCCAGAAGAACTCCCACACCGACACGTCGAAGGTGGCCGGGGTCTTCTGCAACACGACATCGTCGTCGAACAGGCCGTACTCGGTCTGCATCCACACCAGGCGGTTGACGATGGCCGTGTGGCTCACCGCCACGCCCTTCGGGCGGCCGGTCGAACCCGACGTGAAGATCACGTACGCGACATTGTCGCCGCGCAGCGGGGCGATCCGGTCGGCGTCGGTGATCGGGGCGTCGGAGTAGTCCGACAGCGCTCCACCTCCCTGCGCTTCGAGCTCGTCGATGAGCAGGGTGCGCGTGGTGGTTTCGAACCGGTCCCCGCTCGTGCTGAGCACGCACACCGGCTGCGCGGTGTCGAGCGCGTACTGGTTGCGCTCGGCCGGGTGGTCGGGGTCCAGCGGCACGTACGCGCCACCGGCGACCGTGACGGCGTACATGCCGAC
>NZ_JBIWMX010000086.1:0-8788 GCF_044766925.1 Nocardia sp. NPDC101769 | reverse complement strand
ATTTGAATGAACCCAGGTAGAGCAGTGATTGCTGAGATCAATTGGTGTACCGGGAGTTCATTATCGCGTGTTGCTGGGTGGTCGTCGTGCCCGACTTGTGGTATCCCGTGGCCGCATGGCCAGCAGATTCGAACGGTGGAATCGGGCATCCTGCAGGAAGCAATCCGACACCTGCCACATCACATAATCGGCAAATCAGTGCGTCAAGCCGGCCTCAGATCGATACCGCCCGTTGATCTTCCGCTGCGTCGCGCTGGCCGGTTCGGTCAGCGCGGTATGCGGCATTAGCATGTTTTGTGCAGCAATGGTTCCGATGCGTTATGGCTGGTAAGACTGCACCGAAACATGACAGGCGTCGGCGGCCTTCCGGCTAGCCAGATCGTGCCAAGAGCTGCGCTGCGGCCGCGCCGTCGTGGGAGCCGTGCGCCGGCAGCAGGTCAACGATTACCCGTCTGCGGATGTCCAGCTACTCAGCCTGTTCGGTCCGTGAGCGCTGTACGGCGACGATTGAGACCCCCCTTGCGCGGCTACAGCGCTATGGGACTGTGACACAAGAGTTGTCCGAATTGTCCTGCGAAGAGCGGTCGGGCATAGCTACCGTTTGGTTACGGGCCGGCTAACCCAACCAACCCTGAACCGCCGGCCCGTCCACCGCCCGGAAAAGTCGGGCGCTGCAACGAGATCCGTTGGTGCCGCCAGGTTTCTCCCCCTTGCCTGGCGGCATCGGCATGTTCGGGGCCGCGGCACGACTGGGTTTGCCCGTACCCGAGCGCTAGACGCTCAATTCCGGTCGATCTTCAGGTGTGCCGAATGGCCGCTGCGCTCAGCGCGCCATGCGGCGCGAGAGGATGTTCCTGGGCCCCGCCCGGCCAACGGACTGGTGGGCCAGGCCGGGCGGGGGTGTATCTCCAGAGCGGGTCACCCGACCGTGAGCCGATCGGATAACCGCTGATCATCGTGGGTGTATGCAAGGCCACCGCTGCGTTACCGCGCCGCGCGGCGCTGGCGTCCTCCGAATGAGCTGGATCGTCGAAGTTGACTGAGTCGAGTCGGAAGAAATGTGGCGATAACCGCCTGAGCCCGCACCGCTGACCGTGCTGACCGAATCGGCCGGCGCGGATCTTTGGAACATCAACGGGCAGGGGTCATTCGAGCGCCCCGAACAACGTCGTCAGTGCAGGGTGTTGCCGAGTTGAGTGCGTTGAGGCACCGCCGCATGTCCTGGGCGGGTCTGAGGCCGGAGCCATCGAGGCCGGCGCGTGGGATTGTTTCGATTCGCTGCCGATCGGGGTGTCTCAGCAAACTTTCCGCGTACGCTTGGTCGCTGGATCGATAACGAGCGAAAACAATCACTGTTCTGCGGTAACCAGCCGACTGAGGAGACGGGTATGGACCAGCAGCAGTTCTTCGCTACCCGGCGGGCGTTCGACGAGATCGATACAGACCAGGACGGTTTCATCACCTTCGAACAAGCCATCCAGTGGGCCATGAACCAGCGGCAGGGAGCATGGGAAACCCTTGGGCACCAGATTCAGCAAGACCGCATCTGGTCGGATGGACAGCTCTCCTTCGTGGAGTTCATGCGCTACAACGAGCTGACCGAGAACTCATAGTCCGTGTGCGAAGCGCCGGCGGCTGCCGCTCAGACACACCCTAGTGCGCACCGGAAACCATGCCTCGGCCATCCGCATTGCCGCACGGCGCGCTGTTCGGAAAACGATGGAGGGGACGAGAGGGTCAGATCGCCTGATCTTGGCGGCGGGGGATGATTGCGGAGATGCTGCGGCATCGCTGGCCACAGCGGGATTCCGATGCAAGAAGGGTGTGATCATGAGTAACTCCGAAATGCGGGACTCGGGCGCGATGGATACCGACATCGTCGGCGTCGCGCCTCGGTGGGAGCCCACCTACATGGTCCCCGCCGGCGACGATTCCTCTGATCTGACCGACCTGCTCGAGACCTACATCGGGCTGAATCCGACACTGTATGAAGACATCGAGTACGCGGGCGCCGCGGTGGTCTTCATGGAACGCGGGCTGTTCAACCTCAGCGATTGCCCGTTCGGTGAGGACACGGCCTCCTCCTCCGAATGCGGTGGCGACTGGACCTGCACCCTGTACTCCGAGCGCGACGGCAAAGGCGAGTCCTGGGACGTCAGCGCCACTGACAACCCGCGCTCCAACCCCTGGAGAAACAGGATCAAATCGGTGCGAATCGGAATCCGGCAAAGCACCGCCGGGCATACGGCTCCCCCCAGAGAAGCCGAATGACTTCACACTTCGGGCAGTCGTGGTAGCCGCCTGCTGATAATCCTGACCGGCTGGCCGGCATTCTCACGACCTCCCGCCGTGGCCAAAGCCGATCTCGCGGGCGTGCGCAGGTGCCGGTTTCCCAGGCTTATGCGCCCCCGAGTTCCGTCCCATCCATCCGCGCGGTGCGCCGCTGGCCGACAGCTCTCAGAGGTCCTCGGGGCCTTCACCACGACCTCGTTCCCTGACGATCGGGCGGGGTGGCAGCACCATCGTGACTACCTGCGCAGACCAACGAGTCGGCCTTCTTGCGAGATCCGGTCGGGCTTCAGAAGGTGAACTGGTCGCCGTAGGCGGTGGTCTGCGCGAGTCCCTCAGCGGTGCTCACCGTGGTGGTGACGAAAGGGACGGCTGATACCGGCGAGGCGCATTGGGCGATATGCAGTGCGGCATTGTTGAACGCGATGCGATACGGAAATGTCGTGTTGGCATTCAGGCGGGCCGTCTCCGTTTTCGCGGCAGTGACCTGACCGGGTCCCAGGTTCGCGAACACGCCTTCGCCCACGCCCAGAGTCCCGCCGATACCGGACCGGTTCGCACTGGGCACGATGATCGAGGCGTTGGGGGCGCCGGCCGAGGGGAGAATCCTGACTCCCAGCGCTTGCTCGGTGCCGATCTCGACACCGAAGCCGCCGTCCACGCTGATCCCGCAGCCGAGGATGAATCCCGCGACGGCCTGTCCGGACGTGATCTGGCCGCCGTCGACGGTGACCGAGAAATCGCCCGACATCTGCGTGGCGTGCGAGAACGTCATGAGGAAGTTCGGTGTCCGATCACCGGGCGGGTTCGCTTCGATGTTGTCGACCGACACCGTCACATGGACCCCTCCGCCGGAGACGTCGGCGCCGGGCGGCCGGGCGTGGCCGGGCCCGCCACCGGCCCACAGGCCCGGCACGGCCAGACTTGCCGCGACCGTGGCGGCCATGGCACCGGTAAACGAACGTCGCATGCCTGGAGCCTTCCGGTTCGCGACTGTGTGCAGCTCGACATCACAGGAACAACCCACACGGCTACAGACTGGCAAGCATAAGCAGTGACTCCCGCCAAGTGGCGTCGCCATAGCAAGGCGTGTCGGGGTGCGCCAACCCTATCGACCCCGACGATAGCGATGCGCGGACTTCGGCAGAAGAGGACGTTTTCCGACGCTCCCGGCTGGCCGGACATGCCCGTCGGTGACGTCAGATTTCACCGATACCAGGTGTTCCGGGACTCTCTGACCGGCGTCAGGTTTCACCGATAGCCGACGTCAGGATTCACCACCAGGCAGTTTCGTAACAGCAGCGAGGACCAGTTACGGAAGCCGAGAGAGTCACCGCCTAAGAGGCGACTCACCTCTTTAAGGCGGGAAAGCGGAGAGGGGCCCACTAACGGGGGAATCTCGGCCAGGCAGGCGACATAGGCCGCGCGCTGGCCGAGTTCGGTTGTGCGCCAGTTCTATTGGGCGAAGGGCTGATGGCAGACGCCGCAAAGGATCGGCCCGGCGGCAATGATCTTCTTGTGCGCGCGGATCCGGCGCGGAGGCTCGCATTGGCAGGTTAGCGGGCTGCCGTTGCGATCGGCCGACTTGTTTCCCGGCACCGCGCCGTCGCCGTTCTCGGCATCCTCGGCAGTCGCGTCGCCATCCTCGGCAGCTGGTTCCGGCAGGCGGTGAGCCACGATTGCCTTGGCCAGGATGCCGACCTCGCGCCGGTACTCGGTCGCCGTGGAATCCGGCAGCATGGTCACCGACCAGCCTGTGCGCGGCGCACGCTCGGCGGCCAGGCCGATCTCCTCGGCGATCTGCCGATACTTGCCGTTGTGATACCGCCCGCCGTCGCTGACCGCGGGCACCTCGCGAGTGACAGCGATCCCGTGCGCCGCTTCGTGCAGGAGCGTGGCGAGAACGTCGTGGGCGCCGGCGGCCAGACCTTCCGCGCCGAGGAACAGTTCCGGCATCGCGGTGCCGGAGCGGCTCCACAGGTCCGGGCCGAAGTGCCCGAGCCGGACGGCGCGGCCGCGCCCGGTCGCCCCGGAGGCGATCGCCACCACGGCCTCGGGCACGTCCGGGTGTCGCTGGCGGATGCCGTCCCAGACCCGATCGATTGCTGTCGCCAATGGTCCACCGATGAACATGGGAAATCCCTCGAATTCACTGCTTAAGAGGTGACCGAGAACCGGCCGAAGAAGATGCCCCGATTCTATCGGACTCCTTCTTAAGTGGTGAGGCAAAGTGTTGCAGCACAACAATATTGGATGCATTCGAGTCTGGTTCTAGGCTGGACGGTCGGGAGGGGAGTCTGGGCAAAACGAACCACTGATGGTTTGGGCGAACATGACTTGAGTGCGCTCGATCGCAAGAAAGTCTCAACAAAGGTGCACGGCATCCTTGTGGCGTCGAGTTGTCTCAGGTATGTGCGAGTTTTCATCAAATCGCCAATCCTGTTGGCGGACAACACGGTTCCATACGGCCTTGACTTCACTTGGTTGTGTGGGGTAGTCAACTGCTCAATCAGTCGGCAGGTTTCTGGTTCGAGTCCAGATGGGGGAGCCGAAAAGGCCCCTGACCAGCGCGTAAGCGAAAAGGTCAGGGGCCTAATTCGTACCTGGATCTATCTATGGTCCAGAAAGTATCCCGAAACTCCGAGCGCGTCCACTTTCGTCGTGATCTTGTTCGGCATTGTCGTGACCATGCATCACTGCTTCGTGGACCAGGGCAGCTGCCTGGTGATGGACTCGGCCGCGAGCCATGTATTTGCGCTGAGTCATCGCGGGATCGGCGTGCTGCAGCGCATCAGCGGTCACGCGCGCGGACAGGCCGGCGTCATCGAGTATGTAGTGCCATGAACTTGCGGAACGAGTAGGGCACTAGATCATCGGGTAGCCCCAACGCTTTTCGGGCTCTTTGCCATTGATGGTTGACGTTCACTGGGTCGCGCAGCGTCCAGTCGAACGAGGGAAAAATGAGGTCCACCGAATAGGTCGTCGGCGGCGGGTTTTCGCGCTTCCGTGCTTGCAACCGTTCCCAGTGGCGGTCGAGGATCTCGACTGCGAAATCCGGCAGGGCGGGTCAAGTCCCGGGGCGTGGTGTAGCTGGGGTGGTCACTGCATGATCCGAAATGTGGGTCAGGCAGTGAGTTCTGCTGGTGCGGTGTCCTGCTGTTCGTCGGTGGGTGTGGGCCCGCGGGAGCGGGCCAGGACGTCGAGGCCGAGGTTGCGTCGGCCTTCGATCCATTCGTCCCTACGTTCTATTGCGGGTAGGTCGGGCCAGTCGTAGGGTCCTGTCTCCCACGGGGTGTCGGGTGTGGCTTCCATTCGTCTGCCGTTCTTGGTGGCTCAACACGATTGGCCGCCCGGCACCCCCGCGACGCCTCGGCCGCTGAGTGAGAATTGCGGATCCATTGCTGCGTAGGGATTCGACGGTGAGGTCGTCTGTGTGGCAACGGCATTCGACGATTGGAGATTGCGTTGGAATGTGTCTGGGCAGGACGCTGCCAGGACGCACCGGGCAGGGTCGCGCCGATCGCGGCCACCAGCCCGGCGTGGGCGTCGCTGGTGACCAGTGCGACTCCGCTCAGGCCGCGGGCGACCAGGTCGCGGAAGAACGCCAGCCATTCGGCCCCGTCCTCACCGGAAACCACTTGCAGGCCAAGTATTTCGCGATAGCCATCGGCATTGACGCCAGTGGCGATCAGGGCGTGGACGTTGACCACGCGCCCGTTCTCGCGCACTTTCAGTCACCAGGGCGTCGGCGGCGAGAATCCGGATCGCGCTGGCCGACGTGTCTGTTGCCGGTCGAGGTGACACATCTGCCAGACACATGACGCATCGCGGGTCATGCCTGATTCTCCTGTACAGCCCTCAACCGGCAACGGACACCACGCGATCAGACGCCTCCGTCTCGGTGGTTGTGAACTCCGCAGCGAAAGCGATTGACGCGGACACTCACTCGATTTTTGTGACCGGCGGCGGTGTCCAGTCGCCCGAGAGTACTTGGGGCTTGGGCCAGTACAGGCGCAGGTTCATCGAGAAGGGACCGCTCGCCGGTGCCGGCAGCCAGTTCGATTCCTTGTCCGTGCCCGGCGAGTCGCGCTGGATGTAGAGGTCGAGCGAGCCGTCAGGGTTGAAGTGGAGCTTGTCGCGGTCGCCGATGGCGTACCGGTTGATCGGGTTCGCGGCGAAGAACTGACCCTCGTTGTACATGGTCAGCGACCAGAACCCGCGGACCGGAGGAATCTGGTTATTGGCGAAGTGCAGCATGTAGCGGCCGTCGCTGGTGAACGGTTTCCCGTTCCCGTCGGTGAACGCGATCGGATAGATCGCGTCCTCGATCGTGTTGGCACCGAAGCCTGCGAATGCAATCCGTGCCCGTGCCCGGTAGTCGGTTCCATAGGTGCCGATGCCGGTCAGCCAGGTGCGCCACCCGTTCTGCTGAACACCGCTTTTGGTCACGCTCGACTTGATAGCCGCGAGCGCCGCGGTGGGAGCTGCCTCGAGCGCTTGTCGTACCTCGGGTGACGCCGCCGCGAGCGAGAACGATTGGCCTGCCTCGATACCGATGCGCGCCATGCGCTGCAATATCGGGGAGTCGTTGTCGTGCGGTGGGTTCACCTTCATCAGTTCGGCGAACAGGCCGAAGAAGTCCTGCGGGCTCATCTTCTCGATCTGCTGCACCGGGGGCGTCTGCACATCCCACGCGGGATCGATGGAGGTCTTCGGTGCGGTGTACTGCTTGCCGAACTGGCTCAGCGGCGTCGCGACGAGTCCGTCCTGGAACTTGTGTACTTCGGGGTAGTCGGGTGTGCCGTTGGTCTGGGTACGGCCGATGATCCAACCGGTCGGGGTCGGGGTGTGGATCAGCAGAGCGCCCGCCGGGAGCTCACCACTCCATCCCTTCGCCGCGAGTACGATCGTCTGCTCCTGATTGCCGGTGGTGCGGCTGCCCGGTGAAGCGAAGACGTCGGACCACATGTCCAGCATCTCGAACAGGTGATAGCGCTCGCCCGAGGAGGGAACACGAATGGCGAGCGGCTCTTTCGATACATCGAACCAGAGGGTCGAGTACAGGGTGTCGGCGTTGGGCCGGACCACCCTGGTGAAACTCGCGTCGGGGAAGGCTCGCAAATGCTCGAACTGATTCATCGACGCCTTGGACGTGTGCCGCGTGAGCTCGGTGAGAACGAGTGGATAGGCGTAGGTGTAGGCGTCGGCCGCGATTTCCCGGGCGTCGTCTGCGGAGACCGGCGCCGGTGCCGTGGCGGCGGTGCCCGAACCGGAGTTCGTCGTATTCGCCGGTGACGACGTACAGGCTGCCGCACCGACCATTAGGGCAATAGCGCAGAATCCTGCGATGCTGTTTCGGTAACGCCTGCCGCCGATGGACGTGGTGGTGCTGGTCCGCTTCGGATGAGACGCCGGGTCTTCCCGGTGCCCGACCGCGCGGATCGGTGAGGAATCGGTCATTAGCGCTTCCTTGTGTGTGGTGGATTCGGACTGCATCAGCACCCGCTGGGAGGGGTTGGACTCGGTGAAGCACCGAGAAGAGAAGCGTTCTCGCAGCTCGACCTTTCTGAACTTGCCGGTGGTGGTGCGCGGGATCGCTTGAACGAACTCGAACCGTTCGGGGACCTGCCACCGTGCGAAGGTCCCGGCGAGATGCACGCGCAGGTCGTCCGGGCCGACGTCCGCGCCCTCGCGCAGCAACACGACGGCCAGCGGGCGTTCGCCCCAGCGGTCGTCGGGCACGGCGACCACCGCGGCCTCTGCTACCGCGGGGAGTATGCCCCCAGCAGGTGACGATGTCTCGGCTTCTCGGTCGCCGCGAGAGCGCGATCGACGGCGATGTTCGTCTTGGTGATGTCCATATCGAGCACTGATGTGGTCCTTCTGTCGCTGAGTTTCGATGTGCAGCGATGCCGATGAGTCTCGAGCGGCCGGGTGCCCCGGCAGCGCTGTCGGTGACGTGTCGGGTGGGTATCGCGGTGTCAGTCGATCGTCGCTGCCGAAAGTAGGAGACGGGGCTCGCTTTCTCTCGGCCTACCGTGACAATGTTGCGGGCGCCATTTGTGCCGCCAGTACATTTCTGCGGTCCCCGCCGCCGGAGCGTCCGCCTGCGGGGGAGGACTGTGCGGCTGCTTCAGCCGGTTTTCCGGTGAGTCAACGTGCCAGCGAAGGGGTGGCCCGGGAGGTGTCGGGGTGGCGGTCGGCGAGCCGGGCCGGGGACTGGACTGCTTCCGCCGCACCCACATCGAGCCCGTCCACGCGTGGCGGGTTGCGTGGCTGATCGGGCCGTGTCAGAGACGCCCACGCACTGTCGCAGCGTGGCCGTCGCCGTGCCCGGTACCGCCGATCCCGAACTCGCGCTGGCATTCGTCATGCGACCCCGAGCGACCGACTGTCACGCCAGGACAATTCGCGTCGCGAATATTGTCGCGGAGCGCCGAGGGAATGTGAACTGGGTCACCTATCGTTGCGGCCCAGCGGGCAATCAGCGCGCAGCCAA
>NZ_JBIWMX010000085.1:0-8838 GCF_044766925.1 Nocardia sp. NPDC101769 | reverse complement strand
GCGGTCCAAGATCAGAACACCGGCGACATGATCGATCATCAAGCGCCCGTTGGCAATCCAGGCCGGGTCAATCACGCAAACCGTGCCAGATCCCGAATTGGCATGCCGTTGACAAACATTCGCGCGGAATCCGGCGCTAAGCAGTTATCTCAGATAAGAGCGCATCGTCTGCGGTACCTGCTTAGCGCCGGTCTCGCAGAGGTGGGCCGACAGGCGTTTCCGTCGCGCCAAGGCCTCGCCAGGCCGCGGGCGGCTCCGGAATTTATCTCCCGTGCCCGGCGCCGGCCGCCACCGATGGCAGTTCCCCGGCACGGACCGGGCATCGCACACACCAGTGCCAGGTCTGCGGCGCGACGGTGTACACGCCCCCGTTGGACAGCCCGATCTGCGCATGCGAGTGGCGTACACACCCGGGGTGTCGCACCAACCTGACGATTCCCGACAATGGCCGCACCGCACAAGATGACTGGACCCATTGGGCGGGGCGTCTTCGAACGCCTGATGTCAGGAAGGCCGTGCGGTCAGTTGACAGTGGCCCATAGCCTGGAAGTCGTGCCTCCTCGTCCCGCTGCCTCCGTTTTCCTGCCCGAAACGATCGACGCGGTACTGGATCGCGCATGCCGCAATGTCGGCCTGGACCCCGCGGACGCGCGGCTGCTGCGGCTGGGAGAGAACATGCTCTACCTGCTGGAATCCGCTCCGGTGGTGGTCCGCATCGGCCGCAACATGACCCGCTGGGACGATGCGGTCAAAGAGGTCGCCGTCGCCGAATGGCTTGCCGCGCAGCAGTTCCCCGCCGCCCAGATCTTCGAAGTCAAAGACCACCAGCAGCCGATCGACATCGACGGGCACCCGATCACGTTCTGGCAGTTCCTTCCCGGCCAGGCCGCCGATATCGCGGAGGCCGGGATCCTGGGCGCGCTGCTGCGCCGACTGCATCAACTGCCCCGGCCCGCTGATCTGCCGCTGCCGCCCGTGCAGGGGTTCGGACATGTTGCGGCGCGCCTGAAGTCGGCACCCATCGCGGCCGCCGACGCGGAGTTTCTGCGGCGGCGGGTGGACGAGCTCGACCAGGAGTTGGCCACGCTGAGCTTCCAGCTGCCGGTAGTGGCACTGCACGGTGACGCGCACGTGAAAAACGTGATGATCTGCGACGGGCAGGCGGTGCTGATCGACCTGGAGGCGTTCGCGGTCGGGCCGGCGGAATGGGATCTGGCCAAGACCGCTGCCGAGGCGTCGATGGGCATGCTCGCCCCGGCCGACTACCAGGCCTTCGCCGACGCCTACGGCTACGACGTCACGACCTGGTCGAGATGGCCAGTGCTGCAGGCGGTGATGCAGCTGAAGATGATCAGCTGGCTGGCGCAGAACGTCGACCATTCACCCCGCATCCGCGCCGAATACGACAAGCGGTTGGCCACCATCCGCACCGGCCGCCTGGTCGAGCCCTGGCGGGGGTTCTAAAGGCCGGCCCGGATCCTTGCTGCTTCTCCCAGGTATTTGCTTGCAGCGTCGTAACTTATGCCGATGTCGCGGGCAAGACGTGAGGGCTTGGCCCCTGTGGCTTTCTGCCTGGTCAACAGCTCGGCTATCCGGTCAACCGGTATCCGGCCGCGAGCGGGTCGCCGAAGGGATCGGCGCGCGGGTGGTCGACCAGCCACATGAACTCGCCGTCGTCGCCGTGCCAGGCCAGCACGTCGAACCGCAGCCCGCCGACGTGTACCGAGACGACATCACCTCCAGCACAGTGCCGTACCCCGCGCACGCTCAGCTCAGCGCGTAACCCCACCGCCGTGACCGGATCCAGTTTCCCAGGTAGACGCCAACCGTTCCATTGAAGATTTGCTTTGTCGGGTCGTCGTTGGCACGGCTCTGACATACTCTGACCGGAGGCCGTAACAAGTGTGGAGGTTTCGGTGGGACTGTTCGGCAACAAGAAGTCCATGCAGGACCGCCAGGCCGAGGCGATGCAAAAGGCCGAGAAAATCATGCAGGGCAAAGGCCTTACGGGCAAAATGACCAAGGCGTTCATGGGCAGCGAGTTCACCAACGCCATGCAGGGTGCGATGGCGTCGGCCAACCAGGCCCAGCAGGCCGCGGAGTTGCGCGCAGCCGGAGTCCCCACCGAGACCGCGACCGTCGTGCAAGTCCAGGACACCGGGCAGACGATCAACGACAACCCGAATGTCGTGCTCCTGCTTGACTTGGGCGGCCAACAGGTGAAGATCACAACCCTGGTCTCACGCCTGGAAATCCCCCGCACAGGCGACAACGTCCTCGTCCTCCGGGAGCCGCAGACCGGCACCATGATGTATGCAGGCCTGGCCCCCGCGCCTAGCTAGGCCTGGGTTTGACTCCCGGATTAGCCTGATCAGCAGCGGATTTCAGCAAGCTCGACTCGTGGCCGACCCCGGCATGTGGTCCTGTCCCGAGTGCCTGTCACGTCCGGGATGGGGTGGGGGCGTGTGTTTCTAACGGTGCCGCCGCTGTGTCGCAATGCCGACCGCAAGGGAACTCACTTCCTCTGGTTCCCCACACTGGCCGCGGCGCTCACCTGCTACAAGAAGCTCGCGAAAGCGAAACCACCCATGTGAGACACGGTCTAAGGACTGGCCAGTTCTCGTCTTATCTCTCCTCCTGGTTCCCGGCTCCTGTTCAGAGCCGGAGGTATTCGCGGAGCTTGCCTTTGACGTGGGGGGTCCCAGAAGTAGTAATCGCGCGAAAACAACGGATATGACTCAAGCCGTTGGTAGAGCATCGATTTGGTGGGTGATTAGGGCGTTCTGCCTGGTTGATCGTCTCGTTCGAGGTGGCGGTAGACGGTCTTACGCGAGACGCCGATGGTCTCAGCGATCTGGGCGAGACCCGCCCCACGATCTATCGGCACCTCTAACGAGGCGACTCCGTAGTCTCGCCTCAACGACTACCTGCGGCTACGCCCATATCCGTTGTATTTTCGCATGATTACGACAACTGCCGCCAATTGCAGCGGATGCGAACTCGCGACTGTCTCGCCGCCAGCCGTGCTTCGGGGTCGAAGGCGTTCGCAGCCAACGGAACCCGGCGACACAGCGAGTGTTGAGAGAGTATGCCGACCAGATACTTCGATGGACGGTTTCAGCTCAGTAACCTGCGGTTTCAGGGGGCAGTCGCATCTGGTGCGAGATTCTCGCATCGGATGCGACTCACCAGGATCTGGCCGATGGACGGCGCCGACCTGGGATGAGAGGTCTGCTGGCCTCAGCCGGACCTCCTGAAGCTCTTGCAATGCACCACAATCGGAGACAGTTGAATACGCGACTTCACCAGTCCGGGACCCCGAGACGTGCCGACGCTCGAGACGAGTCGTCGGCACGCCGACCAGTTGCTTTTCGGTGGTCCCGTCGACCGCTCGCGAAGTTACCGGGCTGGTTCAGGCAGGGATGCCGGTGTACAGGTCGAAGCTGCCGTCGGGCTGCTGCTCCCAGACGTGGGCCCGACAGCGCCCGCAGTGGGACGGCACGAGCATCCGCCGCCGACCACTCCGGAGCGCACTGCGGGCACGGCTTCAGATGCGACGGAACCGGGTAGGCGGCGAACTGCTCGTAAATTCGCTCCACCGGGCCGACCAGCGAGACTGGTAGTTCGTCGACTCCCGGCATCCTCCACCCTTCCGCCGCTATTGTGCCGCGACCCGACTGCGGTATGCATCCCGAGTCCGGGTGTCGGGAAACGTGTTTCGCGGCGGGCTGACCGGACTGCACGTGAGACAGTCGTTTTGGGGTACACCCCAGACCGACAGCCGTTCGGAAAACGATCACCGTGGGGCGCTATCACAAACGATGCTGACCACGTGAGAATTATCGGAGAGGGTACCCGGAGAGGCGGCGACCTCCCCGGGTGCTCGGCGCTCACGGCCCCGAGTTCGCCGCTCGGGGCCGATTCCAATCAGGAACGCAGAGCGATGATCTCGCGCAAAGCGCGCACGGCCTGCCGCACGTCGCGCAGGCCGTGCGTGCTACCGGTGCGCACCGGCGTACCCGCCATCAACCCGTGGCAATAGCCCACGGCCGCAACACCAATGACCGTGCAGGCTCGGTGTCCCCGGGCGCTGTATCGCCCGATGCGACCAACGATCCCACGATAGGAGAGCAGGCATGAGCACTCACAGCGAGCAGGCCGAGCGCCGCGCCATCGCCCACCAACTCGACCTGGCGAGAAACGAAACAATGGCGGCCGCAATGGACTTGGGCAAGTGGTGCGGCACCGGCGATTACGCCGCCATCCTCTCCGAGCCCGCGCGTGATGCGGCCGGGCTGAGTGCGCTCGCCAGTCTGGAGGCTGCGATCGGTGATCTGACTGCGGTCTTCGAGCGCCTGGCGGCCGCTGTCGCCGACGAGCGCCTGGCGGGTGCTCCAGGCCGCGCCGGGTGGGACGCCGTGGGAGCAGGCGCAGCATTGGCCTCGGCCGCTGGGATGGCATCTGTCGATGCCGGTGGTCGAGTTCCTGTCGGCAACGCGAACCGGACTCGACGTCGATGAATACGACCTCAGCGACGACGATATCGCCGACTCCCCAGCCTGACCAGAGCGGTGAATAGGACAGCTGGGCAATCGATTTCAGCGATCCAGCGTTGGCAGTCAGCTCTTCTTCGGGGCGCGGGTTCGGGTGTGGGCGAGCCGGTAGGAATTGGTGCCGGTTTCGATGAAGGGCCCGTTCGGCAGTCTTCAGCTGAGCTGCTCGGCCAGCCCGACAATGATGGCCTCGGGGCCACGGACGTAGCAGAGCCGATAGCTGTCCTCATACTGCTCCACCTCGCCGACGAGTTCGGCGCCGTGGGTGCGCAGGCGGGCAACGACATCATCGATGTCGTCGACGGCGAACATGATGCGACGAATACCCAACGTGTTAGCCGGTGCGTCTTTCGGCTCAGCGCTGATCGCCTGCGGCGTGTGGAACATCGCCAGCTCGACCCGACTGTGTCCGTCTGGGGTCCGCAGCATCGCGATGTCTTGCCGGACGTCGTCGAGCCCGATGACACGTTCCACCCAACGTCCCTCGACTGGCCCCCGGCCCTCGAGCTCCATACCAAGTTCGACGAAGAACTCGACAGCAGCCTCAAGGTCCTCGACAACGATGAGGACGTTGTCCATCCGCCGAATCGTCATAGCCCTATCTCCTTCATCAGCAGGCCCCAACGTGGGCTCGAGGGGCACGACGGTAGTGACTTACCGTGAGACCGAAATTCATCGCCGGGCGATACACGGCGAGGTAGGACGGGCGCGCCTGGCCGCAAGATCACCTCGCGGTGGTCCACGGGCGGGCCAGGTGGACCGGTGTGCTGCCGTTTCCGGCCACATTCTCGGCCACGGGGGTAGTGACTGGACGGGATCCGGCGCTAACGCGGTGATCCCGCGAGGTTGATCCAGTGACGGGCGTTAAACCGTTGCGGCCGACGCTATTTGTCGCAGAGTCCGCCGGTGGCGAAACCCCGTGGCCTAGAACAGCGCCCGGCGGCAATGATGGCGGGCATGAGCCTGATGAAGTACTGGCCGGTGGCTGGATTGCAGGTGCGGACGCCGCGTCTGGAACTTCGCATGCCCGGTTTGGAGGACCTGGGTGCACTCGCCGGGCTGGCGGCTGAGGGAGTGCACGATCCGGCGGTTCAGCCGTTCACGGCGGAGTGGACGGATGCGGAACCGGACGAACGCGCGCAGCGGGTGCTGCGATGGCACTGGCGATGCTGGGCAGACTGGCAGGTCAATGACTGGGAACTCAATCTCGTTGTGCTGCGAGACGGGGAGTTGGTCGGTACCCAGTCGATCGGTGCGAAGGACTTCGCGGTGTGTGGCGAGGTGGGTACTGGATCATGGCTCGGCCGAAGGCATCACGGGCAAGGTATCGGAACGGAGATGCGGGCTGCGGTGCTGGAGTTGGCCTTCGCTCATCTCGGGGCCGAGTCGGCGGTGTCGGGTGCGTTCGAGGACAACCTGGGCTCGCACGGGGTCTCACGCAAACTCGGGTACGAGCCCGACGGGCTCGCGGTGCACGCGGTGCGGGGGAAGCCGGCGGTGATCCGGCGGTTGCGGCTGACGCGCGAGGGATGGGAAACCCATCGAAGGGTGCCGGTGGAGGTGACCGGGCTGGAGAAGTGTCTGCCGCTGTTCGGGGTCCAGACCTAATCGTGACGACGCCACACGCGAGGGTATCGTCCTGGCGGTTCGGCGTCAGAATGCACATTTGCGCGGAATCCGGCGCTTTAGCGTGACTTTTCGCGGACCTGGACCCCACATGCCTCCTACTACTTTCGGCACGCGGTCTGCAAACACACCATGGACAGCCTCGACAACTTCGTGTGGTGGCGAGTTGTCCGCTGGTGGAAGCGGCTGCACCGTTGGAGATGGAAGGACGTCCACCGTCACCTCGCCGACCACACCGGTCGGTGGCACAGGCCCTCGGCGGACGGGATCGAACTGTTCAACCTCGCCAAGGTGCCGATCACCCGATATCGGTATCGCGGCAACACGATCCCCACTCCCTGGACCCTGGCCGACCACGCCTGACGGCAGACATCGTGGAGAGCCCGGTGCGTGGAGACATGCACGCCGGGTTCGGCGAGCGGCTCGCAGAAACGGACCGGTGGCAACACCGACACCGCGCTGCGGGCCGACTCAACCATCGGCCGTGCGGACCCCATGAGCCATCACCTGCGCCCGCTGCCTTCGCAAGATCGGCGGATCGGTCCTGTCAGCACGTCAGCTTCTACTGTTCGGCGACAACAGCCAGCGCACCTAGGGTTCCTGGGGGTAGCGGCGCATCTGCCCCGCGTCTCGCCCCGCGGCAGCCACCAGCGCCCGCCCCGAAACTCGGGGCGGGCGCTGCGTTTCTCGTGCGAACTACTGGTTGGTCAGGGCATCGCCGGGAGATTGTGGGCGGCGGCAGAGCCTGCGGCGGCGCTGCCGGTCCCGGCGAGCGCGGCGGTGATCAGGCCAATGATTGCCAAGCACATGAAGGGTGTTCTCCGTTCGTCGGTCTACTCAGGTCCGGCTAACTTATGACAGGCTAACCTAACATGGTCGAGCGACCGGCTGTCAAACTCGTGGTTTGTCGTGGCGCTGGCCAGCGGATGGGAAGTCGCCTCGAACGCCGCAGAAGAAGCGGCCTCAGTCTTCATGGTTGAATGAGGCAATGGATCATCTCGCGGCTATCGGCAGAGGCAGAGACGGTTTCGCCCTATCACGAAGAGGCATCAACGAGGCGATAGCGTAGCGGCTCGGCCGTGAAATCGCTTATGGGACAAGAACGCAGCGGCGCACAGCAACCTACTCCCTCCTCGACCTCGGTGGCCAAGCCCCGGCAACAGACAACTCGGTCCGACCGACGTGAGACCCTCCAGACAAAGAGTGCACGATTGGCGCTGCGACTGCGCGCGATTGCTGGCTGGAGCGCACTCCTCATCGGGGGATATTGGCTGGCCGAAGCCGGTGAAGTCATAGGAGTCCCGGCCGCCGAGCTGATACTTCCACTCCTGGTCGGTGCCATATTGGCGGTCAGCGGGGTCGTCAGGTCCCAATTTCCCGCACAGACAAGTCGAGCCGTGCAGGCCATGGTCGGTGTGATCATGGGTAGCTATTTGCAACCTCAGGCCTTTCACTCGATAGCGGCCACGGCGCTGCCGTTGATTCTGGTCACGGTGGCGACCATCGCTCTGTGCGGCGTGGCCGCGGTATGGCTGGCACGCACGGGAAAAGTAGCTCTCGAAGAGGCGACACTGGCGATGGCGCCCGGCGGTTCGGCAGCCATCATCGCTTGTTCGGACGATCTGGGTGCCGACGCCCGAAAGGTCGCCTTCGCTCAATATCTACGAGTAGGCATGGTCGCCCTCGCGGCACCGTTGGTCGCAGCGGCCGCTACTCACCGCTCCAGCGGGCCGAGCCCTGCCACTACCTTCGGCTGGCCGATGCTCGAACGCTGGGTGCAACAACCGCAAGGAGTCTCCTCGGTACTCGTGTTGACCGCGATCTGTCTGCTCGGTATCCGCTTCGGAGAGCGCATCGGCCTTCCCTCGCCGGTATTGCTCGGCCCCATGGTCTTGGCGGCAATCGTCACTTTCACCGATACCTGGACCGGTTTCGCTCCAGACGGGCCGCTGAAGGATGTGCTGTTCGTTGCCATCGGACTCGAGGTCGGACTCCGATTCACGCGCCCCGCCCTGCGTCACATCGCTACGATCTTGCCGCGCCTGCTCGTGGCGATCGTCGGTGTATGTCTCGGCTGCGCCGCCCTGGCGTGGATGACATCAGCACTGACCGGCTCGACGTTCATCGAGTCCTATCTCGCCACCACACCCGGCGGAATCAACTCGGTGCTGGCCACCGCAGTGGCCAGCCACAGCGATGTGGCATTGATCTCGACGACGCAAAGCCTTCGCCTCTTCATCGTTCTGCTCGCCATTCCACCCATCACCGGCTGGTTGGCCAACAGAACCGTCACATCGTCACAACCCGAACATGGATCCAGAACAGCCGAGAAACACTAGCCAACACCCCAGTCGAGATCGCCAAGGGTGATCAGAACTACCCCTACAGCGGCGACCAGGCCCGAGTAGGTCAACTCATCTTCGGCACGTGGGGTCCAGTGGCGCGAAAAGTCGCGCTAAGGACCCGGGGCGTGAGGAACAGTGGTGCGGAATCCGGCGGTAGCGCGAGTCGACCTGGGTGTTTGCGGCCAAGGCGAGCCTTCGAAGTCGTCGGTACCGCGCATCGTTTCGAGGGTCGACCCACTGCCGACCCGTCAAAACACCAGGTCGCTATCCGAGCTGTCGCGCATAGCGAGTAACTATGCGCGGTAACCGCTAAG
>NZ_JBIWMX010000084.1:0-9011 GCF_044766925.1 Nocardia sp. NPDC101769 | reverse complement strand
CGCGAAACCAGACCTTCTCCGAAAGCGAATCCTGTTGAGTGACTGAGCAGCTCGGCCAACCGCATCACGAAATTTGTGCCAGATCCATTTTTCACATGCCGCCGACAATGTTCTCACTCGGGATATGTCGGTTCGACGGGGTGCCGGAATTCCTTTAGCGCCGGATCTTGGGCGACTGTCCCTCAACCCCCGGGGTGGCCAGATCTTCGAACAGAAGCTTGTCCGCGAGCGTGTGCTGCGGGGTGTCGATCGTGGGAGAAGCGATCGGTTGCGGTGCGCTCGCACCGGCGTGCGGGTGTCAGTTGCGGGTCTTGGCAAGCATTTCGACGATCTCGGTGGTGGAACCGGTCTGGCCGAGCAGCGGGAAGATCCGTTCGATGCTGTTTCGGTGTGCCTCGATATCCAGATCGGCCATGGCGTCGGTCGCGAGCGTGACGTGGTAGCCGTGTTCGTGGGCGGCGCGGGCAGTCGACTCCACGCCGATGCTGGTGGTGAGCCCTGCCAGCACGATCTGTGTGACGCCGCGGCGGCGCAGTTGCAGGTCGAGGTCGGTTCCGTGGAAGGCACCCCAGGTGCGCTTGGTTACGGTGATGTCGTCAGGGTGGCCGGCGAGGTCATCGACGATGACATCCCAGCCTTCGGGCAAGGATCCGGGTCGGCTCGGAATCTCGCTGCGACCTGGAGCGGCATCCGATCCATCCGCACGCGCCGTGACCCGCACCAGGATGACCGGGGCGCTGTGTTCGTGGAAGGCGCGGGCCAACTCGACCGCTCGGGCCAGCACCTCCGGGCCGGTGTGGGGGGCCGTGGGAGCGTTGATGATGGCGTTCTGCAAGTCGATGATGACCAGCGCGCTGGACGAGTCGAGTGCGGTGATGGTCATGGATTGTGCCTT
Organism: Nocardia sp. NPDC101769; assembly: GCF_044766925.1. NCBI lineage: Bacteria > Bacillati > Actinomycetota > Actinomycetes > Mycobacteriales > Nocardiaceae > Nocardia > Nocardia sp. NPDC101769. Next base: position 8,116 of record NZ_JBIWMX010000084.1, on the reverse strand, counting down.
TTCTGCATGGGCGGCTCAGCCGCGGGTGTCTCATGTGTGGCTCGGGGCCAGTTCTTGCTGTTGTTGCGTGGCTGGTATCTGAAAGCTGTTGGAGGCCACTTCACTTGGCTTCATGCGAAGCATCTGTTGCCTGTGGTTGGGCATGGGCTGTCGCCACCGCGAGCTCGGGTGTGAGTGGGGAATCCTGGTGGCGGGGTAGCAGCAGCGGGCTGCCGAGGATCAGCAGTCCCGCGACCGTGATGGCCGTGCGTGGGCTGGTGGCATCGGCGAGCAGTCCGCCGAGCGCGCTGAGAACGGCGATGGCGGCGCTGCTGCTGATCGACCAGGCCGACAGGGTCCGGGCCACGCGGTCCTTGGGTGTGTGTTCGAGTCGATAGGTGGCCAGTACCGGGTTGTACAGGCTCATGCTGATGATGATCGCGAGCTCGATAGCGATCACCGTCGCGAGGCCGGCTACACCGGGCTGGACGAAGGCGAGGCCGATCAGCCAGACCGCGCGCAGCGTGCCGACGGTGCGGAGGATCCGGTGCTGGCCGTACCGTGCCACGACACGGCCGGCGAGACGTGAGCCGATGAGCCCGCCGAGGCAGGGGGCGGCGAAGGCCAGGCCGTACTGCCAGGGCGGGAATCCGAGCTGGCGCAGCAGCAGCACCGCCAGCAGCGGTTCGGTGGCCATGATCAGTCCGCTGACGAGCAGTTGGTTGAGGTAGAGCGCCCGTAGGCCGGGATGAGCCAGCAGGTGCCGCCAGCCGTCGAACAACTCTCCGGCCCGGACCCGGTGCTTGTCGGTTCGCTGCGGGTGTTCTTCTCGACCGCGAATCGCGGTGACTCCCAGCGCGGAGAGCAGATAGCTGAGCGCGTCGGCCACCACGGTGGTGACCGGCCCGAACAGGCCGATCGCCGCCCCACCCAATGGCGGCCCGACGGCGATGGAACTCCAGTTCGTGGACTCGAACCGCGCGTTGGCCACGAGCAGGTCCTCCGGCCGCACGAGGGCCTTGAGGTAGGCTCCGCTCGCCGCATTGAAGGCGATCTTGGCCGCGGCAATCACGGCCGAGACGACCAGCAGTTGGACGAAACCGAGCCGGCCGAAGGCGTAGGCGACCGGGATCGTCATCATGACCGCGAACCGGGCCAGATCCATCGTGATCATCACCGGTCGCTTGCGCCGAAACTCCACCCACGGCCCGAGTGGCAGCGCGATCAGCGCACCCACTGCCGGCCCCACCGCTGACAGCACGGACACCTGAAGGGGGCTCGAGTGCAACACCAGCACTGCGATCAGCGGGAACGCACCGAACCCCAGCCCGGAGCCGTAGGCGCTGACTGCGTAGGCCGCCCACAGCCATCCGAACTGCCGTCCCAGGGATCGTCTGGCCACCAAATCCATACCTCCCGCTTCGAACAACTCCTTGTTGATGGCTGTGATCAAAGCAAGGCCGAAGCGGCGGAATCAAACAACTGAGCTGGCGGCGAGCCACAACCGTATGTTGTGCCGGTAAGGTTGGTGCCGTGGATCTCAACGCCGTGCGGACCTTCGTCGCCGCCGCGGACGCCGGCCAGTTCCAGGAAGCCGCCGCGGAGCTGTCGATCACTCAGCAGGCGGTCTCCAAGCGCATCGCGACTCTGGAGAAATACCTGGATGTGCGCTTGTTCGCCCGCACGGCCCGCGGCGCCCAGCTCACGATCGACGGCCAGGCATTCCTGCCCCACGCGCGTGAACTGCTCCGGGTCGCCGACCGGGCCGACGCCTCCGTCCGCCCTGGCCGGCGCGTACTACGTGTCGATGTCATCGCTCGGCGCGTCGTCACGGCAGTACTCCTGCAGGACTTCCACCGCACGCATCCCGACATCGAGCTGGACGTCGTCACCCTCGACGCCGACCTCGACGCAGCGATCGCCGCTGTCGAAGCGGGAACGATCGATGCCACCTTCCACGCCGTCCCCCCGCAGCAGCATCTGCCCACGATGATCAGCACCGCCCGAGTGATCGACGAGCCGCACCAGCTGCTCGTCGGCCCCCGCCACCCTCTCGCCAACGCCCGCACCATCGCGCCCACGCAACTGGCCGGACACCGAATCTGGATGCCCGGCCTTCCTGCCCGCGGCGAGGTGGCCGACTACTACGCCGAACTCACCACCACCTTCGGGTTCACCATCGACGTACTTGGCCCCGTCTTCGCGAAAGAGGCCCTGCTGGACGAGATCGCCGACTCGTCGGACCTGGCGACCCTCATCGGCGAAGGCTCGCGATATCTGTGGCCAGACAACTACGACCTGCGGCGCATACCGCTGCGTAACCCGGCACCGGTTTACCCGATGTCGATAATCTGGCGCGACGACAACCCCCATCCCGCGCTCACCAAACTCCGCGACCACCTCCACTCCAGACGACCGGTCGCATCCGTCACCGAGGTCTGGATACCGAAATGGACGCAACGCATCCAGCGCACTACGGCGACATCCAGCTGATCGGGGTTCCGGTAGTAACCGCCGAGAATCCAACGAAGTTGGCGGAAACCGACCGTCTGACGAACCCGAACACCTCCTCCATCGCGACCAGGTCGCCGAAAGCGTTTCGAGCAGCGGCGTGCCTGTGGCTCAGCCGGTGACGGTGTCGGCGGCCATACGCCGACGCGCCCTCATCACACACAGCCGCACACGAAACCACCAGCAGCCCAACATCGTTGCCGAATCCATCCTACCGGCATCAGAACAACCAGACCGCTCAGTAGATCGCTAAGAGCTACTTCTCGCACGACTGTCCCTCACGGGCCGCACGGCGCTCGAGCAGTGGCCCGCCGCGCCGGGGCGCGAGGACGGCACGACGGCGCTATGACGTATCGGGGGGAGGTGACGGGGGAGACTTCACACGGTGACTACCTGCACGTGACCGTGATGAGGGTGGCCCTTGCGGTGTTGCAGTTCGCCGCAGGGGCGGGCATGTATCACCAGCTCGGCTCGATCTCGGCGGGGACGGCGGTGCCGGGCGCAGTGCGCGCCTGGGCGACGGTGACATTGTTCGTGCTGGCCGCGGCGGCGGGTGCGATGACGGCCAGTGTCGGGCTGGGCCGGGCGGCCGAACATCTCGGGGCACACCGGTCGTGGAATCTGTCGCTGCTGTTGCAGTTCGCGGGGATGTTGGCGTTGTGTGTGGCGCTGATGATCGCCGCGCGGACCACGTGAGCGGCGCTGCGGCGGCGGAGCATGGCACCAGCTTGCCGAGTTCCGGCTACGCACGAGCGAATCCCCCGAGTGGACGTTTGTCTATGACGTGGCGTGCCATTGTTTCGCGGCGGCGGGTCTTCGCGCGCGGTGTGTGGGGTGCGACGGCCCGGACGCTGCGGGGACGGCGTCCGGGCCGTGCGTCCCGGGCATTGCATGCGCTGCCCAACGCGACTGCTGGGCACCGGCGGTCCTACGGCGTCACCGGCGGCGGGAGTCTGAGGTCCGCCGCCCGCGACGCGGGGGGTGCATTCCCTGCTCGGTGCCGCGCGCAGCGCGCCGCACAGTGCCCGGGTCATTCCGGCGCACCCGGGAGTGCGCCGGTGCCAACGAGTTTCGCGGACCTGCGGCGTGCAGGCATTTCGGGGAGGCCGGTAGGCACGCGAGGTCGCTGGCTTGGCACTACCGGTCGGTCTGGAGTTCGAGTGGTCGCGGCTTGTCGTGTGAGCCGGGCCCGGTTGCCCTCGTAGAGTTCGTGGTGATGAGCGAGATGCGGACGTCGGCGTCGAGTGAATTCGATCGGCGATGGGGACCGCGGGTGCAGCACACGGTGCTGACCTTGCTGGCGGGGTTGACGGTGATGGTGGGATCGGTGGCGGTGTCGCTGCTGTCGGTGCCGATGGCCTGGGGCACAGCGGCTTTCGTGCTGGTGTGGGTGCTGGTGGCGATGATATTCGGCTCGGGCCCGACCCGGGTGCGCATGGCGGGTCTCGCGGGGGAGGCGCGAGCGTGCTTGGGGGCGTTGGGATTCGTGCGGCCGCGCTTTTCGTTCCCGAGTCCGGGGCGGGCGGTGGTGTTGTGGTGTGTGCTGGTGCCGCTGCTGGTCGGCGTGGTCCACTACGGGGTACAGGAGTGGCTGATTGATCCGTGGCTGCGGTGGCTTCCGCGGTTGTCGCCGGATCAGGTGGCGGCCAAACGAGCACCGGGTCACGGTGAGCACCCGTTCGGGGCTGCTGTCGGCGGCGGTCCTGGTGCCGTTGTTCGGCGCGGCGCTGCCCGAAGAAGTGCTGTTCCGGTCGCTTCCGCTGTCGATCGCGCGGCATTGGCCGCGAAGGTACGTGCTGATCGTGGTGGTGAGCGCGGGTCTGCTCGCGCTGTTTGCGTTCACGCACATGCAATACGGCTGGTTGAACGTGATCTCGGCGAGCGTGGGCGGCGCGATATACACCGCGTTGGCCACCTACACGGGGGTCGAGGAACATCGGAGGTCGACTCTCGAAACTATGCGCGGTACCGACGACTTCGAAGGCTCGCCTGGCCGCAAACACCAGGTCGACTCGCGCTACCGCCGGATTCCGCGCCACTGTTCCTCATGCCCTGGTGAGGCGCTGCGGTAGCCGTGGACGTACATCGACGTGTAGCGCCCCCGCCTGGGCGCGCGGCGGTCGGTGAAGCGGACGTACCGCTCATCTAACCCTAACCCCCGCCTGTCTTTCCCCGGCGAGAATGCCGCCGCACGGCTTCATACCCCATGAGCGGCAGTATGACCCGAGTGCCCGACACGATCGGCCGGTCAGCGAGATGTTCGGCGACAACCTGTGTAGCTGGGATGGTTCTCTGCGTTTGCTCGACGTGGAGGAGCCGCCCCTGTGGTTTACGGGGGCGGCTCCTTGGGGTTGTCTCAGGCGGTGAGGGTTTCGTCCGGTTTGGTTTCTTCTGGGGCAGGGATGGCCTGGCGCAGGGCTTCGGGGAGGGGCTGGCCGTTGGGGGCCAGTTCCTGGTAGCCGATTTTCTCGCCGGATTCGGAGGCCGGCGGGTACTGGCCGGTGCGGTAGATCTTGGTGCGGAAGGGGAGCTTGCCGTCGGTGCTGACCATGGCACCATCGGCGCGGACGGGCAGCAGCTCGTGGCGTTCCATCCACAGCGCGCCGCTCGAGCGCGGCGGGATGGTCAGCTGCTGGGTGATGGTCGTGCTCTCCATCGAGGTCACGCCGTAGCGGCGTTCGTAGCCCAGCTCGATCGCGGTGCTCACCGAGGACTCCATGGTGGTGGACACGCCCATGCCGAAGGGTTTGGCGCTGGCCTCGACGCCCATGCTGAAGCCGACGGTGATGCCGGTGGTCTCGCTGAAGGATTCCTCCATCGATGTGGAGACCCCGGTCTCGATGGCCTCGGAGGCGGTTTGGGACTCCGAGCCGTGCTCGTTGTCGCGGAACAGGATCAGCTCGTAGTGGCGCTTGCGCCGCAGCTTGTAGAAGGGCGAGTTGTCGACCTTCCACTTCTCGTCCCGGTCAGTATCTTTGACCATGAAGTAGGGCACGGTGACGATCCGGTCGGTGACCACCGTCTGCTCGGGCGGCGCGTCGTAGCTGTGCAGCACCGGCAATTCCGGGTCGGGCCCTTCCTCCACGACCGCGGGCAGGTCCAGCACCCACGTCACGGCCGTCGGTGATGGACGGTCCCATCCGGTAACGGCGGTGTGCAGGCCGGTGGGAACGTAGAGGTGCTCGTCGAGGTCGCCGTTCGGGTACGGGGGCGCCACGATGGTCCACCCCGACACCAGGCCACCGTAATTCAAGGCGAACAGCGGACCACGGCTCGTCTCGCCCTCGCGCACCAGATCCCGGCCCTGGTGGGTCTTTTTCACACAGACCATCGCATCGGCGGGCGGCTTGTCGGTTCCGCCCTGGAAGTAGTCGCCCAGTGCCACATAGCCCGCAGGCGGTATGGGCCGCCACAGCGACGCGAAACGATAGGACGGGTACACGAAGTACGACCAGATCAGCTCATAGTCGACCGGGGGCCGCAGAAGCCCGGCCGATGACGCGTCCTTGACGATCAACCCACCGTGCTTGCCTCGCGGGTCATACTCGGATCCGGCTCCTCCGCCGGTCCAGTACGTCCCCAGGACCGACCACCCCGCCGGGGCGATCGGGCGCCAGAATCCCAAGGTGGTCTCCCCGAGATGAGTGTTGAATCTCTGCTCCACGAAGTTTGTGGTGAAACCGAGCTCCAGGTCTCCGTACCGCTGTGAGATCACAGGATCTTCCTTTCTGTCAGGCTGTGAGGCCGTGCGCTGGGTGTCGCAGAGTCCAGTGCGTAGGAGCGGGAACGGTGGTTGGCGGTTGCGAGCTTTTGCTCGACAGACATCACGGACTCCCCTGTTCATCGGCTGCCGTCACCAACGAAGCCCTGGTAAGAAACGCGAATCGAGCCCCGCCAGCGCATCGGTACCCGGCCGCGCGGAACCACACACCGCGGCCGATCAGAACGCGCACCGAACCACCCCTGGCCCGGCACCCGCATCCAGCAACAAGCATGCCCCCCAACAGCTTTGCGCGAAGCAGATTCCGGCGAAACGGACCCTCAGCCGCCCCGCCGAGCCGGCATGCGGGGTCCAGTTGAGCGAAGACTGGCGTCAGCTGTGCTGTCTCGTGAGATTGGTGTCAGTAGGCGGGCGCGGCGGTAGATCGTCGGTGTCGTGAACCAGCCAGCGTAGGAACGCCACCACATGCGCGTTCAGGTTCGAATCGACCTGCCTCACCGAAACGCACCCCTGACCCCCCACGGCCGCCGACGACTGTGTGAACGCGTCGATGCCGGCCGACCTATCGCCCATGTCCCGGCCGAAGCCGGGATCTCACGCCGCTGCCTGGCCAAATGGCACGCCCGCTGGCGCGAACACGGAACCGCCGGACTCGCCGATCGTTCCTGCGCACCGCGGGCCAGCCCGAATCGCACCAGCGACGACATCGCCGACCTGATCGAACACCTGCGCCGCACCACCAAGTTCGGTCCCGCACGCATCGCCGCAGTGCTGGAGACCGATTACGGCATCGTCGTGGCACCGGCGACCGTGCATCGAATCCTGGTGCGCCGCGGCCTCAACCGACTGGCCGACCTCGACGCGCCGACAGGCACCACCTTGCGGAAGGTGGTGCGCTACGAGCACACCGAGCCCGGCAGCCTGATCCATGTCGATGTCAAGAAACTCGGCCGCATCCCGACCGGCGGCGGTTGGTGGGCCCACGGCCGCGGCGGCCCGAATGCGCTGGCGTCCAAACGCGTCGGCGCAGGGACCGGCCGCGTCGGCTACACCTACCTGCACACCGCCCTCGATGACCACTCCTGGCTGGCCTACACCGAAGCCCTCGACGACGAGAAGGCCATCACCGCCGCCGACTGGTGGCTGCGAGCAGTCGGGTTCTTCGCCGAACACGGCATCACCGAACTGCGCCGGGTGCTCACCGACAACGGCTCCTGCTACCGGTCGCGGCGCTGGGCGGCTGTTCTGGAATGCACTGGGACGGTTCACAAACGGACCCGTCCCTATACGCCCCGCACCAATGGAAAGGTCGAGCGTTCCAATGGCACCCTGGCCCGGGAGTGGGCCTACGTCCGCGAATACGACTCCGAGCAGACCCGCCGGGCCGCGCTGGTCGATTTTTTCAACCACTACAACCACGATCGCCCCCACGCCGGCATCGGACACCAGCCCCCGATCAGCCGCGTCCCGCTGCGCACCTACCGACTCACCGACACCGGAATTACCGTCCCCGTCACGGCGACGTTCGCGCCGGAACAGCTCGCCCTCGATCTCGATGCCATGGGACCAATGTCCTGAGACATCACAGTTAGCGCGCCTGCGGCGACTTCTCTGGACGGCTGTCGTGTCGCCTGGTGAGGAGTGAGAGTCGTTCGCGTGGAAGGAGTTTCAGCCGCCTGCCCATTTCTGCGAAAACTGGCGCTTAGAACTCCTAACAGAATGGGGCTGGTGGGGGGAATGATGCGAGATCGGTTGGTGTTCTTGTTGTGTCGCCTGTGACTGGAGGTATACGACGGCACAACGTAGGCCTTGGGAGATCGATGATCGGTTGTGGGAGCGTGTGGAACCCCTGCTGCCGGTGGTCCCCCGCAAGGCACGCCATCCCGGCCGCAAGCGGCTCGACGA
>NZ_JBIWMX010000083.1:0-9840 GCF_044766925.1 Nocardia sp. NPDC101769 | reverse complement strand
CGGCACCCGCTGTTCCAGGTGGCGCTGTCGTTCGAGAACCTGCCCGACAGCTCCTTCGAACTGCCCGCGCTGCGGGCCGCGGCGGTCGACTTCGACAACGAGGTCGCCAAGTTCGACCTGCAGCTCACCTTGACCGAGGCTCCGGCCGACGGGGACGCGGGCATGTACGCCGAATTCGGTTACGCCCGTGACCTGTTCGACCAGGAGACGGTCGAGGGCTTCGCGGACCGGTTCCTGCGACTGCTCGGCGAGATCGTCAGCGCACCGCGTCGCGCCGTGGGCGACCTCGAGATCCTGGCCGACGCCGAGCGCGCCGACATATTGTCTCGCACCGGCGGTGAGACCATCGCGCCCCGCATCCTTCCGGATCTGCTCGCCGAGGCCGTCGCGCGGAACCCGATCGGCGAAGCCGTCGTGTTCGATGGACAGTCGCTCGGGTATGCCGAGCTGGACGCGGCGTCCTCGCGGCTGGCGCGGTTGCTCATCGGGCGCGGGGCCGGGCCGGAAACCCGTGTCGCGGTGGCGATCCGGCGCTCGTTCGAGTCGGTGCTGGCCATCTGGGCCGTCGCCAAGTCGGGTGCGGTGTTCGTGCCCGTCGATCCGTCCTACCCGGCCGAGCGTGTCGCGCACATGATCGCCGACTCCGGGGTGGCTCTGGGCCTGACACTGGCCACCGAGTTGGAGAGCCTGCCCCCGGTCGGCGGGGTGGTCGGGTGGATCTCGCTCGACGATCCCCTGGTGCAGGCCGAGATCGCGTCCTACACAGCCGAGCTCGTCACCGATGCCGATCGGTCGGGACCGCTGCGGCCTGAGCATCCGGCCTACATCACCTATACCTCCGGTTCCACCGGTGTGCCCAAGGGCGTGGTGGTCACCCATGCCGGTCTGGCCAACTACAGCCAGGCTCAGCTGGACCGTTACCAGCTCGACTCGGCTTCACGCACCCTGCATTTCGCGTCGCCGAGTTTCGACGCCGCGATCATGGAGCTGCTGCTCGCGATCGGCCCGGCAGCCACCATGGTGGTGGTCCGGCCCGGCATCTTCGGCGGTGACGAACTGGCCGAGGTGATCCGCACCGAGCAGGTCACGCACGCCTTCATCACCACGGCGGCCGTCGCGACGATGGATCCGACCGGACTCGACAGCCTGAAGGTGCTGGCCGCGGGTGGTGAGGCCATGCCGAGCGATATGGTCTCGCGTTGGGCGATTCCTCTGGCGGACGGCGATACTCGCTCGTTCCACAATGTGTACGGCCCCACCGAGACCACCATCGTCACCACCATGAGCCACGCGCTCGCGGCTGGTGATCCGCTGGTCATTGGTGGACCCATCCGTGGTGTGCGAGCGCTGGTGCTCGATCACCGGTTACAGCCGGTACCGGATGGCGTCGTCGGCGAGCTGTATCTGGACAGCATCCAACTGGCCCGGGGCTATCACGATCGTCCGGGTTTGACCGCCGAGCGTTTCGTGGCCAACCCTTACCAGCCCGGCGCGCGCCTGTACCGCACCGGCGACGTGGTGCGCTGGCGCCTCGATGGTCAGGGCAACCCGGTCATCGAGTACGTGGGCCGCAACGACTTCCAGGTAAAGATCCGCGGCTTCCGGATCGAACTCGGTGAAATCGACGCCGCCCTGGTCGCACACGACACCGTGGACTTCGCGGTCACTATCGGACACAAGACCGACAGCGGGTCGACCATCCTCGCGTCCTACGTGCTGCCGACCCTCGGACACAGCATCGATCTCGCCGAACTCACCGAGTTCCTGAGTGCACGACTACCCGAGTACATGGTGCCCACGGCGATCACGGTGCTGGACCAGATCCCGTTGACCCCCGTCGGCAAGCTGGACCGGCGCGCGCTTCCCGAACCCGTACTGGTCCACCGCGAATACCGTGAACCGGTCGGCGAGCTCGAAGCGCTGCTGGCCGAGGTGTTCGCCGACGTGCTCGGGGTGGCCCAGGTCGGCGCGGATGATTCGTTCTTCGCGCTCGGCGGCGACTCGATCCTGTCGATCCAGCTGGTCTCGCGCGCCAAGGCGCGCGGGGTCCTGTTCAGACCACGCGAGGTGTTCGAACGCCGGACCGTCGCCGGACTCGCTGAGGTGGCCCGTCTCGGCGGCTACGACGAACTGGTGACGCTGGCGGAGCTGCCGGGCGGCGGGATCGGCGACATTCCGCTGACGCCGATCATGCATGCGATCCTGTCGAGCGGGTCTTCCTACGAACGGTTCTCGCAGAGCATGCCGCTGCGGCTGCCGGACGGCATCCGCCGCGTGACGCTGGTCGATGCGATCTCCGCGCTGTTCGACCACCACGATGTGCTGCGCTCGCGTCTACGCGGAAACGCTTCGGAGGGCTTCGAATTCGAGGCGCTGCCGCGCGGGGCCGTCGACGTCGACGCGCTGGTGCATCGGGTCGAGCTGGCCGCCGACATCTCCGACACGGAGCTGACCCGGGTCGGCAGCATCGAATTCGACGCCGCGCTGGGCCGTTTGGATCCGGCGAACGCTGCCATGGTGCAGTTCGTCTGGTTCGCCTTCGCACCCGAGGGCTCCGACGAAGCGCGCGTGCGTCGGGACGTGCTGCTGATCATCGCCCACCACATGGTGGTGGACGGCGTCTCCTGGCGCATCCTGATCCCGGACCTGGGTCTGGCCTGGTCGCAGCTCGCGTTCGAGCAGCCGCTGGCCCTGCCCGAGACCGGCACCTCCATGCGGCGCTGGGCGCACGCCCTGGTCGAGGAGGCGCGCTCGCCGCAGCGGGTCGCGGAACTGCCGTTCTGGCAGCGGGTCACCGAGACCCCCGATCCGCAGCTCGGATCGCGGGCCTTCGATCCGGCGGTCGACACCTCCGCCACCGTCGAACGCGTCGAGATCTCCATCCCATCGGAGGTCACCGAGGCAGTGCTCACCGCAGTTCCCAGTCTCTATCGGGGCGGTGTGAACGACGGTCTGCTCTCGGCACTAGCCATGGCGGTCGCGCGCTGGCGCGGACAGAGCACCGGCGGCTCGACGCTGATCAAGCTCGAAGGTCACGGTCGCGAAGAGGAAATCGTTGCGGGCGCGGATCTTTCGCGCACGGTCGGCTGGTTCACCGCCGCCTTCCCCGTGCTGCTGGACCTCGGGGCTGCGGACCTCGACGAGGCGTTCGCGGGCGGAAAGACCTTGGGCGACATCGTGAAATCGGTCAAGGAGCAGTTGTTGGCGCTGCCCGACAAGGGTCTGGGCTGGGGTCTGCTGCGGCACCTCAACCCTGAAACTTCCTCGCAGCTGCGCGATGTCGGGCAGATCAGCTTCAACTATCTGGGCCGTATGTCCGCGGGCGAGGTGCCCGAGGGTATGGCCGAACTCGGCTGGGTGCCCGTCGAGGACCTGGGTCGAATCGACGGCGACATGGACGCCGACATGCCCGCCAACGCCACCCTCGACATCAACGCCATCGTCACCGACGGCGAGGACGGCCCGCAGCTGGGCGCAGCCATCTCCTACCCGAGTGGACTGCTCGAGCGGGAACGGGTCCAGGAGTTCGCGGATTTGTTCGTGGCGGCGCTGAGCGCGCTGGCCACACATGCCACGCGCTCGGGGACAGGCGGTTTCACGCCGTCCGACCTGCCGCTGGTGCGGGTGGAGCAGTCCGACATCGACGTGTGGGAGCGGACCTATCCAACGCTGTCGGATGTGTGGCCGCTCTCGCCGCTGCAGTCGGGTCTGCTGTTCCACGCCATGCTCACCCAGAACACGGTGGACGTCTACACCATTCAGACCGTGCTCGACCTGAGCGGTGTAGTCGATGTAGACCGTTTGCGGGTGGCCGCGCAGGCCATCCTGGACCGGTACCCGAGCCTGCGGACCGCGTTCGTCACCGACGCCGACAGACAACCTCACCAGGTGGTGCTCGATCGTGTCACAGCACCGTTCAAGGTCGTGGATCTGACGGATCTGCCGCAGGCCGAACGCAATCCGCGCATGCGGGAGATGATCGAGGCCGATCGCGCCGATCACTTCGATCTGTCGGCCGCGCCGCTCATGCGGTTCAACGTGTTCCGGATCAGCGACGACCTGGTGCACCTGGTCATCACCACCCACCACATCCTGGTGGACGGCTGGTCCATGCCGCTGCTCATGCAGGACCTGCTGGTGCTGTACGCGGTGCGCGGGGACCTGTCCGCGCTGCCGCGGGTGGCGTCGTTCCGCAACTACCTGGCCTGGCTGGCCGGACGGAACCGCAACGAATCGCTCGCGGCGTGGCAGCACGCCCTGGCCGGAGTCAGCGAGCCCACCCAGCTCGCGCCCGCCGCGACCCGGGCCGAGAACTACGAGATCGGCCGCCACACACTGGCTATCGACGCCGACCGCACCCGCGCGCTCACCAAGCGCGCCGGGGAACTCAATGTCACGCTGAACACGCTGATCCAGACCTCCTGGGCGGTGCTGATCGGCCGCCTCACCGGGCGCAGCGACGTGGTGTTCGGCGCGACCGTGTCCGGCCGCCCCGGCGACCTGCCGGGCGTGGAATCCATGGTGGGTCTGTTCATCAACACGGTGCCGGTACGCATCCACGTCGATGACCGGTTGACCATCGCGGGCCTGCTGCAGCGGGTCCAGCGCGATCAGGCCGACCTGCTCGAGCACCACCACATCGGGTTCACCGAGATCCAGCAGTTGGCCGGTGCCGGAGCCGAATTCGACACCATGATGGCGTTCGAGTCCTACCCGGTCGACAAGGACGCCATCGCGGCGGCCAGCTCCATCGACGGCATGTCGGTCAGCGGTGTGGGCATCAACGACAACACCCACTACCCGATGTCGCTGGTAATCACGGCGGGCGAGACCATCGAAGTCGGGATGCGCTACCTCGTCAGCCGTTTCACGGCCGACGAGGTAGCGATCCTGGCCGCTCGCTTCAACCGGATCCTGGAGGCGCTGCTGGGCGCCCCGGACGGGCTGGTCGGCGACATCGACATCCTCGGTGCCGGCGAACGAACGCGAATCCTTATCGGAAGCTCTGCCCCCCAGGCGGATTCGGCTGCGGAGTCGGCACGGATCGGGACTGCCACGGTGGAGAAGATGCTGGCTGAGGTCGTCGAGGAGGATCCACAAGCCCCGGCCCTGCTGTCTGATGGCCAGGAGATCGCCTACCACGTGCTGGACCGGCGCAGCTCGCAGCTAGCGCGCCTGCTCATCGACCGCGGTGCAGGCCCTGGCGACGTCGTCGCCATCGCCCTCCCGCACACGGTCGACGCGGTGGTCGCGGTCTGGGCCATCCACAAGGCCGGCGCCGCGGTGCTCTACGCAGACGGTCTCTCTGTTGGTGAAATCCTCTATGCCGGGGCAGGTTTCGCCATCACCCAGGAGCCGACCACTGGCCCGGTGAGCTGGCTCGTGCTCGCCGATCCCCAGGTCCAGTCCGACGTCACTGACCGGCCCGCCCACCGGGTCTCCTACACCGACCGAGTCCGCCCCTTGTCCGAATCCGACCCGGCCTTCGTGTATCGCGACGGTGCCGGTGGCTGGGTCGTGCTGACCCAGGACGAGGCTCTCGCCCGTGCATCGGACCTGTGTGCGGTGAACGATATCGACTACACGTCGGCCACTTTCACCACCGCCGCTACCGGCCTGCCCGCCATTGATGAATTCCTCGCCTCCACCACCGCTGGTGCTCTCTCGGTCCTCCCGACCGGTGAGATCGCCGCTGATCTGAAGGGCGGCGAGGTAACCCACTGGTTCACAACCTTCGCAAACCCGACCGAAACAGCGGACGAGGACATCCACATCATCACCCCCGATGGGTCCCGCGATCGCGGACTGTCGTGCGAGGTCTCAGGAATTAGTTGATGCTTTGTTCTCGGGACTTGGCCGACAGATCGGCCGCGATGTTCGGCGCTTGCTTGCCATGCTGGTCATGACAGGTGACGGAGTGCGAGTCGGTGACGGCTGCGGCAGCGGAGGTGACCGCGGTGAGGGCGTTGTCCGGCCCGGTCCGGTTTTTCCGGGTGGTTCCGGAGAAGCCTTTGTCGATGAAGATCCGCTCGCGCGGCACGCCGAGCGCGAGCAGCTGGTCGGTCTGGATCTCGACGTCCTCTTCGCAGTGGAACAACGGCAGTATCCGACGCGGAACGAGGTGCCCGCACCCCCGAAGTGTTCCCTATGGGAAGGGTTCACCGGAACACTCGCGGATGAAGAGTTGGATCGCCGTCGAGCAGAAGCCTGTTCCCAGCAGTGGTGATGATGTCGTCGGCACACCTTTGGCGCGCCCACACCACGAAGAAGGGCGTTTCGGGCCAACCCCTCGTGGGTCCGAAACGCCCTTCTGCGTGGTGTCGTCAGGTTGCTGACAGTGCCGGGTGCACGTGAAATCGGTTCTCGGATACGGCTTTGGGCCCCTCGTTCACTACTGGAGGACGGTGACTCTGCCGATCAATATCGAATGGTCGGAGCAGTAGGCTTGCCCGCACTTCGGGAGGCTTTCCGGCAAGCGGGCACCGCAGCTGATTCCTGAAGTCGTGCTGGTCTCACAGGGACCGGGACCGATTACCTCGGCCGAGTAGGTGGTTCCCGGCGCGATGCGATCCTCCCGAACGAAGATGAAGTCGATCTTCGGTGGGTTGCCGCACGCGGCGCCCCCGGTCGCGCCGTAATCGGTCGCGATGCCGACGCCGGGGCAGGCCGGATTGTTGTCGTCGAGTTCGTGATAGTGACCGGTGTTCCGGCCGTTGGCCGGAGTGTTCACCGAGGAGGAGTAGTACGCGTCCATACGACCCCAGTCGAGCTGGGCGTTGAAGTCCCCGGCGGTGATGACGGTATCACCGGCGGCGTCGTACTGCTCCATCTTCGACAGCGCCGCGGCGAGCTGATCCGTACGCCCGCCGGGGACTTCGCGATAGGAGATGTGTGTCGAGCAGAAGCGCATGTGCGGGGCGCTCAGCAGGTGGTCGCAGAGCATATTGCGATGCTCGGTCGTACCGTCGTCACCCAGCGGGATGCGATCCGCTTCACCCATTGGCTGGCGGCCGAAGATCGCGTTCCCGAATTCCCCTCCGTTGCAGGCACCTTGACCGGCCAGAAGAGCCGGAGCCCAACGAGCGAAATTGGCATTGTCCTGCGGCCACCCGGCAGCGCGCAGCCGAGTGATGAGGTCATCGAACTGGTCATGGCACAGTTCGTTGAAGGAGGCGAAATCAGCGTGGTGGCTGACGATCGACGCTGCCGCCGCTTCGGTCATGCCGTTGGTTGGGGTTCCGGTAGTAATCGCCGAAAAACCAACGGATATGGCGTAAGTCGCTGGTCAGGCTGGGTGCCGCGTTGAGTTCGGCTCGCTACCGGTCTTCTGGCTGTCCGAGGACCTGGGCCTGGATGCGGTTGCGCAGGTCGGTTTCCTCGGGTGTCATCGGGTCGCCGGGGCGGAGGATGCGAGCGGGTTTGGGCCGGAGTGGCAGACCATCGTCGGTGGTGGTGTTCTCGGCTTCTGCGAGCGCCCGGTAGAGGGAGGCGACGGAGGGGTGCCCGCCCGCGTTCTTCCCGGTCTTGATGGTGAGTTTCTTCGCGATGTCGGGGACCGGGAGGCCTTTGTTCTTCAGTGCGAGGGCGAAGGTGAGCGAGTCGTCGTCGATGACTTTGGGGCGGCCGCCGTGGTTGCCTTTGGATGCGGCGATCACCTGGCCTTCGAGGGTTTTTTCCCGGATGTAGTTGCGTTCGATCTGTCCGGCGACGGCGAGGACCGCGAAGAACATTGCGCCCATGCCGTTGGGGTCGTAGATGCCGGTGAGCGGGCCGGTGAGCAGTTCGAGCGCGATGCCGCCGGTTTGGAGTTGCGCGGACAGCGCCATCAGTTCTGCGGCGTTGCGGGCCAAGCGTTTGAGTTCGTGGACGGTGAACACGACCGGTGTGTCGGGGGCGGCTTCTTTGAACTGGTGGGCCAGGGCGAGCGCTTTCTCCAGTTCGGGCCGGACCTTGACCCGGGTGCTGATCTGCTCGTGAAAGATTTTGTGGCACTGTGCTTTTCGGAGGGCTTCGAGTTGGCTGGCCAGTTCTTGGCGAGCGGTCGATGTCCTGGCGTAGCCGATCCGCACCGGCGGTTGGGTTGTTGGTGTCGGGACCACGGTGAGCGTTGGGCCTGGGGTCCAGGTCCGGCCGGGGCGACGATCGGCGGGCACCGGGACGTCGAGTTCCTCGCGCAGTGCGGGCACCAGGACGAAGCGCGGCGTGTGGTATTTCGCGGCGGTCTTGCCGCTACGGGTCCGGCAGGCGCTGCCAGCGGGTGCATCGCAGTTCGGGCAGCGGTGGTGTTCTACCGCTGTGGCGGCCTGCTCGGGGGTCAACTCCATGGAGAAAAGTCTCTCAGAAGTGTCTCTCACAAAGTGGAGGTTTCGAGAGGTGTTTTGCGAATGGTGGCCTGCGGGTTCGGCCGTCGATCCGGGGTTGTCGCAGAACTCTCGTATCCGATCGTTTGTGAGAATGCGTGTCGTCGCCGTGGCTACGCTGGTTGGATCCTGACGTCGGCCGTCGGTGAAGTCTGGCGCCATCGGCGAGCGGGTCCGCGCGCAGGTGCGCCCGGCGAACGCACTCGATCAGCCGAGTTGCGTGCGTCCAAGCCATGAAGCCGCCGCAAAAAAAACCGTTGGCATACGACGGCGACCGCTGCTATCTTTCCGGAGGCCGTGCCAGAGAACGAGGAGGTGGTATCCGTGAACGCAGTATCGACATGGGTGCTCCCCTCCGGGGTCACGGTCGGGCGGTAGGTCGCCCGGGAGCGCCGTTCGCAAGCACTCCCGAAAGGCACGACTGTGCAATTCATTTCCGAAAAGCGCCTCGACGACGACAGCATCCTCGAACGCGCATTCACCCTCGGCGAGATCCCCGGCGTCCTGTGGACGTCCGCATCCGCATCCACACCGGTGCCACTGATCCTGCTCGGCCAGCCCGGCGGTCTCGGACTGCAGAAGATGTATCCGCGATTGCTGGCCAGGGCCCGGCACGCCGTGGCGGAGGGCTTCGCCGCGGCCACCATCGAGCTCCCCGGTGACGGTGAGCGGCCCCGTTCCGCTGCCTTCGATCAGGCCCGCGCCGACCTGCGCGCGGCGCTGGCCGCCGGTGATCCGGTCACCGACGACATCGTCGACCGGCTCATCCTCCCATTGGTCGACCAGGCGGTCCCGGAATGTCAGACCGCCCTGGACGCCCTTCTCGCGCTGCCCGAGATCGGCGGCCCGGTCGGCTACTCGGGCGGGGTGATCTCCATCGGCACCCGGCTGGCGGTGGTCGAGCCGCGCATCACGGCCGCCGCCCTGTTCGCGGGAAGTTACGTGCCCCGCGCCATCTTCGCCGAGGCCCGGCAGGTCACCATTCCGCTGCATGTCCTGCTGCAGTGGGACGACGAAGGAAACGACCGGCAGATGGCCCTGGACCTGTTCGACGCCTTCGGCTCCAAGGAGAAGACGCTGCACGCCAATATGGGCGGGCACACCGGCGTGCCGCAACACGCGGGGGAAGAGGGAAACCGGTTCTTCGCCCGGCATCTGAAGTGAGGCCGGGCCGTCAGGCCGGCAGCAGACAATAGAGCCTGGGCCAGGATGCCGCTATCGAGGCAGGTCCCGGCCCTCCTCGATAGCGGTGGCCGTCGTCGACGCACTGTCATGCCGCTGGTCGCGCGGTCTTAAGCGGCCAGCGCGGGGCACCTCACAGATCAACAGACCCAAGATCATTTGGGCATGCCGAACTGGCCCGTCCCCAGTGAATGAGACCACTCGGTATTAGAGTCCCTAAGATCGGAGATGTCCGGGTTCGTTGCCTGGATGCCCAGGTCGGTGGGGTGTAGCTGATTAGAGTCTGCCTTCGTCGTGG
>NZ_JBIWMX010000082.1:0-9977 GCF_044766925.1 Nocardia sp. NPDC101769 | reverse complement strand
CGGGACGCCGACAGCTTCAGGATTCCGGGGCCCAGGTATCGCCACGGATTGAAACTTGGATTGCCGCAAGCGATTCGCCGCTGGCGACCCACGACCTAGGCAGATGCCGGATCCCCATCCAGACGGAGCTCTCAGTGCCGGAACGGGCGCCCACTGGACATCCGCTATAGCCGCGTCCCGCGCTGACCGAGGCGGCCACCGCGGTGCGGCCGGCGGCGAGACCGGCGGCGGCCCAGAGGTATCCGCTAGCCGCGATCGGATTGGCAGAGCCGGACACGACGGCGTCGGCCTACGCCGCGCTCGCGGACCTCGATGGGCGGGCCCGCTGCCGCGCGATGTGGTTGGGGGTCCCGGATCGGCCGAGAATTGGGCGGATAGGCCAAGCCCTGCTGCTCAGTCAGGGTGCGAGACCAGGTATGTCAGGGGGCCTTTGGTGTCGGCCCGCAGGCTGTGGTGGCGTAGCCCGATGCTGGTGGCTACCCGGAGCGAGGCGATGTTGTGGGGCCGGATGGTGGCCCAGATGCGGGGTATACCGGTGTGGAGGGCCTCGGCGAGTACTGCAGCTGCGGCTTCTCGGGCGAAGCCATGGCCCTGGTGGGATCGTCGGATCTCGTAGCCGATTTCGGGTTCTGCGTTGCCGGTGCGGCCGGGAAAGATCCCGCAGTTGCCCAGCAGCAGCCCGGTGTCGTGCTCGCGGATGGCATACCAGCACAGTCCGGTCGCGGCGCGAGTCGCGATTCGGCGTTCGATCCACTCGCGGGTCTGTGCGGGGTTGGTCAGGGGGCCTTCGCCGATGGTGTGGGTTTCGGGGTCGCTGAAGATCTCGTGCAGCTGTGTGGTGTCCGCGTCGGTGAACAGCCGCAAAGCCAGCCGGGGCGTGTCGATCGCTTCATCCATGGCGGATCTGAAGCCGTGCAAGGAAGGTGTACTCACCTGCTGAACAACTCCTACTCGATTGTGGACTGGTGAGGCCGAAAACGGGCGGATATTCCGTGGACCGCTGGTGGGTTTCCGAGTAACGGCCGGTCCGGTGGCGCGCAATGCCTGAACAACTCCTACCAACGACTGATCTCCTGGAGCCCGGCAGGCGCTCCACCTCCGCGCCCGAGTTCAACCCGCAGCCTGGATCACTGTCATCTCGATCGCCAAGCCCGATCGAGAGATCGCGGGGTCCGCTCTCCAGCAGCACCCTTGGGTGCATGACCACCAATACCTCCCCGAACACCACGAGGCTGTGGCCGACTGGTCGATGACAGTGAGCCTTTGTCATCCTCGGGCGGTGGCCTGAAGTTCTCGGTTCTACAGGACGTGGATGGCATTGACGATGCGACCGGCCTTGAAGGGACAACAGCGGAGTTTCCTCAGGATCTTCCAAGTCTTGAGCTGGGCGAATGCCCGCTCGCCTCGGCCTCGTAGCCGGGCATGAGCGCGGTTGGCGTTCTTCTGCGATTGCGGCTTGTCCCGCCCCTTGTACGGCGTCAGGACACCCTCGACGCCCTGATATCCCTTGTCGGCCAGCACAATCCATCCGTGCGCGGTGAGTTCGTACGCGATCCGCCAGATCCACGCGGCCCTGCTGTCGTGCACACTGCCCGGCAAGGCCGACGACACCCACTCACCCATCATCACCTCTTCTCGCTCGCTTGAGCATCGCATCGATCCCAATTGAAAACAGGCAGCCTGTTTACTAATTTGGTCGGGTACCTACTGTCACTGACTCGGGGGAGCTATCAGATGACGAACATCTCGACCGATGCACGCGCCGGCTGGCGTGACAGCAACCTCGGCACGCGACGCGAAATCCGGCTGCCGTCGGGTCCGCTGGATGTCTTCGACCGCGGCAACGGAGATCCGGTCGTGCTGGTTCACGGATTGGTGGTGAACGCGAACCTGTGGCGTGGAGTTGTTCCAGTGCTTGCACGCATATTCCGTTGCGTGACAATCGACTTGCCCTTCGGATCACACCGTGTCTCGATGCCCGACACCGACGTGGATCCGCCAGGGTTGGCCCAGTTGGTCATCGAGACGATCGAGGAGATGGAGCTGGGTCCGGTAACACTCGTCGGCAACGACAGCGGCGGTGTGGTCTGCCAGTTGGTGGCCGCGCGACGCCCGGATCTGGTCGCACGGATGGTGCTCACCTCGTGCGACGCATACGACAATTTTCCGCCGAAGACGTTCGCCTATCTCAAACTGGCCGCTCGTATACCCGCAGGGATGGCGATACTGGCTGCGGCACTGCGCTTCCGAACCGTCCGGGCACTTCCTGTAGCCTACGGCTGGTTGAGCCGAGCCCCCATCGACCACCGAGCGAGCGACTCCTACGCGCTGCCCGCCGGCGTGGCTCGCGATATCCGCGACGACCTGCGCCGGGTACTGCGTGGGCTCGACAAGCAGCACACCATCGCCGTAGCCAAGACATTCGCCGATTTCGACCGACCCGTGCTTCTGGCGTGGTCAGACGCCGATCGGTTCTTCCCCACCCAGCATGCTCACCGATTGGCCGCAGACTTTCCCGATGCCCGTATCGAATGGATTCCCGGCGCGCGCACTTTCTCACCCGAGGATCAGCCCGCACTGCTGGCGAACGCCGTCGCGTCGTTCGTCACCGCCGGAGATGCGTCATGACCGCGCGTGACATGCCCGCGGCAGACGGTGTCGAACACCGGTATATCGATGTCGGCGGACTTCGGATGCACGTGGCTCTCGTCGGGGCGGGCGAACCCCTGGTGTTGCTGCACGGCTGGCCACAGCACTGGTGGCAATGGCGCCACATTATCGGCCCACTGTCCCAGCACTATCGGGTCATCTGTCCCGACCTGCGAGGACTCGGCTGGACCGATGCGCCACCACACGGATACACCCCGGCCACCATGGCTGATGACATCATCGGACTGCTCGACCGGCTCGGAATCCAGCAGTTCCACGTCCTCGGGCACGATTGGGGCGGGCTGATCGGATACCTACTCGCCCTGCGCTATCCGCACCGCGTCAGGCGCTACATCGCTCTCAACACCGCCAGCCCGTTTCTCCGACCGACTCCGCGGGTCCTTGTCGGCGGCCTGCGGCTGTGGCACATCGCCGCCAACGCGGCACCCGTGCTCGGCCCATGGATTGCCTCGGCGGCCATGCCGAAATGGGCCCTGCGGCACTGGGTATATCGGACCGCCTCGATGACACCCGAAGACCGACAAACCTTCACCGAGCAGTTCGAGGAACCCGCACGCGTACGGGCAACCGTCAGCTACTACCGCAACCTCGTTCTCCGAGAAATTCCACGACTGCTGGCGGGACAGTATCGATGGTCCCGGCTGACCGTCCCGACACTGGTACTGGCCGGTGATCGCGACCCGCTGTTTCCCGTCAGCGCCCTCAGCGAATTCGGCTCGCGAGCAACGGATCTGCAGGTCGTAGTCATGACCCATGTCGGACACTTCCCAGCAACCGAACAACCTCACCGGGTAGTCGACCACACCATGCGATTCCTCACCCGACCGGCGAGGCCCCACCCTCCGACGGGACCGGCGCCGTATACAGCTACGGCAGAAACCCCGACGGGACGTGGAGCATGAACGGCAAACTCTCCTACCAGCAGCGAACATTCGTGCCTCCACTGCTGTCACCAGCAATGCACGGCCAGGTCTCGAGCACAGCCGCGGACAGGATCGGTCGCACCGTCGACGCCGAGATCGGCTCGGCGATACCGGATTGCACCACCTCAGCGGCCAGATCGCTGCTCGAACACCGCGATAGCGACACCCCGGTCCCGGCCGGCAACTGGCAGTTCAGCGCTTTGATCTCGGCGCGCTGCACGACCGCGAAACGGGGCGGCTGGCCCGAACAAGATCCGGTAGCTGTCGTCACCTGCGACCCGGCGCCATACCGCTCCCGACCATCAGAGCCACCATCCAACGCTGAAAGTCACTCCCGGCCTTGGCAGTGCGGTCCTGGAATCGGAGTTCCCGACCTGAACACCGCACCCTTCAGGTCCGGCAGCCCCACAGGTGTGTGCGAATTCGGTCTGCCTGGTTCGATATTGCTCGATGAGTGAACCACGACGGTCGTATGCCGGTCTCGTTGGAACGGCCGCGGGTGGCGTTCTCAGTGTCATCACCGATCTCGCTCTTGCCCAACAGGATCCGGACCGCCGAGTAAGGTCCTATGCGGCGGGATTAGTAGGCGCCGCAGTTGTGTATCCAGCTGCCCGCCTGGGCCGGCCCGCCGATTCGGCAGCGTCTACCCGCGAATGGACAGCAGCAGCTGCGGCAGCCGTTGTTCTCATGGGTGCGGTCGTCTTGCCGCAGCGGTGGGCGGCCAGAATGACAGCCCTCGGATGGCTTGCGCATGCAGTGTTCGACCACGTGCACGAGCGAGGCAGATCATCACGACTGCCCGGCTGGTATCCCGCACTGTGCGCTGGCTACGACATAGGCATAGCAGTACTTCTATCGTCGGACTTGCCGCGGGAGCGAGCGACGGATCGATCCGGTCGGTGAAGTCGGTGCGGCTGCGTGCGGCTTTGAGCGCTTGCAGTTCGGTCAGGGCAGGTGGCCGCCCGCCGACGCGGCCGCGGGGGTTACTGGAGTTCGACCACTGCTGCTGGCCGCCCAGTCACCGGGCACCACCCCGAGCATCGCTCTGGCCGTCGAAAACATCTCGGCCGGTGCGTGGAATCGCTACCACCGAGCATCGCTGATCGGCCAGCATCGTCCTCGCCGTGATCGAGGTCGTGCGACTCGCGGCCGGCACCGGAACGATCGCCGCGGTCTACCTGGTCCGCGTGCTGGTCATGGCAGCGATCCTCACTATCAAGCTCCGCGTCGACGCCGCACTCTCAGCCCACGCTGCTAGGTTAAGCTCAAGGGTCCGGCGAGACGAGGAAGTGGTCGGCGGGAGTCAGCAACCCGGGCAGTTCCGGGGTCAGCCAACCGCCCGCCCCCAGACGATGAGTACGCCGTGGGTTTGCCCGTCGTAAACCGAGATCGGCGTCACAGATATGACGTCCCACCCCGACCACTGCGCCAGTTGCAAGTCGAATTCCTTGGTCCCTCGCTTTCTGAGGGCTTCGCCCGACACTGAGCCCTTTTCATCCTGACTGGATGTTGTTGGTGGGCAATGGAACTGGTGACGGCGCGCCTCCGCCTAATGGGAGCTACCGAGTGAGCCGGTGAGGCAGACTCGGTGCCGGTAGCCGCCAGCAGGTGAGCACTCACTCAGCCTGAACTTCGAGTTCTGGTGTCAGACCGTGCCCCTGCCGGTGGTCCGGGAGCAGTACAGCTGATGGGATGTCGTGCCCGCCAACATGTTTGGCGTGAGCACTGGTCCATTAGGGCGCTGTGTCTCCCGGCGGCTCGCCATGATCCCCGGAAACGGCATGTCAGGAGCACGGATTGTTGTTCGTTGGAGACGACTGTGCCGAAGATCATCACGATGTGGAGGTGCAGGACGAGACCGGTCTGACCTTGAAAGCGGCCCGGCTGTCGGAGGGTATGGAGGGCATGACCCGGCTGCATGAGTTGATCGCCCGGTTCCTGCCGGACAGATCCGATCCCGGGCAGGTGCTGGTGTGTATCGAGACCGACCGCGGCCCGTGGGTGCGGGCCCTGGTCGCCGCCGGGTATCACGTATACGGGGTCAACCCGAAACAGGCTGCCCGCCACCGCGAACTGCTGTCGCTCTCGGGTGCCAAGGACGACAAGGCCGATGCCCGCACTCTGGCCGACATGCTGCGCACGCGCCGGCATCAGCTGCGCCAGGTGGCCGCGGACTCCGACATCGCTGAAGCGGTCAAGGTCTGCGCCCGTGCTCACCAGACGTTGATCTGGGAACGGACCCGGCACTTGCTGCGGTTGCGGACCGCGTTGCGGGAGTACTTCCCCGCCGCGCTGACCGCCTACAAGCCCCTCGGCCTGGCCGGCACCGACACCCTCGAACTGCTTTGCACCGCATCCGATCCCGCCTCGGCGGCCCAGCTGACGGTCGAGCAGATCACCGCGGCGCTCAAACGGGCCCGCCGCCACGACACTGCCGCCAAAGCGGCCACCATCGCCGCGACACTCGGTGCTCCCGCTCTCGGCCAGCCGACCATGGTCACTGCCGCCTACGCGGCATCGGTGCGGGCGACCGTCGCGGTCCTGACCACCCTCAACGAGCAGATCAACATGATGGAGGACGAGGTGAAGGCGTTTTTTGGCCGGCACCCGGACGCTGAGATCTACCTCAGCCTGCCCGGCATGGGGCCGATCACCGGCGCCCGGGTGCTCGCCGAGTTCGGAGACGCCACAGGGCGTTACGCCGACGCCAAATCCCGCAAGAACTACGCCGGAACCTCACCGATCACCCGCCAATCCGGCAAAACCAAAACCGTGCACGCCCGGTTCATCCACAACGACCGCCTCATCGACGCCCTGCACCTACAGGCCGGTGCAGCGATCCTGCACGACACCGCCTGCCGCGCCTACTACGACGAACTACGCGGCCGCGAAGTCGAACACAGCGCCGCCCTGCGCCAGCTCGGCAACCGGCTCGTCGGCATCCTGCACGGCTGCCTGAAAACCCGCACCACCTACAGCCAGACAACCGCCTGGTCACACCGACGACAGCTAGCCGCTTGACACCCAAGCTCCAGGGATGTCTGACACGAGGAAACCCTTGGTAGGACGGCTGTCGACCAAGACATGCTGTACACCAAGGGCTTCCGTTGATGTTCTACCGTTCCGCGCTGCCGTTGTCACGTCAGACCCTCCACTTCGTCGCTGGGCTGATCCGCCGGCACCGCCGCGCGATCGGCTCGGCCTGGCGCAAGCTCGACCCTGGCCGCCAAGCCCTGCTCGTGCTGGCCCATCTGCGCAAAGCCGAAACCTATGCCGACATCGGGGCCGGGTTCGACGTCTCGACTACGACCGCCTGGCGCTACATCACCGAGACGGTGGAGCTATTGGCGGCACGTGCGCCGAAGCTGAGATCGGCGCTGCGGCAAGCGCGCAACGACGGGCACGCCTATCTGATCCTGGACGGCACCCTGATCGCGATCGACCGGGTGGCCGCCGACCGGCCCTACTATTCGGGCAAGCACCGCCGCCATGGGATGAACGTGCAGGTCATCGCTACGCCCGACGGAGACATCGTGTGGGTGTCGGGGGCGTTGCCCGGCAGTGTGCACGATGCGAAGGCCGCTTGGATCTGGCAGATCATGCGCGAGCTCGAGCGCTGCGGGTTGATCGTGTTGGCGGACAAGGGTTATCAGGGTGTCGAGGGTCTGCACACGCCCTACAAGGGGCGTAACAAGCCGGAATCGCAGAAGCAGGCCAACCGGGCTCACGCGAAGTTGCGTGGCCGCGGCGAGCGCGCCAACGCGCAGCTCGAGAGCTGGAAGGTGCTGCACAAGCTGCGCTGCTGCCCGCATAAGGCCGGGGCATTGGTCAAGGCCATCCACGTCCTACAGGACCGCGAACTTCAGACCGAACAAGGATGAAAAAGGCTCAGTACCGTCGACGTCGATGCGCATGATCGTCAACCTAGCCCGCACCACCGACAGCGGGACATCTATGACCACCTCGGACGGTCGCTCATCGGCTAGCGGACGTTCTGCACCGCACCAGGTTTCGGCCGCCGGTGCCTCGCGCTGGCCGGTTCGGTCAGCGCGGTATGCGGCAAGAGCGGATATTCCAGATCTGGATGGCGGGGCGCTGCCGGAATGTACCGCGGCGACTTTGGACTCTATATCTGGAGTTCCATAGTGGGCAGACTAACGGCGCATCGGACAGCCGCAGTAGAGAGGTGCCCGGCATGTGGCCATATTCAGCGGATCGTTTGCGGGCCATGTACGTAGGCGGGCGGGCCAATGCCACCGCGCGACGCTTCGCCCGACTGTGGTCGATGGTCTTCGCCCTGGGCTTGCAGCCGCAACGTTGGATCAGTCTGGAAGTCGTCGGCCGCCGGTCCGGGCAGCTGCGGCGTTTCCCGGTGGGAATGGCCGACTGGAACGAGGACTGGTACCTGGTCTCGATGCTGGGCGAGAATTGCGATTGGGTACGCAACGTGCGGGCCGCGCACGGACAGGTTGTGCTGCACCGCGGCCGTCGCCGCCCGGCTCGTCTGGTCGAGGTGCCAGTGGCCGAGCGCGCCCCGATCCTACGGCGCTATCTGGCGACGGTGCCCGGCGCACGTCCACATATCCCGGTGGATCCCCGCGCCGCGCTTGCCGACTTCGAGGCGATCGCGCCGCGCTACCCCGTTTTCCGGGTCGAGCCCGAAACCCCACCACGACAACCACGAATCACCGAGTAGGACAACGCCATGACCGAGACCAGGCTGCCCGCACCAGCCGGGCCGCACCACGGTGGACATCGGCAATAGCGAACGTTCCGCCGGCCTCGGAACGGCCAGTTGGTCTTCCGATGCCCCTGGCTGGCCGATTCGGTCAGCGAGGTATGCGGCAATGTAGTGCGTTTGCCGCGTCGCTCGCTCGGCGTTAAGGGACTAGCGCGTCGACGACGGCTCGTATCCGTGCGTCCCTGTCGCGGGGCAGGGCTAGCGGTCCGGCGAGATGCTCGGTCCAAGCCTGTAATTGTGCTGCGCCGCAGAACAACAGCGCCAATGCCCAGGTATCCGCCTCGGGGGAGAGTGCGCCGGTCGACTGCCACCCCGTCAAATACGTGGCCATGGACTCCACGGCTAGTTGAGGTCCGGTGTCCTGAGCGGTGTTCGTGGCTCGGTAGGCGTCTAGAAGGGTGGTGTCGGAGACTGCGCCGGCGATGAGCGGGAGCGAAGCCGCGTAGTAGTCGATTGCCTTGTCCCCGACCGTGATCAGCGCGGCGCATAGGTCGCCGCGGTGAGCGGTCGGCGGGGTGAGGGCGGCACGCCAGGCAGCCAATTCGGGCAGGTCGCTCGATAGCAGGGCGGTGAGCAGGCCCAGTTTGCCGCCGAAGTTCTTGGTGATCGAGCCCTCTGCGGCGTCTGCGGCCACGGCGATTTCGCGCGTGGTCAGGCGGGCGATGCCCTTCTCCCGCAGGAGGCGTGCAGCGGCATCGAGGATTCGCTGCCGGGCCGGTGGCGCCATCGGTGATCTCCCTCGGTCGGCGTGACCCCACCCGTTGACAAGTGAGGTGCGTGCGCACCATAGTAGCGCCATTACAGAATGACGTGAGTGCGCACCACACTTTGCTCGACCTCAGGAGGAACACATGGACGTCGACACCCTCATTAATGTCGGATTCACCGGAATCGAACGCTTCGCGGTCGGTGTTGTCGCCGCCGGAGGGCTGATCATGGTCGCTGGAGTCCGGCCGTTACTGCTGGCTGCTCAATCACCGGGGACGGCACCGAATGTCGCCCTGGCTGTTGAGAAGATCTCGGTCGGGGCGTGGACCCGCTACAACCGCGCTTCGCTGATCGCGAGCATCGGCCTCGCGGTGATCGAAGTCGTGCGACTCGTCTCCGGCACCGGGCCGGTCGCTGCGGTGTATTTCGCCGGCGCTCTGGTCATGGCAGCAATCCTCACTGTCAAACTCCGCGTCGACACCGTCCTCGCCGCGCGCGCTGCCAGCGGCGCAGATAGCGTCAGGGGCAGCTCCTCAGGCGGAACACACACCAATGTCGATCTCGACCGGACTCATGCCCTAGTCGAGCGACTCTCGGCACCCTTGCTCCTTATCGCGGTACTGCTCGCCCTACTCCCAGTCCTGCGCTGAGCCGAGATTGCTTCGGCCCATTGATCTTCCGCCGAGCCACGCGGCCGATTCGGAGCGTGCGGATCGCTGCAAGAAGGTGCGTTCGGCCGGCTTCGGATCGGCACGGCCAGTTGACCTTCGCCTACCCAGCGCTGGCCGGTTCGGTCAGCGCGGTCAGCGGCATTGCAGGGCGTAGCCCGGACGGCCGCCCGCAGATGTCAGGGCAGCGGCGCACCCGTCCGATGAACATAGATCCGCACTTCAGCGATCGCCGCCAGTTCGAGTAGACGATCGACCTTGTCTGCC
>NZ_JBIWMX010000081.1:0-10263 GCF_044766925.1 Nocardia sp. NPDC101769 | reverse complement strand
TTCTGAAGGATCACGCGGTGGCCACCCTGCTGTCCGGGGATTGCGACAAGCTCAGCATCCAATGCTGCTGCTACACCACGCTATTGGACGCAACCTCACTGGGGTCTGGTGCCCGTGCTCGAGCTTCGAAACCGTCGACGGCGGCCACGCAAGGGCATGCGCGAGCACCCTCGCGGTCAGTCCGGCATCCTTCCGGATCTCTCGTAACTGACCGCCAAGGGCTTCTCTCGATTGCTGCGCAGGGTCGGTCACCGATCCGTGGACACCCCGATGTAGTCGGCATACGGGATCGCCATCGGCCACACGTGGTCTCGGACCTTCCGGATATGAGCCGCAATCACGGGATCGGTGGTAGTCGCCAACCCCTCGTCAGCGCCGTCAGGGCTGAAAACACTGAACGCAACTAGATGATCATCGAAGATCCACCAGTCATCACCACTGAGCAACGCCTCATCAATCTTGTGACGAGGTATGTATCGAACGTCCTCTCCCGCAGTGATGTTCAACGGCGCGACGGCCAGTGCGAATCGGGTGTAATCGGTGTGAGGTTCGGATACGACCCGGACGCGCCGGATTACCTTGCCCTGTGCCGGCCAAACCGTGACCGGCAGGCAACCCCTCCCAGCCGTGGGAAACCCCTAGGGTTCCCACGAGAGATTCGTCCATGGGAGTGCAAGTGTCGCGCATCAGGTTTGCTGTCATCGCCTTCGTGTCATTGGTGATCACAGGGACATCCTTCGTGGGCCCCGGCTCTATGAGCGGTCGCGCCATCGCAGACACCATCCCCAATCTGATCGGACCCGCGGTCCCCGCGATCGCCGACCTCAACGGCGACGGCATCCCG
Organism: Nocardia sp. NPDC101769; assembly: GCF_044766925.1. Classification (NCBI taxonomy): domain Bacteria; kingdom Bacillati; phylum Actinomycetota; class Actinomycetes; order Mycobacteriales; family Nocardiaceae; genus Nocardia; species Nocardia sp. NPDC101769. The sequence continues at coordinate 9,419 of NZ_JBIWMX010000081.1, read as the reverse complement.
GATGTCGTATTCAGCGACTTCGGACTCGGAAACGGGATATCAGTCTTTCTGGGCAAGCCGGGCGGCGGCTTCGAACCCGCCGTGCACTACCCCACCGGCGGACAAGCCGACTACGTCGCCATCGCCGACTTCAACCACGACGGCATACCCGACCTGGCCGTCACCAACTTCACCTCCAGTACCGTCTCGATCCTGACCGGCAAAGGCGACGGCACCTTCAACGATGCCGTCAACTACCCAACCGGATTCGCGCCTGGCGCAGTGGTCGTCGGTGATTTCAACCACGACGGCAACCTCGACCTGGCCACCTCCAACCAAAGCCCCTCCTGGTCGATCCTGCTCGGCAACGGAGATGGCACCTTTGAACCCGCAACCACCGTCTCCACCGAAGGCGGAATCGGCTCCGGATCCGCCGACGTCGCCGACTTCTTCGGCGACGGCAACCTCGACCTGCTGCGCGGCAACTACATGAACAACACCATCCAGATCTTCCGCGGGCGTGGCGACGGCACCTTCGAACCACCGATCACCCTCAACGAGGGCGCTCAGACCGCCTGGTTCGGCATGGCGCGCGACCTCAACGGCGACGGCAAGCCGGACATCCTGTTCTCGAATCTGGTCAACAGCACCATATCCATAATCCTCAACAACGGGGACGGCACCTTCGCCAAACCCACCGTCGTCCAAACCGGCGGCCTACTCCCCCAATGCTTCGACCTCGCCGACCTCAACGGCGACGGCAAGCTCGACCTCGTCGTCGCCAACGCCGGAACCTCCAGCATCACAGTTCTTCTCGGCACCGGCAACGGCACCTTCGGCCCGCCGACCACCTACCCCTCCGGCGGACTCATGCCCCTGTCCACCCCGATCCTCGCCGACTTCAACGGCGACGGAATCCTCGACATGGTCGTCGGCAACACCGCCACAGGAAATATCACCCTGCGATACGGCCGCGGCGACGGAACCTTCGGCGACCCCATCGACTACTCCGCCTGACCCCCCGTAGCCATGAACCCAACAGCCCATCGCCTCACCAGCTGACCGCACTACTCGTCACTGGCCCTCACGGGCCATCGCGTCCCGGCGCGAGAATCAGCCCGGCACCGACAACGATCAGCGTTCGTGACGCCAACCTGACGGGGCCATCACACCCGTCGGGCGTCAGTCCGCGGGCTCCCATGTGGCGACGAGGTCGAGCAGGCCGGGGAAGCGGGCTTCGAGGTCGTCGATACGGACCTGACTACGGCGTTCGAGGCCGTACTGGCGCTGGCGGGTGACACCGGCTTCGCGCAGCGCCTTGAAGTGGTGCGTCAGTGACGATTTCGGGCGGTCGATGCCGAACCAGCCGCAGGAGTGGTCGTAGGCCTCGGATTCGAGCAGCAGCTTCTGGACGATGTGCAGCCGCAGCGGGTCACTGAGCGCGCCCATGACGGTCTCGAGTCGCAGCTCGTCGAGTCCGGGTTCGGGCAACGGATCCGGCACGACGTCCGGTTCCGCGGGGAGCGTGAACTTCGGCGCGGGGTGCTGCTTGGCCGGCATCGATGAACTCCTCACTGTCGACGCTTGTACGACTTTGATCGTACAGCATGCTATGTTCGACTCCGTTCGTACTAGTTCGAGTCAATTCGAACTTTGAGTGGAGGTAGTGGAAGTGGTTGCGACACAATCCCGTCCGGCACAAGCCGGGGAGCCGATCGATCTCGGAACCGAATCTCGCGTCGCCCCGACATGGTGGATCTGGCTCGCGGCATGGCCCGTGACCGCCGTCTTCGTGCTCTCGAACGCGGCGACGCCGCTGTATGTGCTGTGGCAGCGCGACTTCGGGTTCTCCAAGGGCACCATGACCGTGGTCTTCGCGTTCTACATCGTCGGTTTGCTCGGATCGCTGCTGGTCTGCGGCGTCGCCTCGGACCGGCTCGGCCGCAAAGCCGTGCTCATCCCGGCGCTGATCCTCGCGGCGGCCGCATGCCTGATCTTCGCCACCGCGCCCGGTGTGATCGCGTTGATGATCGCTCGCCTGCTCACCGGTATCGCGGTGGGCGCGGCGGTTTCCGCGGGCATGGCCGCCGTCACCGATGTCGCCGGACCCGAGCGCAAGCACCTGGGCGCGCTGTTCGCCTCGACCGCGATGGTCCTGGGCGCGGGCGTCGGCCCGCTGCTGTCCGGCGTCCTGTCCGAGACCGTCCCGGCCCCGACCGTCACCGTCTTCGGGGTCGAGATCGCGCTGCTGGCAACCGCTTTCGTGACGGTGCTGCGGATGCCCGTCGGTCGTCCGGCGCACCGGGATGCGGGTTCATGGATCAGGGTGCCCCGGGTGCCCCACGCGAACCGCCACCAGCTCTTCCTCGGCATCGCGGTGTTCGCGCCCGGAATCACGGCCACGTCCTTCGTGCTGTCCCTGGGCCCGGCCCTGCTGTCCGGCCTGCTCGGCACGACGAACCGAATCGTCCCCGGCGCCATGGCCTTCGCGATGTTCTTCACCGCCACCGCCGTCCAGTTCGCCGCCCGGTCCCTGCCGCGCCCGGCGACCATGACGATCTCCGCCGTCGCGACCGCCCTGGCGATGGCGACCCTCGTGATCGCCGTCCACACCCAGTCGCCGACCTACCTGATCACCTCGGCGCTGCTCGCCGGGGCCGGCCAGGGCTTGGGCCAGCTCGGTGGGCTGTCGCTGCTCAACCACGCCATCCCGGCCGCTCGATTGGCGGAAGCCAACGCGGCGTTCAATATCGGCGGCTACATCCCCGCCGGTCTGCTGCCCGTCAGCGCCGGGTACCTCAGCGACGCGGTCGGCCTCTCGACCGGCGCGACGACCTTCGCACTGACCCTACTGACACTGTCCGCGCTGGCCGCCGCCGCGATCCTACGCAATCGCCCCACCCTCACCCCCGCCTGACCCGCCGGCACGCCGTGGCACGGCACCGTTTCCAGTGATGCACCACGACATGTCCGCCGTTCACGAGGACGTGGGGACAGCTTGGGCTAGTTCGCCACCTTCACCCCCATCTCGACGACATGGCCGGCGAGTTCGCACGACTGGATCGAATCGACGATCCGGCCGTGCTGAACATGTACATCCAGGACCTGGTGCAACGGGACCTCGGCAAGCCCCTGCGAGACCTCCAGAAGGGCTTGACCGCACTGAAGCTGAAACCAGCACGGGCCGTGCTCGGGTTGAAGTCGCTGGAACTGCCGGCGGTCGCGGCGCTAGCCGCGCACGAACTGGCCCTGCCGCCATGGGCTGGCGCGGGCGGTGCCATTGCCGTGCAGGCGATCTCGACCCTCCGCACGGCCCGAGCGGAGGCAAAACAATAGCGCAACACCGCCGCCGGCTATCTGATGGACATGAAGACCACCCTGACCTCGGCGGGTGTCCTCGACCGCTTGCGCGGCTCGTCAGCCGGGTCAAGGGTGGGGCCGGCAGCGCGGGTCGACGGCGGCGCGGACCGTGACCTAGGACAGGTCAGCGGGTAGCCGGTCTCGTGCGGGGGGTGAGGAAGGCCGGGACAATCCCGCCGCGCATTCTGTGGTGACAACAAGGATGGACAAACGGTGACAGATACCGCGGCCAGCACCGCGGCAACGGCCAGCCCGCCATGTAGATCAGTGACAGTTATCGTGGTCAGCCACATTGGCAGAACTCGACCAGGTCGTATTACCGCTGTATTCTCGATTGTGTGCCTATGAATGGTTGCCGTGGCCGGCTGCACGCCTGACCCAGGCCGGTCTCACCCACGCCGAGGTCATCGAAGTGTTGGACAGCCCGAGGCGGTGGCCGCGCATGAGTACCAGCAAGGACGGATTACGTGTCTTGCAGGTGTGGGCACGCACCGAGGCCGGGAAGCCGATCATCGGCGCGTTGCGGGCGTTGGGCGGACTGGACTGGTAGATCATCGGCGCGAAACCGATGACGAACCCGCAGGACATTGCTGATTTCGAGGAATGGGAGAGCCAGCGATGACAGAACGCGACGCACATGACGAAGCCCGCGACCTCGCCGAGGCGCTGGCGCTGGCCGACGCATTCGAGGCCGGCGAGCTGGCCATCGACGACAGCGCACCCACCCCCGAGCTGCCGCCGGTCACCGAACCCATGGACGAGCAGCTGGTGGTGACCACCGTCCGACTCACTCTGCGCCAGCGCAAGGCCATCGAGGCGCTCTGCGAAGTGCGGGGTGTGGACCGGTCGGCGCTGATTCGCGGCTGGATCAACGAGGGCCTGGCCGAGACCGACGACGACCGCAAGATCTCCCTGGCCGACCTCAAGCGCGCCATCGCCGGACTGCCGCCCGCCGCCTGACCCGCCGCCCCCAGTCCGGACAAGAGCTGACCGAGCGCGATTCAGCCCTTGCGGCCGCCCCAGAACGCATCGATATGCACACAGGTGCGGTCGGTGTCGATGTAGTCCTCACCGGTACGTTCGGCGACCAGGCGCAGGCGTGCACCGTCGATCTCCGTGACGTTGTCGTCAGCGACCACCTGCAGGGGTCCCAGTATCCGGATTTGGATGAGTCGACTGTGCCAGCACCAGGTGTCGCCGGCGCCGGCACAGCACCGCCCCTCACTCCTGTTCGATGGCGAGATGTGGAGTGATTCGATCGAGCCACCGGGGCAGCCACCAGTTGGCTCTGCCGAGCAGTTGCATGATCGCGGGGACGAGGATCATGCGCACGAGGGTGGCGTCCACCAGAATCACCACGGCGAGACCCAATCCGAAGACATTGAGGGTGCGTAGCGATCGCCGATGACGAAGGACCCGAAGACGCACACCATGATGGCCACGGCCGCGGTGATGATCCGCCCGGTCGCGGCGATCCCGTGCGCCACCGCCGCGCCGTTGTCCCGCCGTCGACGCCACTCCTCCTGGATGCGCGAGAGCAGGAAAACCTCGTAGTCCATAGACAATCCGAAGGTGATGGTGAACATCATCAGCGGAATCCAGGGATCGATAGGCCCGGTCCGGGTGACAGCGAAGATCGACGACAGCCACCCTCACTGATAGACCACGACAATGGCACCGTAAGCGGCACCGATGGACAAGAGGTTCATTGCCGCCGCCTTGAGCGGAATTGCGACGGAACGGAATACGGCCATGAGCAGAACGAAGGACAGCAGGATCACCAATCCGATCACCCACGGCAGCCGCATCCCCAGGTGCGCCGACTCGTCGGTTCCTGCCGCGGTCTGCCCGCCGACCAGAATCCGCACGCCGGTTCCCGCGGTCGCCTGCGGGACAACCGTATTGCGTAGCCGATCGACCAGTGCCGCAGTGTCCGCCGACTGCCGGTCGCTGGTCGGGTAGACCGTCACCACCGCGGCGTCACCGGACGCGTTGTAGCTGGGAGCCGTCGCCCGGGCCACGCCGGGAAGTCCGGCGAGTCGCTGTTCGAATTCGGTGAGCACCGCGTGATCGTTTGCCGCGCCGGGCAATTCGGCGGCCAGCACAAGGGGACCGTTGAAGCCCGGCCCGAACGCGTCCGACAACAGGTCATACGCCTGGCGGGTGGTGAGTTCGGCAGGGTCGTTCCCCGAATCACTGAAGGCCAACCGCATGGCAAAGGTCGGCACGGCGAGGATCAGCAGTGCGAGCAGTGCGGCCGACCCGCACAGCACCGGACGGCGTTGCACCACCCGGCTCCATCGCCACCACAGACCGCGCTCGGCGGAGGCCGTGCCGGATCGGAGCAGGCCCGGCACATGCCACCGGTCGACGGCTCGACCCGCGAAGCCGAGCAGGGCCGGGAGCAAAGTCACGGTGGCCACCAGCACGGGCAGCACGGCCAGGATCGTCCCGACGGCCAGACCGTCGAGAAACGGCTGACCGACCAGGAACAGGCCGCACAGCGAGATGAGTACCGTTGTGGCGGCGAATAATACGGCGCGCCCGGCGGTCGACATGGAGCGGACGACGGCCTCGCGCGGGTCGAGACCATCGGTAAGCGCCTGCCGGTATCTGGTCACGATGAACAGGGCGTAGTCAATTCCGACGCCCAGGCCGATCATGGCCATCAGGGCCGGCCCGAAGCTGGGCTCCACCAGCAGGTGACTGATGAGGGCCACCATGGCGTACCCGACGCCCACCCCGATGAGCGCGAACTGGCTTGTGGCGGTATGCAGCGCGCCATGGGTAGGTTCTTTTCCAGAAGTTCGGCGAGCAGGACCCGGTTCCCGTCGAGGACATCCAGAACGTCAGTTAAGGGCCTGCATCCGAGTGGTCGGTATTCCATCCGATCACCGCGGTGAATCCCGGTCCCGCTCGTGGGTGGCGCAGGTCTTCCAACTTCCTCCGACTGCGCCCCAGTTCTCCGGGCCAAGCCCAAATGTGTTGTTTTTCGCACGGTTGCTACCGGAACCCCCGAACGCGGGGTTCCCACCCACACAGCGACCTACGCCGCGCAGGGCGCGATCATCGCCTTCAACACCGCCTACGACCGCTGGGCAGAGAACCCCACCGCGGACCTCACCGCCCTGGTCCGCCGATCACTATCCGATCTGCGGCACGCCATCGGTCGCCAGCAGATCCACGATCGATGACGTCCAATTCTGGCCCGGAATGGAGGATTTCACCGGAGTTCTCGTACGGTGTGACGGATTCGGTCGCAATCCGGCTGCGGGATAACACTGTTGGGTCGCCGCTGGCTACAGTGGTGTCGGACGTACGAAAGCCACGGTCCGGTAGGTAGTCCGGATGGCGCAGTAGTCGCCCGTACAGTGCCCGCGAGGCACATCCCGGTGCGTCCCTTTTCATTTCATCATTGAGAAGGGACACGGCTGTGTCGGATCTGCATGTCATCATCGCCGGAGGCGGACTGGGCGGACTGGCCCTCGCGCAAGGACTTCACCGGGCGGGGATCGGCGTCACCGTCTACGAGAAGGACCCCACCCCGGCATTCCGCAACCAGGGCTACCGCATCCGCATCAACGCCGACGGCATCACCGCGCTGCGGGCGGTGCTGGCGCCGGAGGCGTTCGAAGTGTTCGCGGCCACCGCCGGAGTCCCGGGATCAAGGATGGACACCTTCGACCATCACCTCGCGCTGCGACATGCGCAGGACTTGCCGCGGGTCGCGGGTTTGCCCGGCGGCGGCCATCTGGCGGTCAATCGAAACACGTTGCGCCAGATCTTGTTATCGGGCCTGGACGAGGTCGTACACTTCGGGGCCCGCGTCACCGGCTACACCACCGATCCCGCGGGCACGGTCACCACGCATCTGACCGACGGCTCCAGCGCCACCGGTGACATCCTGGTCGGCGCCGCCGGTGTCAATTCGGCTGTACGCCAGCAGCATCTCCCCCAGGCACAGGTGATCGACGCCGGACTGCGCCTGCTCTACGGAAAAATTCCCTTCGCCGACAACGAGACTCGTGCGGCGGTCCCACCCGAATTGCTGAGCCTGTGGACCACTGTCGTCGGACCGGGCCGACGTTTCGTCGGCCTGGCCCCGGTGCAATACCGCGAACCGATCGATCGGGTGACCGCACGGCTGGCGCCGAGCATTGCCCTCAGCGCCGACAGCGACTACCTCACCTGTGTCTTCGGTGCCCGGCGGGAGCAGTTCCCGAGCACCGATGAGGAGCTGTTCGCCATGAGCGGGGCGGAACTGCGAGCGCTGACGGTATCCCTGCTGCAGGGCTGGGATCCTCGACTGGTCGATATCGTGTCCTGCCAGGATCCCGCGTCGATCTTCGCGGTCTCGGTACGCACCAGTGTTCCCCTGGCCGCATGGGACACCTCCTCGGTCACGCTGCTCGGCGACGCCATCCATGTGATGAGCCCGGCCATCGGCATCGGCGCGAACACCGCACTGCGGGACGCACAGATACTCACCGGCCGCCTGACCGAGGCCGCCGCCGGTCGGCCGCTGCCGGAGGCCTTGCGCGACTACGAGGAAGCAATGCGGGGCTACGGCTTCGACGCCGTGCGCGAATCGGCCGTACACGGACGTCAACTGGTCGGCCAGGACTTGTTGCCTGTCGCATCGGCCTGATCTCGCTCACATCCCCGAAGCCCGGTGAGCCGGAGGCGGACCCAGCCCGGGACCGTCTCCGGCTCACCGGAACAAGTGCACTCGATGGCGTGCGGTGAGCGGGAGATGCTCTGTCGCGATAGACACCAAGAACTGCATGGGTCGGACCTATCCGCTCGACCAAGCGCTGGTCCTCTGGTTCCACTCGAATCGCGACCCGCCTGTGTGCCTTGGGAGCTCGGTTCGGAACGCGACTTTGGTGCGATGAAGACGCGCTCCCGTCCCGGATTGTCGGGTGCGCTTCAGGAGGGGGCAATGTGCGGGCCGACAGTAGGTATCACCGTGTCGAGTAGTCGTGCGAGACCGAGGTCGAACAGGTCGTCGTCGGACCATGTGCGGTCGATGAAGGTGGCCGCGCCGAGTGTGGGGTAGAGCTCTCGATGGCCAGTGATATGGGCTCACCGGACTGCGAAACCTGCCGTTCAAATCCTTTGACGCGAACCGGATCTGGGTCGCGATCGTCGCGATCGCCCTCGATTTGACCGCCTGGCTGCAAACCCTCGCCCTGCACGACCATCCCGCCCGCCGCTGGGAACCGAAAACACTACGCCTGCAACTATTCTCGATCCCCGCCCGGATCGCCCGGCACGCTCGCCGCGTCCATCTGCGCCTATCCCGCCATCACCGCGGCAGCGGCCTGCTTCTGATCGCCCTGCAGCGCCTGCACCCAGGCTGACCAGACCGAACCATCCCTACAACCGACGAAAGGACCTTCATCTGGGCCCGTGGAACCCGGCAGAAACCCGCTGACCGGGCTTTCCTGCGTTGCCCACCGGCCGCTGATCAGCGACCGGAAACCAATCCGAAACCGATCAGGCCGGGCCCACGACCCGGCGAAAGGTGGAGGTTAAGTTCGGCGTCTCCCTGCGGCCGCGGGGAGACGCTCGGGCGGTTGCTGGAGACGCCGGGGAAACAAACGTTAGGCGCGATGTATCGGCGGAAGTGGTGTAGTTCGGGGAAGTGGGAATGCTAGGCTTTTCGTCGCCGTTGTCGTCGTGAATGTCGTCATGAATCGCCGGGGTTACTGGGCCGCGAGGCACAGGCAGCCAGTCCGAATAGGCACCATTCTGTGCTAGGGGTCGCCAGGTCGGCGACGGCATCTCCGACGCCCGGTCCGCTATAGCGGTGCACAGTGGGAGAAGGTAGGGGGCATTGATCGTCGTGAACGACCACACAGGAATCGACACCGAGAGGGGTCTTCAAATGGGAAATCTCTCCGAACAGTTCAATGACCTGTCCAAACGCGCGAAGAAGACCGAAGGCGTTATTGACGCCGCCGCAGCGAGAAACCGGCAAAAGGGTCAAGTCCCGGGGAGTGGTGTAGCTGGGGTGGTCACCGCGTGATCCGAAATATCGGTCAGGCGGTGAGTTCTGCTGGTGCGGTCTCCTCCTG
>NZ_JBIWMX010000080.1:0-10297 GCF_044766925.1 Nocardia sp. NPDC101769 | reverse complement strand
AGGAGACCGCACCAGCAGAACTCACCGCCTGACCGATATTTCGGATCACGCGGTGACCACCCCAGCTACACCACTCCCCGGGACTTGACCCCATCTTTTTGAGACAGATCGCAGTGGCCACGTTGTGAGACAACTTCAGAAGCTGCAGGTCAGAGAGTAGTTGCTGGCCAAGTCTTTTGAGACCCTACAATCGACCTGACGCACCCACTGACACGACGTCTGCCCTGGTCGCACCGTTTTCCGATGGTCGCCATCTGGATGGACTAGTCGCGCTCCTCCGGCAGCAGACCGCCGACGCAGCACCGGCCTCAGCGAAGGCTGAATCCACGACCACCGTCATCGAGATCGATGGCGGTTGTCGTTCGTTTTCCCGAAGATCGTTTTCCGAACGGACCTGGGTTGGACTATCGAGCTCGGTAGATCCGGCCGCGGGGTGCTCGTGCGCCTCGATCTTGGGCGTAGTGGTGCGCGCTGCGGGTGTGGAGCAGTCTCCAGACGGTTTTGCCGTGCCAGCGGGTGAATTCGTTGGTGGCTCCGGGCATACCGATGTGGTTGAGGTGATCGGCGATCTGGCGGTAGGACATGCCGTTGTCGCGCAGATCGAGCATGAGGTCGAGCAGGTCGTCGGGGCATGACCGCGGGCGGCCGACAGCGCGACGGGGCGCGCCGGCCAGGTCCGCGGCGTTCGGCCGGGTCACGACTCCGGGTTGGAGGAGACGTTGAACGGGCCGGCCGTGGGCGGCTCGATGGCCGGCTCGTTGAGCTGTTCCACCGCCGAGGGTTCAACCGTTGGCGGTGCCGTCAGCTCGGCCTGTTCCGGCGGCAATGCCGTGGTGGGTGCGTCGGTGCTGGGCGTGAAGGTCTTGCAGATCGCGGTGACCACGTCGCGGATGGTGGTGAACAGTCCGTCGACGACCTTGGCGAAGACGGCGAGGTGTTGGCCGAGGATCTGCTGGGCGCGGTCGCGGTCCTTCTCTTCCTCGGCGGTGAAGGACCGGTGCTGCGCCCAGACGATCAGCAGCCAGATGGCTGCGATGACCGATATCCCGAGGGCGAAGCCGAGGTCGACGGCGTGGTTGGGGTCGTTTTCCGAACACGAACTACGTCGAATCCGCCGAGGCGCAGGCCCGCTTACCGAGGCCGTGCAGGGGCACGCGTGCAGGGCGCGTCTTGGGACGTGATCGGCCAGGCAGGCATGACCCCGCCAGTCAGCGTTCGAGCGGTGGTTCAAGCTCGAACGCCGACTTTGAACGTCACCTCGTCGGGGCTACGGCGACGCCCACACCCGGTCCCGCGCTACCGGACTTTGTCGTATCCGCCGGCCCCGTTGCGTGTGTACTGGGTGCCGATGGGATCGCCGTAGGAGTTTGTGGGGGTCCCACGCAGTGCGGCGGCCGCGGAGTCGGTGGCAGAAACGAAGCGGAGCGTCAAATATCCGTCATTGTCAGCGATGCCGCTGTCGTTGTCGTTGATCCTCATCCACAGATCTTCACCGCCGCTGAAGATGCCGCGAAGCCCCAACGATTCCGGCATGCCGTTCTCGCCGACTCGGAAGATGAGCTGACCTACTCGGGCCTGGTCGCCGCTGTAGGGGTAGTTCTGATCCCCCTTGGCGATCTCGATGATGTAGTAATTCCCGACCTGATAGCCATGGCCCTCGGAGTTGCAGGTGCGGGCTGCTCGTTCGTTGACGTTGAAGCACCAGCCGCCCTCGGCGTAGAGGCTGCCCGCGGCCGGTACCTGTCCGATGTGCTGCCAGCCTTTATTGGCGTAAACCTTGGATTCCATGTGACCGAGCTCCTCACTGAAGGTTGGGCACAACTCGAGGGGAAAATCGCCAGAACATACAGCGGTCGGAACGTGGGAAGACGCGATGACGCTGTGATGAGCGGGGAATGCCTACCTTCGGCATGAATCGCTCACCGATCGCCTACCTCACTCCTAGGGTGTCGCCCGCCCCGCTCTGTGTCGCCCGGAGTTTCGCCAACATCTTCTGTCCCGGCTACCCGCCCGCCGAGGTGTTGGTGGGCCTAGACGAGGTAGCGCTGGAGGGTGGTGCGGCTGCCGCCGAACGCGCCTGCGACAGCATCGGGTCTCTGGTCGCGGCGAGCGCGGCCTGGCGACGGCGACCGTCCAGGCCGGGGCTCAGATTCGACCGTTCACCGGCGGAAATCTCGGTTCCCGAGCATGGCTGATCCTCCGAAACGCAGGCGGCTGGCCATCGTTTTCCGAACACCTCGGACGGTTTGACCCGCTGCGTCCGTACTGGCTCGTCGGCCACATCTGGTGGGTCTAGCGTTGGTCGTATGGCGAGCAGGGACATTGTGGTGACGGTCGGCGAGGACGACTGGCTCACGTTGAACGATGCCGCCGAGTGCGCGGGGATGAGCGTGGAGGCCTACGTCTCCTGGGGAGTGTGGCTGTTGGCGTTGCAGGCCCGGCTCGGGACCGGTGCCTCGAAGATGCGGCTGCGCGCGTCCGGGCTCGGCGAGGAATCGGAGACGGTGGCGTGGACGGAAACCTTCGCTCAGCGGTTGTCGGCTCACGGCGACAGGCAGCCCCCCGACACCGAGCTGTGGATGTAGCGGTGGGGGTTCGGTGTCGCGGCGTGGCGGGGGACCGGTGCATAGTCGCGCACCTACGATGATCGGTGGTCATCCGGCAATGGCCACGGCCATGGTCGGGTACCTGCTGTGGAGATATGTCACTCCCGCCCGGTTCTGCCTTCCGTCCGCAGGCCGGGCGGGGTCACGTCCCGGGGCGCACACCGGATCAGCCCGGGTCAGAGGGCTCTGGCCATAGCGGCAGCCCGGCACCGGGTACAGGTGAGTTCGTGGACCCGACCGATGGCCCGGTGAGTGATCTTCCCCTGATGCGAGTGAAGGTCGCGATTGATGGCCCATTCCGGCCGGCAAAGCGTGAGCGGACTTCGTGGCGGGCCCGTGGGCGGGCTGCCGAGTCGGCGTTGCTGTCGGTGCGGTGTGGAATGCTCGGCGCCGATCGATGCCGTGGAGCTGTTGGTCGATCGCGTGTGTCACCTGACCGGCCTGTTGCGAGCCGGTGCCCGAAGTTGCCTGAGTCATGGAGGGTTTGACGTGATCAGTTCGATTGTCCCCATTGCCGTTTTCGTTCTTGTTGTGATCGTCGTCGCCGTGCTGGCGGCCGGTGCCGGGTACATCAGCGCACGTGGCCGGATCGCAGTCGCAGAGGAAGCGGCCCGCCAGGAACGTCAGCAGGCCGAACGGACACGCGGTGAGCTCGACACCGCCGTGAATCGGGTCGAGCTCCTGCAACAACAGCTCCAGCAGTCGGCGGCTACAGAGGCTGGTTTGAAGGAGGCGGTCCGTCAGGAAGGCCAGCAGTCCGAGCGAACCCGTGCTGAGCTCGACGACGCGGCGACACGGATCGAGGGGCTGCAACAGCAGCTTCAACAGTCCGAGTCGGCGCGGGCTGGCTTGGTCGCCCAGCTGAGCGCAGAACAGCAGCGCGGCACCGAACAGGTGGAACTGCTGCGCGACGTGAAGCAGGACATGCAACAAACCGTCACGCTGATGGCCGAGAACGTGCTGAAACGGTCCGGTACGGAGCTGATCAAGCGGTTCACCGAGATGTCCGACCATAAAGCGCAGGCCACCGCCGGTGATAGGCACCCACCGGGGTACGTCTACTCCGGGGAGATCACGCGGGCCGCGATGTCCTCCGGGGAGACGGAAGGGGCCTGGATGTACTCCAGGTGGGGGAACCGGTCGATCCACTCGCACAGGGTTGCCGGATTCAACAGCTGACGTGCGCTGTCGAGGTGGGTCGGTTCGATGACGCCTTCCACCGTCACCTCGTGGACTTCTAGCTCGTCCTCGCTGTCGTCGGTGGCGAACCAGTGCGCCACGTCGGCGACGGTCACCTCGATCCCGATCGGGGCGGCATCGAAGTGCAGGTGTTCCCCGACACGGGGGACCGCCGAGCCGTAGACCGCGAAAGTGATGCTGGTGCCGATGTCTTCGCCGCTGTCGTCGGGCAGCGGGATCCACACCTTGTACCGCACCAGCCCGAGGGTGTGGGTCCGTACGCCGCCCGAGCTGCGCACCCACACACCCCGTCGTGGGGCGTTTCGATCCGACATCAACACGCCGTCGTGGATGAGCTGCAGGATCGCCCGGTTGGCCGGGCCCACCGATACTCCGTAGTTGTCAGCCAGCTTCTGCCGCGGCGGTAGCACCGCGCCGGGTCCGAGGTCCCCAGCCGCGATCTGTCGGCGGATGTCAGCGGCGATGTCCTGTCATGTCGGGTGCGCTCTGGTCACCGATCCCCCTGGTGTAACTCCGGTTTCAGCAGTCCACGATATCGACACCTGCCGACACCATGTCCGAACCCACACCCACTGCGTCGTATCACGCGCGTGTTACGCTGTATCGGTGGGTGACCGATACAGCTTCACCAGCGACGGGCTGCACAACATTCGGGTCTACGGCGTGAAACCCGGCGAGGTCTGGGAGGCGCTGCATTCCAAACGCCGCCTGGTGCGCCACCTCGACGCGAAGGCCACCGCGCTGTTCGGTCTCACCCACACGGGCCGCTACCTGGTCGTGTTCGTCCTGGAATCGGCCCACGAGGACAACGACTGGGACGTCATCGCCGCGCGCGAGATGCTCCCGGATGAGAAAGCCGTGTTCGACCGCTACACGGGACGGAAGTGATGGGCATGAACATCGAACAGAACCTATCCGACCTCATCGCCACCGGAGCCAACGCCGCGCTGCCGGTCCCCGACACCAGCGAGCCGATGATCACCCGCTCGCTGCGCATCCCCCTCGACCTCGACACGCAACTGCGTGACCTGGCCGAGGAACGCGGCATCGGAGCGACCACGCTGATGCGGGAGATCCTGCAAGCCTGGGTCACCGGTGCCGACACCAGCGCCGTCGTGCGACTGGCCGACGTCCAGCGGGTCATCGCCTCGCTCGCGCGTCCAGCCTGACCCCGCGGATACGCGAAACCCGGCTCACCAACCGGATTGATTGGTCCGCCGTGGGTTCAGCACGCGAGACCTCTGCCGCCGGAACCGAAGCCGGGTAGGTTCAGCGCCCGTGGATGGTGACAACGAGTCCCGCCCGGTTCGGTGGGTGCAATTCACCGCACCGGTGTTCGTGCGGGTCCAGGACGACGAAGACGGTTGGGACGCCGAGATTTCCAAGGTGATCGTGGTCGTGGATCCCGATGCGATGAACCTGGCGCGCGACTACGAAGGATTCGGCGTCTACAACGAACGATTCGAGCGAGTCCCCGACCGTGACGTGCTCTTCGACGGTAATCTGCGCGGCGCGGTGTCGGTGGCCGAGAACCGCCAGCGGTGGCCGAAAGAACAACTGGCCTCGCTCAGCAAGGAATGGAAGGCCGGCCCTTACCCACGCGAGGACCAGGGCGAGTACTACCTCGACGAAGACGAACTGCGCGACCGCTACCCGGGGGTAGTGGCGCATCCGGCCGGAATCCGGCGCTAACGCAGTGATGCCCGGGACTGTCGAGCCCCGGGCATCATGAAAGTGTTTGTGGCTGTTGCTATTTCTTGCCGGACCCGCCGGTGTTGGTGGCGGCCGCGGACTGTGCCCGGCTGGCGAATCCTGATGTCGCCGTGGTGCTGCTCGGATTGCGCGCACCTGCGCTCTGGATCGCGGAGGCCCTGCTGGCGGTCATCTTGCCGCCGCTGGCGTGGCTGCTGCCTTTGCTGCTGGACTTCGACATCGCTACCTCCTTCGACTGCGTGTCCCTCCCAAGATCAGGATCTCACCGCGTCCACAGCCGGGGAAGCCGCAGAGGCGCTGACCTGGTGCTTCGATGCTGCTCGGCGCATTCGCGCGGAATCCGGCGCTAAGGAATTTCCGCAGATAATGTGTCATTATCTGCGGAAATTCCTTACCGAGACTTTTCGCAGGATTGGGCCGATGACTCACCTCGCGACAACGAAAGACTTTGCGGCGCCGTTGCTGTTTCGACTTCAACAGCAAACCATCGAGCCTGCTGTGTCATTCACCGCGAATGCGAACCCCCGTCCCCACCAGAGATCGGCCGGGCAATCGCCAACAGCCTCCGTTGACCCGCGAACCACAGCGCATAATCGGTGCGGCAGTTCGCAAGGCCAGGTCGACGGTCTGGCCGTAAACCCAACCATCCATGGAAGTCTGCCAACCCCTTGACGCAGGACATCACGAATGATCTGGGTTGCGGTAACCGCCGACCCCCATGCCCCAGCTGGAAGCAAGAGTATGAGATTCACTGTCGGCGAACAGTTTTCGCAATCCTCCTCGGTCGTCGGATAGCAGGCTCAAGTCGGTCGACTCGTGCGCGTGTCCGTACGCGAATGAGTCGGCCGCGGTTGCGACGCTGCCAGCGCACACCTCGCGGGAACCGATTGCCCTCTGTAGAACATGGCCGTGCCGTACCGGTACGGTGTCTCGGCCCAGAGAGGGCCGAGACACCGTGCGGTAGCTGTTCGTTCGTTTCGGTTCAGAGTTCGAAGATGAATTCGTTGGCGCTGGCTTGTTTGTGGTTCATTCCGGGCGGGAAGTGCGGACCCGGGTCGAGTGTGACTTCGTTGCTGGTGGCGTTCCAGCGGAAGTAGCAGGAGCCGGTCGGGTCGAACAGAAAGGTGTCCTGGTCACGGACATAAAGGGCGGTGGTGACCGCTCGGCCGTCAGCGAACGCGAGGGCGATGGGAGTGAAATTCGGGTCGTTCTGGGCCAGCCAGCGTTCGGTGAGGCCGGGGTCACTGCCCGCGGTGTTCACCTTCATCGCAAGAGTGCGGTCGGGGTGCGTGGCGTTGACGAAGCGCGCCATGATCAGTTGCGTGCTGCGGTATTCGACTTTGAAGACCGACAAACCGCCGAATCCGCTGATGTCGGGCTGGTCGGTCTCCCACACCGCGTAGTGCCCGCCGAATCCGTAGTGTTGCCAGGCAAGGACTTTCGCGTCGGATCCCAGCCTGACCGATTTGAATTTGTCGTTGAGTTCTCCCAGCGCTTCGACAACGCCATCGTCGGTGGAGTAGGTGTAGCTCTCACCCTGGTAGTGCGCGCGGGTGAAGAAGGTGGCTTGATTGGGTTGCAGACTGGTGGTCATGATCACGCCTTCCGTGTGAAAGGGTTCCGGCAGAGGAGGATTCGTCGCTGCGCTGCGATCGCCTTCCGAGCACCACCAGCCAGTGTCGCGCTGACCGGAGGCTTCGGCCAGGGCCGAAGGTCCACAATCGTCTACTTCCAAGGGAGTTCAGTCGAATACTCAGCGCTGCCAGGGATTCCCGCCCGAGCGCGACGTACGCACACCCGGAACCCCCCAATTCCGCGATGAGGTCGGGGGCGGCCTCGCCGGAGAGGAGCAGGGGTCAGAAGGCGCATCTTCGCGAGATCCGGCGCTAAGGCGCTACCGCAGATAAGTGCCAACTATCTGCGATAGCGTGACTTTTCGCGGATCTGGACCGCACGGGCCGACAGCGGCCGAACCGCCCGATCACCACAACCCGTCTCCGAGAACGGATTCGCCGCTTGACAGGCATCACCGGCGCTGGCCGGGTCGCGGCCTTCAACGAGCTCTTGCGCGAGATCCCTGCACCTGTCCTGGCCGACCTCGTGGGCTGCAACTCACGATTCGCCACCGAACGCGCCACGACCCTCGCGACCGACTGGGCCAACTACGCCGCCATCCGGACCCGCCCCTCACCCGCACATCCCTGACGCCCCAGGGGCATACGAGCACGTCAAATATGGGATGGCCACCGGTAATAACTCGTTAGCGCCGGATTCCGCGCGAATGTGAACTCCGGCGCCGATTCCCTAGCTCGCCGGGACCTTGCCCAGGGGCATCACAGCGTTAGCGCCGGATCCCGGCCGGTTACACCACTACCCCTGACCAGCATCCGAGCCCCCGCCTGGGCCAGGCCACGGGCCATCGCCAGGCCCCAGCCGCGCGCAGAACCCGAGACCGAGGCCGTGCGGCCGGTTGACGAGAACGGAGAAGGTGACCGGGAGCCGGGAAGTTCACGGCAGCCGATGGGCGTCACGGGAGCCGAAGGTATGGGCCGCCCACCTGGGCGTGGTAGTGCCGGATGTGACGAGTTCGCCCCACTGGCGTCGCATTCGAGCGCCCAGTTCATTCAGGTGGGCGGGCGGGATTCCGTTCAGCATGGGTGCGGCCCGCCAGGCGTGTTCGTCGCCGAATAGCAGGGGCAGTTCGATGCAGTGCCCTGCGGTGAGCGGGTTGGCCGGGTGCAAAGCCGGTATGCGATAGCAGTGCACGCGCGCCCCGGCGGCGGTGAGCTCGTCGGCGAGTTCGAACATCGGAGTTTCGAATACCTTGCGGCTCAGGGTATTCGATATCGCCGTGGCGATGCGCGGCCCGGCGACCGGGACTCGACGGATCGTGTCGAAGACCGGGTGACCCACATGGAACGCGGCCATCTCGTGTGCGGTATGGCCCGCGATCACCTGGAGGCCGGATGCGCGGCGTCGTATTTCCGCCCGCCGGGCCGTGGTGTCGGGCAGGGGGTCGGCGCCCGCGATCGGGAGGAAGGGTGGGGCCGCGTTCAGTCCACCCGGTCCGGCGAAGTGCCGGACCGTTTCCGCTTGGGCGCGAAGCAGTTCCGGGATCGACGCGGACTGCGGGTCGGTGCCGAGCCGGGCGAGCATGACCTCGGCGACGTGTTCGGCGCGGGCGGGCGTGTGGAACGGCAGGCCCAGCGGTGCGCTCTGCAGGATCGCGCGCTGGAACAGCCCTGCGGTGCGCTCGATGCCGAGCAGCGCGGCGATCGACTGCCCGCCGGCGGATTGCCCTGCGACGGTGACCTTTCCGGGGTCGCCGCCGAAGGCGCCGATATTGTCGCGTACCCATTCCAGGGCGGTGATCTGGTCCAGGAGCCCGAGGTTTCCGGGTGCGACGCCCGGCGCGCGCAGATAGCCGAGCGCCCCGAGTCGATAGTTGATCGATACGACCACGATGCCGGTTTCGCGGACCAGGCGCTGGGCGTCGTAGCAGCGCCAGCCGCCGCTGCCGGAGAGGTACGCGCCGCCGTGGATCCACACCAGGACCGGCCGCGCTGTGGCGCCGGTTGTCGCCGGGGCGGTGACCGTCAGGTTCAGGCAATCCTCGGACCAGGGGTGTGGCTCGGGGGCTCCCATCACGCCCTCGAGTCGTGAAGGCAGTTGCGGTGCAATGGGTCCCGGTTCGACGGCGGGCACAGCGTCGGCGGTACCCGGGCAGGGTTCGGGTGCCGCGAAGCGCTCCGCTCGGGCATAGCGCACGCCGCGGAACACCGCGATGCCGTCGGCGATCTGTCCACGCCAGCGCCCGCCGGGTGCGGTTACCTCCGTCATGGGTCCTCCTCGATCCATATCGCAAGTCGACTTGCGATATGGACGCTAGAGTGTGCTCCACGGGAACGCAAGACGTCTTGCGATAATCGGGTCATGGTCGAACAGGCGAGGGCCGGGCAGATTCGCGGGGTCAAGCTGCGGCAGGCGGTGCTCGACGCGACAATGGCGCAGGTTGAGGCCGTTGGGATCGATGAGGTCCGCATCGCGGAGGTGGCCGCCGCCGCCGGGGTGCACGAAACGTCGATCTACCGCCGATGGAAGACGCTGCCGCGGCTGCTCGCGGATGCGCTGGTGTCGCGCACCGAGGCCGAGGTTCCGATCCCCGACACCGGTTCGGTTCGAACCGATCTCGTGTGGTTCACCACCGCGCTGGCGCGCTTCGTGGCGACGCCCACCGGGTCCGCCATGGTGCGCGGTGTGGTTCTGCACGGTGGCGATCCCGAGGTCGCCGATGTCCGGCAGGAGTACTGGCGCCGGCGTCTCGCGGTGGCCGAGGACATTGTGCGCCGAGGACAGGCGCGTGGCGAAGTTGACACCGATGCTGATCCGGCCCTGGTCGTGCTGAGCCTCGGCGGCCTGATCCACATTCACGCCACGCACTTGGGCCGCGACCTGACGCCCGCCGAGATCGACAAGGCGGTGCGCATGATCGTCGACGGAATAGCCGCGCGACCCGAGTGACTCCATTACGGCCTGGCCGGTATCGGGGTCGAGGTAGTAATCGTGCAGAAAACAACGACAATGGCTTGACCAGGGGTTCCGGTAGTAATCGGGGTTCGGGATCGGTGCCGATGGGCGGATATATGTCCTGATCGGCTACCGCATCCATTGCGGCCCTGGTCGATCGGGCCATCGGTGCCGTGGAAACCTGCGACCACGACTTCTTCGCCCCGCTCGGGGACCGCCCCTCCGGTTTCACCGCGGCACTGCGTCGACTC
>NZ_JBIWMX010000079.1:0-11468 GCF_044766925.1 Nocardia sp. NPDC101769 | reverse complement strand
GCCGCCGCAAACAACACATACATCCACAGCAACTGGCGTCCGAACGTGAAACCGAGGGTCAGCGTGTATACGATCGCCGCCCCGGTCAGCCCGACGCAGATCCAGAGTATCGGGGGTGGAAACAACGCGTGCGGCCGAACTTTCGCGGCCACGATCAAGACGACCCCCGGCGCCGCCAACACGTAGAGCCAGACTGCACAGCCCACCGCCAGTGACACCGGCGGCGGAGCGAGGCGCAGCCGAGGGCGACCGCCGGTCGTGTCCAGGCAGCGGTATTTCACTCTCTCGGCCCCACCGTCCGCACAAACGCCACCACCGCACCGGTATGGCCGGGCTGCGGAACACAGGGACCGAACTCCAGCGCGTCCCGGACACCGTCCCACGCGCGCACCGGGACCGGTGTGCCGAAGTGTCGAGGCCCGATCGGAGCCTCGGCATACGGGATCCCCCGAGAGACCGCGACCGCGCCGTCCCAACGGCCCCGCACCCCTCCGGCACCGGCACAGGCCTCGACTCGATCCTCGCGCGAAACAGCATGACCCTCAAACACACTCGCCATCAGAACATCCTCGACAGCAGTCCTGCAATCGCGCCACCGATTTCACCGCCGCCGCCCGCGGCCGAAACCTGGTGCGGTGCAGAACGTCCGCTATTGCCGATGAGCGGACGTCGACATAACGGGCAGTGTTCCAATGCCATTCGGCTTTCGGGCTGACCGGACCGATCGGTGGACAACCGGCCGACATCCCCATACGGTACAGAACGTGTCGTTTCGTAATGGTCGTTCCGCGGAGCCGGTACCTGAAGTGCGTGGAGGAAGGCCTCGTGATGCGGCGCGCGAGGTCGAGATACTCGCGTGTGTGCTGGAGCTGGTAGGCGAGGTCGGTTATGACGCGTTGACGTTCGAGGCGGTCGCGCGTCGTGCTCGGGCGTCGAAGGCCACGCTGTACCGGCGCTGGGAGACCAAGCGGGACATGGTGGTTGCCGCGATCAAGGCCGGTCCCGCGGCCGGCAACTCCGCGGACCCGGTCGATACCGGTTCCCTGCGTGGAGACCTGATTGCCTTGTGTGAACGGCTCGCCACCACGATGGACTCTGCCGACCCGACGATGAGCTTGATGCTGCTGCATGCGGGTCTGGAGGATCCCGACCTGTGTCGCCATATCGAAGAAGCGAGCGGACCGACCGGTGCCAAGTTGCCAGCCTCGGTGATATCGGCTGCTATCGCCCGGGGCGAGCTACCAGCCGGTGCTCGGCCATTCCCGTACGAGGAAATCACCGGGGCAGTGCTGCTTCTACGCAGGCTGAACGGGCTTCCCGCCGGAGCCGAGTATCTGGCACATCTGGTCGACACGATCCTTGTTCCGGCTCTGCGAGCAAGCGCGAGTGCAGAACCTCCGCTGCCGGCCATTTTCTCCTGACGACACGTCCAACCGATCAACGAAAGGTGCGCGCCCATGTCGGGCACGACAATCGACGACTTCGACTACCACCATGTCCCGGGGGCGGACAGCGTCCATCTGAATGTCGCCGTCGGCGGTGACGGCCACCCCATCGTCCTGTTGCACGGTTTTCCGCAGACTCACCTCATGTGGCGGCATGTCGCCCGTGAATTAGCAGACCATCACCGGGTGATCGTGCCTGATCTGCGTGGCTACGGTGCGAGTGATAAACCCGAAGAGGCGACACCGGACACCTATTCGAAGCGGACCATGGCGCTCGACATCGTCAGTGTCGTACGCGAACTCGGCTACGAGCAGTTCAGCCTTATCGGCCATGACCGCGGAGCGCTGGTGGGGGTCCGAGCAGCGCTCGACCATCCGGACACGATCACCCATTTGGGGATTCTGGATGTGCTGCCGACCATGGATACCTGGGACGTGCTGCACGGTGTCGATGCCGCGGTCGCCTGGCACCTATATCTGATGGCGCAACCAAAGGGCTTGCCCGAGCGGATGATCGAAGCCGTCGCCGAGGACTTCTTCGGCTCGTTCCTCGACGCCTGGGACCCCAGCGGGACAACCTTCCCGCCAAAGGTCCGCCGACACTACATCGACAGTTCCACGCGCGCTGTGCCATCCATCGTCGCTGACTACCGCGCCACCGCCGGAATCGACTTGGAGATGGACCGAGCCGACCGAAAAGCGGGCGCCCAGTTGACCATGCCTATTGCAGTGATCTCCCAGGACTGGGGGGCACGTCTCGGATTCGACGCAGCCGCCCTCTGGCGGCAATGGGCACCGACCGCCACCTACCAGCCGATCGACGCCGGCCACTTCATGGCCGAGGAAAAGCCAACCGAAGTCACCGCCTTCATCCTGGACCTGGTACAACGCACACCCGCATGAACCGACAAGTCCGGAAGAAACTTCCACCTCGGCGAGTGGGTTCAGCATTGACAGCCGCCGGGGGCGGACCGGCAACGTCCTGTAATGCCGCGAGGCGCGCTGACCGAACCGGCCAACGCGGCCTCTTGGAAGACCAACGGGCCGCGGGCATCCGGCGCCGGCCGAACGCACGCTACTGCCGATGTGCGGGCAATGCCAAAGACGTCCTTGCACGCAGCGAGGCATGGTGTCGGTGTGGCTGGCTAGGATCTCGACGGTGTCAAGCACTTTGAACGTATACCTGGTCGATCTGGCCGAACTTGCGGCCGTCGTCGGATCCAAAGACAACGAGCGACTGGATCGGATGCTGGCGTGGGAGCCGGATGCTCTCCTACTGGGCTTCGACACTGACGACCGGGACGATCATGTCGAGCGGAACAAGGATGCCCTTCGAAAGATCTTCGCAGGCGGACCTTTTGACGATGACGATGCCGAGCATTACGTCGAAGCACTGGAACTGATCTGTGAAGATTTGGGAGGTCCGCCCTTCTCCGGCGCGAGGTTCCGGTTCGGCTCCGGAGATCTGCCTTCGATCATTGAAGAGCTGGCCAGCGGCATGATGGAAGAAGACCCGTTCCCTGACACCCCAGACTTGGCCGAGAGCATCGAGATCGCCGAAGGCAACGGGTGGGGCCACATGAGCAAGGGGGACTGCGCCGAGGAACTGGATCATTGGGAACGTGCGGTTGCCGAGGATCCCGACTACTGCGCACCTTTCGGCCCACGCATCGTTGAGTGGCTGCGCCGATCGAAGGAAGTCGACAAGGACCTCATCGGGTTCTGGGGTTAGCGTCCTCTTCTGTCGCGAGGCGCGCTGACCAAGCCGACGGGTGGTGAACAACTTCCGGCTGGGAACGGTCGGAGTCGATCACCAGTGCCAGGGGGTGCTATCCCATCGGTTCGGCATCCTCGGTGTTCCCGCTCGTGGTTGGAACGATGCTGTCGATCGCGTGCATCAGACGTGACGCCGCCTCGCTGCGGTCGTGAACCGACAAGGCCTGGTTAACGATCAACCAATCCGAGCTGTCGTCACCGCGGACGTACTTGCAAAAACAGTTGTAGATCGCGTAATAGGCGAACTCGACCGGATCGGGGAAGACCAGATCGCCGTCTTGCAACGCGGTGATGGGCTCGAGGTAGCGATTGCCGATATCGGCGAGATCCACGCCGGCGCGAGCGCAGCGAAGGGCATCGGCCGGAAGCTCGAGATCCACGTTGTGCCGCATCCTGACAACCGAGTCGCGGTAGCGAAGCGGGGCAGGCTTCCCCTGGACGTAGCCGATCCAGGTCGCCAGGGCGTCCTCGCACAGCGATAGGTGAATTTGTCGTCGGTGATCGGCTCCCAGTTGGAGGAAGAGTTGTCTCGGCGTCATGAGTGATTCTAACGATCCGTAAGGACTCAGCCGACGACGTGCGCGCGGCAGGGGGTGGCGACCCGCGCGGTTGAAGGCGGCAGCGCGAGGCCCTCGGAAGGTCAACGAGCCGAGACGGTCTCGGCTCGCCAAACGCCCTGAAATGCCGATTCCGGTGTGTTCATCGAGCAGTCGTCTGGGTGGCCTGGTCGATGAGTGCTTGGATGCCGGCGTAGATGCTGTTCAGTCCGAAGGTTAGAGGATCGATCCCGGTATGGGTGCCGGTGAGTGTTTTCGCCAGGGCGGGAAAGCGTTCGGCGTGGTGGTCGATGAGCTCGGTGGTGAGCTGCTGCCAGTCGCGGGCATGGTCGCTGTCGTAGTCGGCGTGTTGCTGGGCGAGATTGCGGACGTGCCCGGCGATGAGCAGGAAGAGCTGATGGCGTTCGGCGGGCGGGAGGCCGGTCGCTTCCAGGGCCGCCAGCGCGCCGTCCATCCAGCGGAGTTGATGCGGGCCCAGGAGTTGGCGACGCATCGCGGTCGCGGTCAGCAGCCATGGATGCGCGCGGTAGATCTCGAGCAGCTGGCCCGACCAAGCAGATAGCTGTGCACGCCAGCCTGTTTCGGGCCCGGGGAGGGCGGGCTCGGTAGCCAGGACGGTCTCGACCATGAGCTCGACGAGTTCGGTCTTGCCCGGGATGTAGCGGTAGAGAGCCATTCCGGAGACGCCGAACTCGGCGGCGACCTTGTTCATGGAGACGGCATCGAGCCCATCGGCATCGGCGCGGGCGACGGCGGTCGTGGCGATGGCGGCGACGGTGAGGCCCGGTTTGGGTCCGCGCGCGGGCTCGGCTTGTTCGCCCCAGAGCAGGCTGGCGCCGGCACGCAGATCACGGGGCTTGTCGTCGGCGCTGCGGGCCATGGCGGGGCTTCCTCCTGACGTTGACATCTCGCAGAACTGTTTATACTCTAAACATAGTTGTTTACGACATAAACAGTTTGAGGAGTCATTATGCGGATCCCGGGCACGAAGCACGCGCGGCGGCTGCGCATCACCACCTCGGACGGCGTCGACGAAGCCGGCTTCGTTCGGATCGGCGGGATCGACCAATGGATCTCGATCCGCGGTGAGCATCGCGACAACCCGGTGCTGCTCGAAATCCACGGCGGCCCCGGCGCTTCCAACCTCATCTACGTCCCCCGCACCCGGGAGTGGGAACGCCATTTCACCGTGGTGCGCTGGGATATGCGTGGCGCCGGCAAGACCTTCGGCCATACCGGCCCTTCCTGCCAGGGACAGATGAATCTGGTCCAGCTCGAGCGCGATGGCGTGGAGGTTGCCGAGCGTGTGCGGGCTCGGCTCGGTGTCGACAAGGTCGTCCTGGTGGGCTATTCCTTCGGCTCCTTCATCGCGCTGCGCCTGGCCCGCCGCCACCCCGAACTGTTCTCCGCCTACGTCGGCACCGACCAGAACATCAACGCCGGCGGCCGCGACCGCACCGCCTACACGTGGTTGCTCGAACGGCTCGAAAAGGCCGGCAAGCACAAGGATCTCGCAGCAGTAACCGCCATGACCGGCGACAGGTCGACATGGACCACTGCGGACCGGGAGCAGTTCAACAAGCACACGGTCGGCTCCGATCCGCTGACCTTGGACACCTTCAAGAAGGTCGTGCTGGGGTCGCTGCTGACCTCGCCATTGCACTCCCTCGGCGAAGTCCGTACCTACACGAAGGCTCTGAGCTTCTCCGAATGCCTTGCCCTGCAATCGGTCATGATCGACGAGTGGGCCGAGGGCACCGACTTCGCGATCCCGTTCTTCTTCTTCCAGGGTGAACACGACGTCATCACCCCGGCGCCATCGGCCAAGCGGTTCTTCGACGACGTGACCGCCCCAGTGAAGAAATTCGCTCTCATCGAGGACGCGAGCCACTTCGCGGCCTTCCGCCAACCCGATCGCTTCCTCGACCTCCTGCGCACCCACGTACTCCCCGCACTGGCCGCCGCCGGTGCCCACCACAGCCACGCCTGATAGCCGCCAACGTACTGTCATAGCCGCATACCGCGCTGACCGAACCGGCCAGCGCGGGGCGTCGGCGGCCGAAACCTGGTGCGACGCAGAACATCCGCTACTACCGATGACCGTGTGCCCTGCTGGCGGAACGCAAACGCTCAGCTTGCTCCATGAAGCCAACCGGAGTGCCGCGTAACCTGTTTTACGTCACATCGAGATTGCCGGGTTCGATGGACAATGCACAGCGTGACGAAGACCGAGCGGCTGTACGCGCTGGCCGAGGAGTTACGGGCCTACAGCCCCCGACCACGATCGGCACGGCAGCTGGCAGCACGGTTCGAGGTAACCCCGCGCACCATCGTGCGCGACATAGCCGCCTTGCAGCAGGCAGGTCTGCCAATTGTGGCGGTCCCAGGCCCAACCGGGGGATATGCGCTCGAGCGGGGACAGACGTTGGCCCCGGTAACGCTGACCGCGACCGAGGCGGCTGCACTGCTCGTGGCGTTGCCGCAGCTGGCCGGTGGCCCATTCGCCGGGGCCGCGCGCAGCGCGGTGCACAAGGTGCTGGCCGTGCTGACCGAGGGCGACCGAGCCACGGCAGCCGCGTTGGTCGACCGCATCCGTTTGATTCCTCAGGACACCCCTGTCGCACCTCCTCAGGTGTTGCAGGCATTGGTGCAGCGTCGGGTCGTGCGATTGAACTACATCGACCGCGACGGCGTGGCGACGGCGAGGACTGTCGAGCCGGTGGCGCTGCTGGCCGGTCGATCCTGGTACCTGTACGGCTGGTGTCGACTACGCAACGGTGTCCACGGTTTCCGCCTTGATCGAGTGCGTGAGGCGAACGTGCTCGACGAGGCAACGCCGGAGCGTGACATCGATCTGTCTCTGATTCCGAGAGGGGACGGCACACTCATCGATGTGTCCTCGATCACGGACATACCGTTGTCGCGGTTGGGCTGAAAGCTGGTTGTCGAACCGAGAGTTCGCCGAAGGGCCAACCCGAATCGACAAGGAGCACAAGTGCTTTCCACTATCGCCACCGCCGAACAACTCGCTGCCGCTTGGACGCGATTGTGGAACGGTTCATTCGATATCGCTGACCAGCTGTGCGCCAGCGACTTCCGTGTGTTCTTCGGCAACGCGACCGAAGCCGAAGGCCATCCTGGCGATACCGTGCACACCCCCGTCGAGTTCGCCGACTACCTGCGAAAGTTCCACGCAGACCGGCCCGGTGTCCGCTTCGAAGTGGCGGCACCGACCACCGGCACGATAGAGCCCGACGGCACCAGCCGCGTCTCGCTCGTCTGGCATGTCACCCTGCCCGACGGCGCAACCCTCAGCGGCATCGATCTGTTGGAAACGATTGATACGAAGGTCAGTCGCGCATGGTCGGTCGCTGGCCAGCGTCGCCTACCGACGGCGTAAGCGCGACTCGGCCCCCTTGATCCTCACCGACGCGGTCAAGGGGGAACCGCGCACCGCGCTGGATGCGCCCCGAGTAAACGTCCGCTCTTGCCGCATACCGCGCGGACCGAACCGGCCAGCGCGGGGCGCCGGCGTCCGGAACCTGGTGCGGTGCAGAACGTCCGCTATTGCCATTTCCGGATATTCCGCAGGCATGCAACACCACTACGTCACCAGGACACTGGCCGGGAGATAGCCCGGTTCGTAGGCGGACACTGTTTGCACGGCGTGCCCGAAGGCCCGCAAACGGCGCGAATTCTTCTTCGCGGCAGGACAATCCGGCTCACGCTGGAGGTCGGCGGTCAGCACTCCGGGACGCGGCACATCGAATATGGTCCGTTCGTGTTCTTTTTGTGCTTGCTGTTTCTGTTCCCGGTGCTGTGCTGGGCATTAGCGGCGCAGACCCGGAGAGGGCGATGGGCCGGGGTCACGGTGCTGACCATTGTGGCCGGTGTTCAGATCCCGCTGCAGGATGACGTCTTCGGTACCGATTTCCAGGCCGCCGTCGGCGTAGTACTGGCCGTATTCGTCATCGTGGTGCTGATCGTCGCGCCGATCATGGAGTTGGCGCCTACCCGAGTAGTGCCGCCGGGCCGGGGCGCCAAGGTACGCATAGGCATCGGTTGGACGCTCGGGGGTTTGTACTGCCTGTTCAGTGGGTTTGTGGTGCTGGTGGTCACCGCGACGGGCCTGATGGAATTGGGAACGGCGACCATGCCTCCCGCCGACGCTATCGGCTCGCTGCCCGAGGGACTATCGATGACCAAGACCGAAGCCCCCGACTGTGCCAACGACTCCGACGGCACCGATTGCGAGCGGACCTTCTACATCGCAGGAACGAGCGGGACACCCGAGCAGGTCGCTGAACAGGTTCGGCAGTACCTGACCGACAGCAAAGGATGGACCTTCACCCCCGAAAAGACATTCCCCGACGATTCCGGTACATGGAAAGGCTCTTGCTGGCAGCAAGGCTGGATACTCGATTCGTATCAGGCCTGCACGTGGGTGGAAATCAAGAACGACGGCAGAGTCGCCGTCGTCCTCAGCCACAAGGACATCGACTAGATCGACCTGGCCTTCGCCGACACGGTCAGCAGCGCTGGTGGTTCGTGGTCGCGCTTTTCGGGGCCCACTCCGGCCAGCTTATGGACGTGTTTCCGGCGGTCCACACATCCGCTATGCCGCATACCGCGCTGATCGAACCGGCCAGCCCAGGGCATCGGAAGATCGACGGGCAGAGCGCCGTATGGCCGGCGGCAGTGCTCACTCCCGCTGATGTGAGATGAGTTGTGGTACAGGCCATCCGGAGTGTTGTGAGGTATGCCTTGGCTTGGTGAAAGACGCCGCCTCATGTCCCGTGGACGTCGGAATCGCACTTTTGGATCGGTGGCCGTGGGGTGGTGATTCGCGTCGAGCAATCCGCGGCGCGTGCGGTGTCGAACTATCGAACGGTCCTGTAATCGGTTGAGGGGGAGTGCATTAGTGCAGATGTTCATCAGCGGTCGGGTCCGCTGCTGTAGCGGTGAGGCCCATGTCGTCATTGGTGCGCCGCGGCCGGTCGCCGGTTGTGCCCGTGGCGAGGAGGTCTGCCACGTCGAAATCCATGAGGCGGGAACGGTTGTGCGGCTGCACCCGCGTCCGGGGTCCAGTGGGGTGGTACTGGACAACGCGCTGTGTGAGGTCACCCGGCGTCTGGGTATCGATCTGCCGGGGTTGCTCGCGCACGTCGTGATCGGGCCCGCGGTGCGCGAGTCTCAGGTCCGGTAGCCGAGATTCGCTGCCTCCCCACGTTTCCTGGTGCCCACAACCCCGATGGTTACGTCCGCTCATGCCGAATGTCGTGCGATTAACCGTCTCCCCGAGATCCCTTGATGAATCCGCCTGGGCCGTCCACGACTTCGCTGTCAGATCGAAAATCCGACGGCCCGGATTACCTACCGAAGGCAGCCTGACACATCACTAGCCGTATAGGCGTATGAAGTCCTGGGTCGGGTCGACGGTGGGCACCGTGTAGCTCGACGAACTCCCGTCGACATGGGTCTCCTCGACGTACTGGGCAGGTTCGACGGGCAGGCGGCGCCACCGGGCGCGTGGATCATCGGCCTGCTCGCGGTGACTGTTCGACGACATGATGTCCCCCTCCATAGTCGTTTCACCACATGCTACCCGTAGTTACACGTGCAGAGAGGCACGCATTGCGGCAAAGGCCAAGCCGGGCTGGAGGTTCGAGGACGTTGCGGTGGGCCCGAGTCATGGCGATGGCCACCCGCCAACTGTATGCGCCGACCTTACCTGTCAGTCTCGTATGAGACCAGTTGGTCTGTATCTTTCCTGTAGGTGATGTAGGGCGAGTTCAGGGATATCGAACAAGGTGACGATGGGTGCGGCCGATCTGCCCGCTGGAGACGGCGCGGCGGCGAAGCCGAAGAAGAAGGGCACGGACTCGGCGCGGCCGAAGCGACGGTCGTTCACGCCGGAATACAAGCTGGCGATCGTGGCCGAGTACGACATGCTCACCGAGCCCGGTGCTCGGGGTGCGTTGTTGCGGCGGGAGGGCCTGTATCACTCCCATGTGATCGAGTGGCGGCGTGCGCGGGACGCGGGTGCGTTGAATGCGTTGGTGGCCAAGCCAACCGGGCCGAAGCCGGCGAAATCCGATGCTGATCGCCGGGCGGAGAAGCTGGAAGAGGAGAACGCGCGTTTGCGGGCGGAGCTCGAGCGCAAGGACAAGGCGATGGCTGTGCTGGGAAAAGCTGTCGAGCTGCTGGAGATGCTCTCCAGCAGCGCGGATTCCGAGACCGAGCCGTCGAAGTGATCGACGCGGCGACCGCGGAGCTCGAGCCGCTGGTCGGGCAGCGGGCCGCATGCGCGTTGACCGGCAAGTCGCGGGCCACCCTGCACCGGCACCGCCACCCGAAACCGCCCCGGCAGGGCCCGCGGCGGCCGGTGGTGCATCCGGCCGCGCTGACCGCGGCCGAGCGGGCCGCGGTGCTGGCCGAGCTGCGCAGCGATCGGTTCGTCGACAAGTCCCCGGCTCAGGTGTGGGCGATCCTGCTCGACGAGGGCCGGTATCTGTGTTCGATCTCGACGATGTATCGGCTGTTGCGCGGCCATGGTGAGGTGCGTGAACGCCGCCGCCAGGCCACCCATCCGGCACGGGTGAAACCAGAACTGGTGGCCACCGGCCCGAACCAGGTATGGAGTTGGGACGCAACGAAATTGGCGGGCCCATGCAAGGGCGTCCACTACGTGCTGCTGGTGATGCTGGACATCTTCTCCCGCAAGGAGATCCACCACACGGTGGTCCCGCGCGAATCACAATGGATCGCAAAGCAATTCCAGCTCGACGCGATCGCCGCCAACGACGGGATCGTGCCCGATTACGTCCATGCCGACAATGGTGGCCCGATGATCAGCAAACCGGTCTCGGAGCTGCTGATCGACCTCAATATCACCCGCTCGCACTCGCGCCCGCACGTGTCCAATGACAACCCGTATTCGGAGGCGAATTTCAAGACCCTGAAGTACTGCCCGGCGTTCCCGGAGCGGTTCGCCTCGATCCGGGAGGCCCAGCGATTCTGTCAGGCGTTCTTCACCTACTACAACAACCATCACCGGCACTCCGGGATCGGATTACACACGCCCGCAACGGTTCACGACGGCACCGCCCACCAGATCCGCGCCGAACGCGCCACGGTGCTGACCACCGCCTACGCGGCCAACCCGACCCGGTTCCGGCGGCCTCCAACCCCGCCAAAGCTGCCGAGCGCGGCCTGGATCAACGAACCAGTGAAGGAGAACATCAACACCGAATTCGTGGCATGACCGGTCTCATCTGGATTGACAGCTTCCGCCGATACCTCGCGGCAAGGCAATCCAAATGTCCTGTATTGGCCGCATACCGCGCTGACCGCGGCGAGTCCGGGGCATCGGAAGATCAGCGGGCAGAGCGTCGGATGGCCGGCGGCAGTGCTCGCTCTTGCTGATGTGAGATGAGTTGTGGTACAGGCCATCCGGACTGTTGTGAGGTATGCCTTAGCTTGGTGAAAGACATCGCCTGATGTCACGTGGACGCCAGAATCGCACTTTTGACCGGCCATGTCTGGACACTCCAGATGCGGCTGCTAATCGCTTCTGCCAACGCCCTGTAATGGCTCCCCTACTTATCTTCGAACGGTTGATCAGGCAAGGCGAGATACCTCTGGCTCCCCTTGGTCGATGAGACCTCCCTAAAGGCGTGGCGTTCGCCTT
>NZ_JBIWMX010000078.1:0-11687 GCF_044766925.1 Nocardia sp. NPDC101769 | reverse complement strand
CCCAGTCCACCGCTCACTGACCGCCTATGACCACTGATCACCGGATGGACGGCCCGCGCAGTGGGCCGCCCACCCCCTGGAATCAATCATCTAGGCGAAGTCGCTGTCGCGTTCCGCCGGGCAGGGTGGGAAGTCCGCCCCGTCGAATTCGGCAAGCTCGTCCTCACCACGGACTGGGGCCGACTGCAAACTCTGTCCCACTACGGATTCATCCGAATGTCCGGCAAGATCGAACCCGACCGATGGAACGAGCTGGTCGGCCTCATGTCCGCCGAGGGGTGGAAGGCCGGCGGCGAACTCTATGCCGAAGACAACGACACCGTCCTCGTCCAGATCACCGCTGACTAGCCACGGCGGACTCGATTCGTGGCATTCTTCCCGCCGGGCAATGAAGAACTCGTTCCGCACTAACCGCCGCGCGCACCGAGCCGAAGCACCACGCACAGACGACTTTGTCCGACACTGTGCGCCATTCATCCATGCCGAGCCGTGTTGTGAGCACCTTGCAATCTCGCTTCGGCGCTGGCGCTGTCGCTGTGCTCGGCTAGGCCGAACAGTGGGATTGTCCCTCAGGACGGGTGCATAATCGGCACTGGGTTCCGACAACGTCCCGCTGGAGCGGGAGACAGAATGCACGAGGAGAGCGATGGCACGGAAGACACGGATCGTTGAAGACATCTTCGACGACCTCACCAACGAGAAGGTCGACGACGCCGAGCTGATCACGTTCAGCGTGCGCGGCGTCGACTATGAGTTCGACCTCTCCCCCGCCAGCACCAAGCTGTTCGACGAGGCGATGGCACCATTCATCAGCGCTGCGCGGGAGCAGCCGAGGAAGAAGCCCGCGCGTGGCGGAAAGAAGACCTCGCGGGTTCGTTCCGATGGGCCGGCCTTGATCCGCAAGTGGGCCAAGGAACACGGTCACAAAGTGTCGCCCCGCGGACGGATCGATGAAAGTGTCGTCGCCGCCTACCGCGCGGACCAGGGCATGCCGAAGGAGGCGGCTGCACCGAGCACCGCTTCATCGGACGCGGAGAACTGAGCCATTCTTTGGGTGATGACTAGCCTGATGACCAATAAGATACTTGTGTCATCAGGCCAGTCATCAGGTCGGTAACCAGGCTAGTCATCAGGCTGGTCACCACTCTGGCAGCTCTACGAGCTGCGGGTATCTGCTCTGGCACCCGTCCCCTCTGTCCGCAAGCGGCCAGAACTTCGACCACCCTTGCTCTGCGAGCACTCGAACAAGGGTGGTCGAAGTTACCGGGGACGGGTGCCAGAGCAGATACCCAGATGACCGAAGGTCATGAAAAGACAAAAAGATTCAAAAGCTCAACCTCCCCCCTGCCCCCTCCATTCATGGAGGGGGGTTCCACCTCCCCCTGCCCCCTCCTCGAGGAGGGGGTTCCCCTCCCCCTCGGCCTGCGCCCCCTCCCAGGAGGGGGCTGGCCTGCCGCCGCCTGACGGCGGCGGCTGCGCTGCCTGCTGCGCAGGCCGGCGCTTTGGTATTGCCCGTAGCGTGACTCATTGGCATTCCGCACGCGTGGGGCGGCGGCGTCTATCGGGATATCATAGACGCATTCTTCGGCAATGCGCAGTGGTGGGGTTGTGATGATTGACGCTGATTTGATGCGGCGAGTCCGCGCCTTTCCTGTTGACGCGGTTGCGACGGCCGACATTGATGCCGTCGTCGTTCTCACGTCCGCCGATGATGATTCTGGTCTACGTGGTGGCACCATTGCCGACGTCGACCGCATACGCGCTGCGGGACTTACCGCCGTCGCGCGTCAGCGAGCCCGGTGGCGACCGAGCTTCGCCAACAGAGCCATCAGCGAGCAGTTCAGTGCCCCGAAGCTCGCGGCGCAATCGCCGCAGGGGCATGCGCAGCGTACAGCGGTGAGAATGCCGCCGCCAGACCGACGTTCCGCGACCGAGACCGCATTGTTCTGGGTCGCGCTGCAACTGCTGGCAGATTGGCAGGCACCGAACGCGGCCGCCAAGACAGCCGCGTCGAAAGAAGTCCGCGCCGCCTGCGGTGCTGCCGCGTACGCACGCGCCAAGAATGTCGACGCCGATCTCATCGAAGAATCATTGACTGACGTTGCCGCGCTGTGTGATGCGCTCATCGCACGCGATGCGGCCATCGCCGCGAATGCGCCCGACAGCATTGGCCGCCACGACGACGCGGTCCGCGCCGTTCAACTACTCGCAACAGGCCTGCCGTCAGCGGCCCGTCTAGCCATCGAAGGATTCATGTGACGGACAACGCGGCACTGCCGAGACCCAGCAGAGGCAAAACCGCGCTGACACAGCGCGACGCCGCCGTGCTCGCGTGGCTCGGCGAAGTGAAAGTCGCTGGCACTGACACGATGCGGCAGGCCTATGCATTCTTCGGCACCGGCGAGCCGATGCCGAAACAGAACCTGTCTCGACGCCTGACACAGCTGACGAATGGCGGATACCTGGGCGCGGAGACGCTGCACCGCGGAAACAACCGGCGCGTCTACTGGCCCATCGCACGGCAATACCCGATCGCGCGCCGCACTCTGGCGCACGACCTCACCGTCGCGCACCTGTCGATCAATCTTCTCAGCGCCGGAAACGCACCGATCCTCATCCATAACAGGGAGCTGCCTACCCACATCGCGACCGAGCGCCGAATGTGGACCCAGGACGCGGCAGCGAGCACCACGACCCATCAGGCCGACGGACTGCTGTGGCAACCGAACAATGCCGCCGTGATCGTCGAAGTCGAGCTCTCGCCCAAAACGCCGACTCGGTTGAACACCATTCTGCGATCCCATGCCGACCGGCTCGAATCAGCCAACGACCCGGCCGCGCACCTGCTGTATCTGACAACGCGAACCGTTGGCCAGCTCATCGCCCGCGTGTGGCACAAGAACGGACACGCCGCCGACCACCCCGGACGAATGCAGATCATTCACGCCGTCGACGACACCACCCTCGGCATCCTGTCCAGATTCGCGCCCATCCCGATTCCCGCATGACCGTTGACGAATCCGGCACGGCCGCCGAACGAATCGAACGACCGGCCCCGCCAGGATCACCCACAGACATAGTCCGGCTGCGAAGCGGAAACGGCCTCATGGTGCGCGCGCAAATGCCGTCGATTCTCGTGTTGGGCTCATCCGGAGGTGCAGGAACAACCACGACCGCACTCGGCCTGGCCGCCGCCATTGCCACCGCGCCGCCAGCCACTCCGGACCAATGCCTCTCGCCCGTTGTCGTCGACGCCAGCCCGTGCGGCGGAGACGTCAAAGAACGCGGCTGCGACGCCGCGGACCCCGCGGGCACCGTGCAAACCTGGTTGACAATGCAACACCGCTCGTTTGCCTCGAAGGTGGTCGAGGCCTGCGGAGAAACCAGCGCCGAAACCGGCATACTGCCCCGCACAGCCGACCCCTTGCCGATGCGCGAAAGCTAGGGGTCGGTGCATCGCGACCTGTGCGACGCGGGAGCACTACCCGTCTATGACGGCGGCGCACCGGTCGCCAATCCCATGGTGCGGCCATTGCTCGGAGACCCGCGCATTGCCATCGTGATCACCCTCGCCGCGCGCGCCGACGCGGTCAACCGCTTGCGGCCCGCGCTCGCATGGCTCGACGTCAATTACAGCCAGCACCACATTGCCGACGCCGTCATCGTCGTCACCCGCCAAACCAGCGCCGACGGGCCGAACGTCGCCGCACACGCCCGCGAATACCTCGGCGCATTCGTCCGCGGGGTCGCCGAGATCCCCTACGACCTCCACCTCGCGGCCGGCGGCCGCATCACCTGGGACAAACTCGCCCACACCACCCAATCCGCGTACCGCAACGTGGTGAACCTGCTGCGCTGACAAACTCATCCGTCTTCCCAACGCCACCGACACAGGGGCGTCACGCAACCGGCCGGAATCCGGCGCTAAACACCCGTAGGGGTTGAGACCGATTTACCTATCAATCCGCATACCCTGACACAGGCCCTGGGCACGTCGAAAACCGGTGCTGCTGAACGCTAGTCGCGATCGGTCCAACGCTGTAGACACCACCAGATCCCACCGGCCACCGCGACGGCCGCGCCGAGCACGACCATCGGCAAACCCGGCCCCCACACCAGCTCACGCGAGCGATAGCTGACACCCGGCACATCGGGCAACAACGCGATCCCGATCGCCAGCACCGCCAGCGCACTCATCGCAACAGCGATCGCGAAACACAACACCGCGATCACAGCACCCCGAGACTCATCGATCGCCGCCCATACCACCGCGGTGCACAACACCGCCGCCGCGCCGCACGGGCGATTGGGGTAGTCGCGTGAGGGAATCATCGGTCACGCCCGACAGCTTGCCAGGACCTCGAAACCCCCACCCGCGCACTGCCGTACGGCCTCAACCTCACAGACAATGCTCAGATGCCGAAGTCCCGACCGCAGCGTATCCGGCTCGAGTTAGTGGCAGTAGGAGCGCTTTCCGCTGCCGCTAACCTGCCCCACAGATCCGGACTCTCCGCCGACCCCTGGTGGAGCCTGCCTGGATCTCTAGGACTCGTCGGTCAATTCGACCAACGGCACACGAACAGACAGCCGAGCCTGAACCGACCGCCAGCGCTCCGGATCGACAGTCACGATCTCCATAGCCTGCTTGCGCGCCGTGACCAGAGCATGCACCGCAGCCGGGTCATCGGGAACCTGCGCCAGGAACTCGGCCAGCTCCAACGCATCAACGGCATCCGAGAGAGGCTCTACCGCCGTATTCGTCATGGCCACCACGATGCCCAACAACTCCGCAGACCGCTCCACCGGCAACGCGGTGAACGCATACGCGAGCGTCACCACGGGCACCGACACCCGGATATCGCGATCATGCAGGGAAGCCAGCAAGGCACCAGAATTGTGATCGCCGTTGCCCAGAGCTGTCAGCAAGCGGTCGTCGAAGACATACCCGAACACTTAGCTGGCGCGGCGCTCGTGCAGCCGCTGCTTGAGGCGATTGGCGGTCTTCTCCGCCCACGCCACCGCGGCAGCATCGTTGCGCGCCTCGGCGAGGCGGGCCAGGCCCGCAGCCTTCGCCTGTTCGAGAAACACCTCACGGTCGGCGTCCGCCGCCGGGGTCGTCGTCTTCTCGGCCATGCGACGACTATAAGGCAACCAACCGACACCCGGGTGATCCGCGACGACGAGCCTTCACAGAGCGAAGTACTCGCCCGAGGAACCGACCGCCGCGAGCCGGTCGTCACCCCAAATGGGGTCCTGGTAGTAATCATGCGAAAAACAACGACAACGGCTTGACCAGCGATGATGGCTGACGCCCCGGTCCTCGGCCTCTTTATCGGGTATTACAGCGAGACCGCGCAGTCGATTGCGACCATTGTTCTTGTGAGCACTGAGCCCAGCGCTCCTCAACCCTCGGGCGAGGGGCCCGAGGCCGACGAGGCGCAGCCTCAACCATCACCGGCCTCTGCCGAACCGCCGGAGCCGCCAGCTGCGGATGAGCGGCCGGGCGCAACCTCTCCCGCTCCGAATGAACCCCAAGCCCGCGGTGCGGACCGTAGTGGACGATATGCACTCGTCACGGCGCTGAGTGCCGCACTGCTGTCAGGAGTCGTATCAGCCGGTGTCGCGGTCTACGTCAGCGCGAACCAGTTGGACCGCACCGCGCAGCTGACCGCGGAGTCGACACTACGAGCGGACCGGCAGAAGGCATACGCCGACTTCCTCAACTGTCTCGGCGACATAGCAAAAGGGATGGGCGGGCTGAAAGGCGTACTGACGGCGTACCCACACGACCGCCATCTCGTCAACCAAGCAGTAAAAGACTTCGGCGACGCCGTCAGCGCCGGTGCCAAAGCTGAAAACGTCGTGGCCGTCGCCGGGACCGACGGCATGTGGACCGTCATCACCGATTACAGGGACAACCTCGCGGTGCCTCTCGTGAACGAAGTCGCCGCCTTCTCGGTGCGCTACGTCGCGGCCGGAGGAGCAGGTGAGAACGACGACACAGGGATGGACCGAGCCTCCGCCGCACTCGTCACCACGATCAACGGCTACACGGACAAGATTGGCAAGCTTATCCACCAATTCGTTGACCAGGCCCGCGAGGACCTTCACACGTCGTAGACCACCTAGAACGGTGTCGAACGGACCAATCGCTCAGCAGCGAGGGCCCTGTTTGGGGTCCACGTAGTTTCCGGCGAGTTCTACCGGGACCCCTTCTCGTCGGCTTCCGTCAGGATCACATGTGGTCATCGAGTCATGCGCATTTCAGCATCGAAGCCGCGAGGGTCGTGCCGCTACGTCGATGAAGGCGGGGTCCCGGTAGTAATCACGCGAAAAACAACGACAACGGCTTGAGCTGCCGCGACACCGAACCCTCCCGCACTGCAGTCGCTCCCACAGGCTCACCTCCCAGCTCCCACACGTCCGAGCCCCTCACCGTCAGCGCGCGCGAGCGGCTCCGGAAGCGGTTGCGGCAGTGGTACTTTGGCCGCCGCTGTACCGGTTGCGCCCGGTCGGTGGCTTGGACGGCACAACCGCGGAGCGTCCACAGGCGCCAGCCGAGCTCACCAGGGTCTCCTTCTCGGCCACGACGCACGATCTGCCGAAGGCATACCACCCAGCGGGGGCACTCCAAAGCGCGCTACGCGTCACTACGTGATCGGCTGGCGCCGACCCTTTTCCGCGCCCCCACCGGGCGGTCTGGGCGGGGCCCAGATCGAACACCGCAACCGAGAAGGAGCCCCCAATGCACCCCGACGTCTACTACACCTGCGAGATCCGCGGTTGTGCCGCCCAATCCACCGACCTCCACCACTACACCTGGCAGAACAAGCCCCGCCACGCGTACAACTGCCGCACCCACTACCTCAACAACCTCTACATCGACGCCAACTTCGACCGCTGGCTCGACGAATACCTCAGCCCCGAATAGACCGCCCGGGGGCTTCGGCCCCCTCCCGGCTCCCCCGCCGCCCGATCACCGCGCGGCACTCCGGCATCACCACACGCGCACACCGAAACCCGCCAGACCCGGGCCGCCTCTCACCTCGATCACGCCCGCCCACACCAAGCCATGAGCTGCCGCGACACCGAGCCCTCCCGCACCTAGCGCAGCTCCCGCAGGCTCACCTCCCAGCCGACCTACGTACGCGAGGGGCCACGCCCGCATCGCCGGCGCCGCACCCCGATTACCCCCGCATCGGGGGAGCCGCGCTCCCCGCCAGGTTCACAGGTCGAGGAATTCCCGGCGCACGCCCGGCGCGGCCGCGCGGGGCTGGCCAGGATACATGCCCAGGCCCGGGAGCAACGCGTCGATCTCGCTGTGGCTCAACGGATCCGAGACCGGCGCGAGGCTGAGTGTGCCGCCGGGCAGTTCGACCCATTCCCCGGCCGTGTCCACCGCCCGCACGCGAACCACCTCACCCTCCAGCACGTAGACCACCGCGCGGAGCTGCGCGCGCCGCGCCAGCGGAATCGCGGTCGGCCCCGCGGACAGCCGACGGTCCATCTCCCGGTCCGGATCCGGTGAATCGGCGAATTCTTCCCGCCATCCCTGTACTGCCCGGCGGCTGCGATACATGACCAGCACCTGATCGGCGGCCGCAGGCTCCGGCGCGTCCGAATCGGGCAACCCCAGCAGCGGAAACGCCCGCCGAGCCCAATCCGCGGGCGCGATCATCGCCCGCAACCGGCCCCGCGCCAGCGCCGCCACATGCCGCCCCGCACACATCGTCTCGTGCAACGCCGCGAGCTTGGCCGGGACATCAGTGGCCGCCCACTGCTCACACTCGGCCTCGGGCACCACCAGCTGCTCGTCCTCACGCTGCGCACTCGCCCACGCCTCCCCCGACATCATCACCGCCCCCGGTGCCCCGTCCCAGGTCACGACCACGAACCCATGTGCCGCGGCTTGCTTGGACAGCGGCGAGAACTGCTTCTGCATCTGCTTGGTCGTCACCGTCGTCACCACATCCGCGGTCATCGCGCGCGCACCTTCCGTTCCCGGGCCCGCTCGAGCCTGGAGAGGAGCCCGGGGAACCGAATGCCTGAAAACAAACAGCGCCATCGTATTCGAATTCCACCCGAACACCGGAATTCGAGAAACCGCAACCAACCAATTTCCGAACTGCCCTCGAACGAGGGAACAGTCAGCACGCCCTCCCCACCGAATCCCCACTACTGGGCCGGCGCGGGTCGGCTGCCTCCGCGAGCTGCGCTCGCGCGGGTGCCAGTCCCGAGGGTGGTGGTGGTCCTTTCGGCAGGCCTTTACGGGGCTATCACTGCTGTCCGGAGGGGGCAAGCCGCGGAAAAGCGTCGCGGCTTGCCCCCTCCGGACAGCAGTGATCGGAGACGCCCCAGGCCCACCGAAAGAACCACCACCACCAACCACCCACCCCTGGCCGTGGCCTGTCACCCGAAAAAGAACCCCACGCCCTGGCGGGCGTGCACGGGGGCCAGCCCCCGGAGCCCCCGCCCTCGCCGGGAGCAGCGCCTCCAAAAGCCACCAAAAACCCGCAAAAACAACCCGAAGCCAGCGGAAAAAGCAGAGAAAAGCATCACACTACAATAGCCGCCCTTTTCTACTGAATTGAAACCGGTACATGATAATATATAACTACAAGGTTGAGGGAACGAAAAAGGAAGGGGAGCCATGGCTCTCGCGCCCGATCGCCTCTCTGATCATGGTCTTTGAGAACTTCACAGTGTGAGCCTGAGAGCGTTTCCGCGACTCTGACTCTGTTTCCCGCGCCAGAGCAGGCGAACCGGCAAAAGTTCGGACGTGTCTCAGGTCAGGGCCGAAACCCGCGTATCCGACGCGGAAACGCTCGCCGATACCGCCAGTAAAAGCGGCGAAAACAAATGCACGCAATTCCAGGAAAGGAATTAAATACATGAACGTGAATTCGGTGAATCCATTCGATATTCATCTCATTCACGCCGCGCCCGCACTGGTCGCGGCACTCCCGGCCATCGCGGGCGAGCCGATCCCCGGCCGGTCCCTGGTGCTGCTGGCGGTGGGCGAAATCGATGGGGGCTGGTCGGTGGTGCGCGGTATCCAGCGCTACCGCACCGAGCAGTTCGACGCCCACGACGGATGCCGCCTGCTCGAGGATGCCCACGGCGAGCGAGTGCACGTGCTCGGTGTGCTCGTCGACCGTGACACCACCCGCCACACCACCGCTCACGCCGCCCTTCTCGACGACGCCGGTTACTACCTGGACTTGCAGGACGCCGGACTGGTCACCGTCTACGCCACAACCGCCACCACGGCCGGGAGCCCGGTGTGGTCAGCGCACACCGGCACCTACCAAGGGCCGGTCCCGGCCGCGTGCCACCGCCACAGCGAAAGCGCCGTCTACCTGCTGCCCGCCGAGCTGACCGGCTTCACCGGCTACCCCGACCACTACGCCGCCTGAACACAGGCAGCCCAACAACCGGAAAGGAACAGTCGCGCAATGCAATTCGCCTTGGTCGACATCACCGACCACGCCCGAAGCCACCGCTTGGCCGTCGGCAAAGCATGGATCGAGAACGCCATCCCGGCCGAGACCCGCGCCCAGGTACTCACAGCCGCCGTCGCGGCCATGGTTCCGGTCGGGCCGCGCGAAATCCGCCGCATCACGATCCGCATCACAACGATGTCCGCCGGTGTCCTCACCGCCGCGCACTACTCGCTGATCCTGCGCCGCAACAACTACGGCACCCTCACCGCCACCATCCTCGCCTAACCCGAAAGGAACACGAAATGGCAGGCAGCGAACACATTCCCGGAGTGCAGCCCTACCGCATCCTGCGGCGCGGCAACTTCACCGCCACCGTCTACACCAGCCACCCCGAAGGGCAGCCCGACCCCTGGTACTGGGTCGAAACCGCCCACGGCCAGCAACTCGGCGAGGTCAAGACCTGCCCCGCGTCGGCCATCCTGATCGCCCGCCGCTACCTGCGGGCCGTCACCGACGCGCCCACCAACCCCTGACCAACCACTCGATTCGGTTCCGGCCCGGCTGGTCGCTATCCAGCCGGGCCGGGGCCGCTCACCTCAAGGAGACGAAACGCTATGGCGTTCACCGGAACCGTCACCAAGTACATCGACGCACTGCACGCCCACAACGAGACGTGCGAGACCTGCTGCCCCGGCGGCGGAGTGCCCAACCCCAACACCGGCCCGCTGTGCGACAGCGGCCGCGCCATCCGCCACGGCCTGGCCGACGCGCGCGGCCGCGCCGCCGGACGCACCGGCGCACTCCTCTAACCGGAAAGCTCGAAAGGACAACCACCACAATGGATTACCGCATCATTTCCGCCCGTTCGTTCAGCTTCACCGACCTTGCCGACAGCGTGCTTTCTCCCCAGGACTCGCGCCCGTTCGGGTTCTCCGGGTGGCTGGGCACCGTCCAGCATGCCGACGGATCGATCAGTTTCGTGTCTCGGCTGAGCGGCGAACGTCTGTGGTACGTCGATTGCCGCATGAGCGCCGCCGCCGTCACCGAATGGGATCACCCTTTCGGTTCCCGCGAAGGCCACACCCTGCACCCCGCGCCGCTCGCGCTGACCGGCGCACTCAACCGGCATATCCCGACCCTGTTCGGGCAGGACCGGGGCGAGTTCCTCCGCGCGGTCACCCTCCAGTCCCGCATTTGAGCCGACCGGACAACCCAATAACAGCAGGCAAGGCCCGAGCTAGTCGCTATCTAGCTCGGGCCTTTGCCGCCTCACTGTAAGAGAAAGCAACCCGCTATGACAACCCCGATCGAGTTCCACCAGGGCATCGCGTCGAGTTCGTGGCGGTTCACCGCCGCTAATGGAACCGCCCACCTGCTGACGCTGGCCCACCTGAGCGGCTGGACTTTCACCGCCACCGACGCCGACTTGCGATACGTGCCGGTCCCCACCATCGAAGTCCGCACCCTGGCCCTCGGCGCAAGCAGCTACCGCACCGTCAAACGCCTCGACATCGAGGGAGCCACCCAACGGCACATCCCCTGGGACGCTGCCGAACACGCCGCCACCGTCTACCGCGACGCCATCGCCGCCCAGGACACCCAGGGATGAACCGGCCCGACCGGCGCACCCGAGCACCACCACGGCGCGCCGGTCACCAACCCCCCCGAAACACCCTCTACCGCAAAGGAAACCATGAACACCGATGCCACTGGCTGGAAAGTTATCCACACCTACA
The DNA here is from genome assembly GCF_044766925.1 of Nocardia sp. NPDC101769. NCBI lineage: Bacteria > Bacillati > Actinomycetota > Actinomycetes > Mycobacteriales > Nocardiaceae > Nocardia > Nocardia sp. NPDC101769. The sequence continues at coordinate 508 of NZ_JBIWMX010000078.1, read as the reverse complement.
GCCGCGCCCAAGCCATCGCCGACGGCTTCTTGCACGACGTGAGCGAGCTGGCCCGCGAAGCCGGATTCCGGCACCCGGTCGCCATCGCCGAACACGCCTGGGCCGCCGCCGTCGCCTGGGACGAGGACGGCAAACACGGCCAGTCGATCACCGGCCGCACCTGGGATGTGCTGACCATGGCGATGCTCGCCGCCCGGATGAACCGCCGTTGATGCAGCCGGAGTGGGCCTTGATGAGGCGTTCGTAAATCGTTTTCCAACACCACGGCACCCGAACGTGAATCGGCAGGATTGGGGTTCGGATGCCGTGTCGAAAAGCGTGTTGCGAAGTCGGGGTGCTGGCTATGTGGGGAGCGGGCAGGGCGGATATCACGAAATCAACTGTCGCCCTGCGGATTCGCGCCGATGCGCAGTCCACGGTCGATGAAGTTGATCATCCAGTCGAAGCTGACCTCCGGATCCGCGGTCCACTGGAACCCGCCGGAGGTCTGCAGCGAGGCGAATCCGTG